>CAZRGU010000219.1:0-6474 GCA_964599705.1 uncultured Ectothiorhodospiraceae bacterium | reverse complement strand
AGGGCCTCGCGGACGGTCCGCGGCAGGGGCGGGATCCCGTGCCCGGCGCTCAGCCGCGCCGCACCCGCCCGAGCAGGCGCAGGGCGTTGGCGGTCACGATCACGGTTGCTCCGGTGTCGGCGAGGATCGCCATCCACAGGGTGGTCATGCCGAGCAGGGTGGTGACCAGGAACACCGCCTTCAAGCCCAGCGCGACGGTGATGTTCTGGGCGATGTTGCGCATCGTCGCCCGCGACAGGCGCACCAACTCGACGACGTCGCCGACCCGGTCGTGGAGCAGGGCGGCGTCGGCGGTCTCCAGGGCCACGTCGGTGCCCCCGCCCATGGCGATGCCGACATCGGCGTGGGCCAGCGCCGGGGCGTCGTTGATGCCGTCGCCGACCATCGCCGTCGGGCCGCGCTCGCGCAGCCGCTCGAGGGCCGCGAGCTTGTCCTCGGGGAGCAGCTCGGCCTCGACCTCGGTGCCGAGCAGCGCCCCGATCGCGGCCCCGGTGCGGGCGTTGTCGCCGGTCAGCATCACCGTCCGGATCCCCATCCGCTTGAGCTGCCCGATCGAGTCGGCGGCGTCCGGGCGCGGCTCGTCGCGCAGCGCGAGCAGCCCGGCGGCCCGTTCGCCCTCGACCACCACCACGGTGGTCTTGCCCTCGGCCTCGAGGCGCTCGGCGGCGCCGCGGATCTCCTCGTTCATTGCCCCGAGCGTCTCGGCGAAGGCCGGCGAGGCGACCGCGACGCGCAGCCCGTCGAGGCGCGCGCTGGCCCCCCGGCCCGGGTGAGCGCCGGCATCGGTGACCGGTGGCGGCTCGACCCCGGCGGCGCTGGCCCGGGCGACGATGGCCCGCGCGATCGGGTGGCTCGAGCCGGCCTCGACCGCCGCGGCGACCGCCAGCAGGCGGGCCTCGCTGGCGGCCAGCGGGACCACGTCGGTGACCCGCGGCTCGCCCCGGGTCAGGGTGCCGGTCTTGTCGAAGGCCACGGTCACCACCCGGCCCACGGTCTCGAGCGCGGCGCCGCCCTTGAGCAGCAGTCCGCGGCGCGCCCCGGCGCTGATCCCGGAGGTGATCGCGGCCGGGGTCGAGAGCACCAGCGCGCAGGGGCAGCCGATCAGCAGGATCGCCAGCCCCTTGTAGATCCACTCGGCCCAGGGGGCGGCCAGCGCCAGCGGCGGGATCACCGCGACCAGCACCGCGACCGCGATCACCCCCGGCGTGTAGTAGCGGCTGAAGCGGTCGATGAAGCGCGCGGTCGGCGCCTTGCGGGTCTCGGCCTCCTCGACCAGGCGGATGATCCGGGCGATGGTGTTGTCGGCCGCGGTGCGCTCGACCCGCACCCGGACCCGCCCGTCGAGGGCGATGCTGCCGGCGTAGACGGGGTCCCCGGGGGCCTTGTCCCGGGGGACCGACTCGCCGGTCAGCGGCGACTCGTCGCAGCTCGTGCGCCCCTCGACGACGCGGCCATCGGCCGGCACCCGGTCGCCGGGGCGGACCTCGACGAGGTCCCCGACCCGCAGCTCGGCGGCCGCCACCTCGCGGGTCCCGTCGCCCTCGACGAGCCGTGCGCTGCGCGGCACCAGGTCGGCCAGCGACTCGATGCTGGCCCGCGCCTTGCGCGCCGCCACGCTCTCGAGCAGCTCGCCGAGGGCGAACAGGAACACCACCACCGCCCCCTCGGGGGCGGCGCCGATGGCGATCGAGCCGGCCACCGCGATGGTCACCAGGGTCTCGATGCTGAACGGCGCCCCGGCGCGCACCCCGCGGGCCGCGCGGGCCGCGATCGGGACCAGCGCGACCAGCGCCGCGAGCGCGAAGATCCAGTGGTTGTCGGGGTGGGTGAAGAGGTCGGCGAGCGCGGCGGCGGCGAGCAGCGCCCCGGCGAAGCAGACCAGCCGCCCCTTGCCGGTGCGCCACCAGGGCTCGGCCCGCGCCGCCTTGGGCGCGCCGGGCTCGCTGGCGACCCGCTCGACCGCGTAGCCGAGCGCGCGGACCTTCTCCTCGACCTCCTCGCGGCGGGTCGCGACCGGGTCGAGGGCCACATCGAGGATCTGGCGGGTGAAGCTCAGCCGCGGGTCCGAGACCCCCGGCAGGGCGGCCACCGCCCCCTCGATCTTGCTGACACAGCTCGCGCAGTCCATCCCCGCGACCCGCCAGCGCACCCGCTCGGTCCCCGCCGGGACCGGCCCCGGCGGTCTCGTTGCCGCGTCCATGGTCGACTCCATGCTCGTTGCCTGCACCTCGATGCGCCACCGCGGAGGGAGGGTCACCGTCCGTACAGCCAAGAATATATTATAAGTGAACACCTCTTCAACTCTTGTTTACACTGGCCCATGCCGGGGTGCTCTCGAGGCCGCCCGTACCCGGTCCGGGGGCGCGCGCGGCGCCTCATTTGAGCGATGATCCACGGGTGTGTCGAGCGGCACCCGGGGAGGCGCCGCGCAACGGGGGAGGGAGACGGATGACCGGGAGACCAGCGGCAGGGAAGAGCCGGAAGGGTGGCGCGGGCGCACGGCGCCTGCCGCCGGCCGGGGACTGGCGGACCAGCGATGCCGACGAGCGGGTCCGCCGCGTGCTGCGCGGCGAGTCCGAGTCGTTCGCGATCGAGCGCTGTGAGGACCTCGCCCCCCCCTTCTCGACCTGGCAGGTCGGGGTCGCAGAGGGACGTCGCTACACGGTGGAGATCCGTTCCCTCGCCGAGCGGATCAACACCTGCACCTGCCTCGACCATGCGGTCAACGGTCTCGGCACCTGCAAGCACGTCGAGGCGGTGCTCCACCGCCTGCGCCGCCCCGGGGCCGGCGGCCTCGCGCAGGCCGCCGGAAGGGTCAGCCCGCGGGTCGAGATCTTCGTCGATGCCCGTGACCGGCGGCTGCGGGTCGCCTGGCCGCCGCGGCTGCGTCCGAGCAGCCGGGTGCGCCAGCGCCTGGCGCGTTTCTTCTCGGCCGACGGTGCGCTCGAGGGCGACCCGGTCACCCGGGTGCCGGCCCTGCGCCGGGCCGTGGCCGGGCTGGCGGCGCGCTCGCGCCGGCGGGTGCGACTGTCCGCCGGCATCGACCCCTGGCTCGAGCGCCTGGTGCGGATCGGCGCTCGCGAGCAGCGCCGTCGCGACTTCGAGGCCGCGCTGGCTCGCGACCCGAGCCTGCTCGAGCTGGTCAACGTGCCGCTCTACCCCTACCAGCAGGAGGGGGTCCTGCACCTGGCGTTCACCGAGCGGGCGCTGCTGGCCGACGAGATGGGCCTCGGCAAGACCGTCCAGGCGATCGCCGCCGCCGTGCTGCTGCGCCGCCTCAAGGGCATCGAGCGGGTGCTGGTGGTGGCCCCGGCCTCGCTCAAGGCCGAGTGGCACGAGCAGATCGGGCAGCTCACCGCGCTCGACAGCCACATCGTCCTCGGGACTCGCGCGGCGCGGCTGCGCCAGTACCGCGACCCGGCCTTCTTCACCCTGGTCAACTACGAGCAGGTGCGCGCCGACCTCGAGCCCATCCAGGAGACCCTCGCCCCCGACCTGGTGATCCTCGACGAGGCGCAGCGCATCAAGAACTGGCGGACCCGCACCGCCGAGCGGGTCAAGGGCCTGCGCAGCCGCTACGCCTTCGTGCTCACCGGCACGCCGCTCGAGAACCGCATCGACGACGTCTACTCGATCGTGCAGTTCCTCGACCCGCACCTGCTCGGGCCGCTGTTCCGCTTCAACCGCGAGTTCTACCGCCTCGACGAGCGCGGTCGCCCGTGCGGCTACGTCAACCTCGATCGCCTCCACCGGCGCCTCGGCGCGCTGATGCTGCGCCGGCGCAAGGACCAGGTCGAGGGCGAGCTTCCGGGGCGCACGGTCAAGACCTGCATGGTCGCCATGACCGCCGAGCAGGTCTCCCGCTACCAGGACTACGAGGCGATCGTCGGGCGACTGGTGCGGCGCGCCCGGCGCCGGCCGCTGACCCCCAAGGAGTTCGAGCGCCTGCAGCAGGCCCTGGCCTGCATGCGCATGATCTGCGACACCCCGTACATCCTCGACCCCGAGTGCCGCGACTGTCCGAAGCTCGCCGAGCTCGCCCGGCTGCTCGGCGAGCTGCTCGAGACCGAGACCCGCAAGGTCATCGTCTTCTCGGAGTGGGAGCGGATGCTCGAGCTGGTCCGCGAGCACCTCGACGGCGAGCGCATCGGCCACGCCTGGCACACCGGCTCGGTCGACCAGCGCCGCCGGCGCGAGGAGATCCGCCGCTTCAAGGAGGACCCCGACTGCCGGGTGTTCCTGTCGACCGACGCGGGCAGCGTCGGGCTCAACCTGCAGGTCGCCGACGTGGTCGTCAACCTCGACCTGCCGTGGAACCCGGCCCGCCTCGAGCAGCGCATCGCCCGGGCCTGGCGCAAGCACCAGCGCCGCCCGGTGCAGGTCCTGCACCTGGTCGCCGAGAACAGCATCGAGCAGCGCATGCTGGCCACCCTGGCGACCAAGCGCGCGGTCGCCGAGGGGGCCATCGACGGGGTCGCGGAGGCCCGCGAGGTGGCGCTGCCCTCGGGGCGCGCGGCGCTCCTCGAGCGCCTCGAGGAGCTGGTCGGCGAGGAGCGCGCGCCGGCCCGCGAGCGCGCCGCGGCGGCGCAGCCGCCGACCCTCGAGGGGCTGCTCGGCGAGCGCCTGGTGCGCCTCGAGCGCCATCCGTGCCCCGACGGCACGAGCACCCTGCTCGCCGTGGTCGACCGCGTCGACGAGCGCGCCCGCCGCGCGCTCGCCCAGGCGAGCAGGCCCGAGGCGACGGCGATCGAGCTGATCGACGCGGCCACCTGGGAGGCCGTGCAGCGCCTCGCCGCCGCCGGGATCGTGCAGCTCGGCGCCGCCCCCGAGGTGCTGCACGGCGCCACGCCCGCCGAGACCGAGAGCGAGCGCCGGCGCCGCGAGGCGCGCCTCGCCGAGGCCCGGGAGCAGCTCGCCGGCGCCGAACGGCCGCGACGCATGGCCGAGGTCCTGGCCGCGGGCGGCTTCCACGCCGAGGCCCTCGCCCCGCTCGCCGAGGCGGTCGAGCAGGCGCTCTGCGCGCTGGCCCTGGGCGCGGGCGTGCCCGCCGAGCGCCCGGTGCCGGTCGCCGCGCTGCGCGGCCCGATCGCCGCCGCGCTCGAGCTGCCGGCCGAGCTCGCTGCCGGGGTGGAGGCGCTTCGCGACCGCCCGGCGGACCCGGACCAGGAGTCGGCTCGGGGCCTGCTTGCCGCAGGCCTGGGGCTGCTCGATGCAGCCGGCCGCTGCCTCTTTCCAGTACACTCTCGCTGACCCCGCGAGGCTTTCTCATTACTTAACGAGGCCGGCCATGTTCGAATCCCTGCACGCGGCACCCCCGGACCCGATCCTCGGGCTCACCGAGGCGTTTCTCAGCGATCCCAACCCGGCGAAGATCAACCTCGGCGTCGGGGTCTACAAGGACGCCGGCGGGCGCACCCCGGTGCTCGAGGTGGTCAAGGAGGCCGAGCGGCGGCTGCTCGAGAGCGAGACCAGCAAGAGCTACAAGCCGATCCCCGGCGACCCGGCGCTCGGCGAGCGGGTCCGCGAGCTGCTCTTCGGGGCCGGCCACGAGGCGCTCGAGGGCGGGCGCGTAGTGAGCGCTCACACTCCAGGCGGAACCGGCGCGCTGCGGGTCGCCGCCGACTTCCTGCGCGAGCACTACCCCGAGGCGACGGTCTGGCTGACCGATCCGACCTGGGCCAACCACGGCAACATCTTCCGCCGCGCCGGGCTGCGGGTCGCCACCCTGCCCTACTTCGACCCGGCGACCAACGCCTTCGCCTTCGATGCCTACCTCGAGGGGCTGGCCGGGGTGGCCGGCGGCGACGTGGTGCTGCTCCACGGCTGCTGCCACAACCCGAGCGGCGCCGACCCCACCCTCGAGCAGTGGCGCCGGATCGCCGAGGCGCTCGCCGAGCGCGGCGCGGTGCCGCTCATCGACTTCGCCTACCAGGGCTTCGCGGCCGGCATCGAGGAGGACGCCGCGGGGCTGCGCACGGTGGCTGCCTGCTGCCCCGAGCTGATCTGCGCGAGCAGCTTCTCGAAGAACTTCGGGCTCTACAGCGAGCGGGTCGGCGCGATCTCGGTGATGGCCGCGAGCGCCGCGGCGGCCGAGGTGGTGATGAGCCAGCTCAAGGCCGGGATCCGCGCCAACTACTCCAACCCGCCGGCCCACGGCGGGGCGGTGGTGGCCACCGTGCTCGGCGACGCCGAGCTTCGCGGGCGCTGGGCCGAGGAGGTCGCGGCGATGCGCGAGCGCATCCAGGCGATGCGCTCGGGGTTCGTGGCCGCGCTGCGCGAGCGCGGCTGCAACCGCGACTTCTCGTTCATCGAGCAGCAGAGGGGGATGTTCTCGTTCTCGGGCCTGGACCGCGAGCAGGTCGAGCGGCTGCGCGCCGAGTACTCGATCTACATCGTCGGCTCGGGGCGGATCAACGTCGCCGGGATGACCGAGGAGAACCTGCCGCGCCTCGCCGAGGCGATCCACGCGGTGCT
>CAZRGU010000218.1:0-6477 GCA_964599705.1 uncultured Ectothiorhodospiraceae bacterium | reverse complement strand
GCGGCCGACAGCGTGATCCCGAGCGTCAACCTGTCGACCTTCGGCACCGACGCGACGCTGACCTTCACCAGCAAGGTGAGCATCTCGGCGGCCGACATCACCATCGTCACCGATCACCTGAACATGAGCGGATCGGTGACCAGCGCGGGTGGCAAGCGGCTCACCCTGCTGCCTGCCACCGACGGCGCCGATCTGGTGTTCGGGCAGGCCGGAGGGCTGCTGCCGACCGCCACCTTGGGGGCGCTCAGCGGCTTCGGCGGACCGCTCGAGATCGGACTGTCCCAGCAGAGCACGCTGGCCGGGCTCGGCAGCTTCGGTCCGGCGGCCATCTCCCCGACGACGATCCCGGCGGCCGGCAACGTGACCGTGACCGGCCCGGCCTTCGACATCGGTGCCGGCGAGCTGACGGTCGGCGGCCTCGGCGATGTCAGCTTCCAGGCGGTGAGCGGGGGCGGATTGACCTCGAGCACCTTCGTCAACGTGGTCGCGCTCGGGGCCACGCAATCCGGCAACGGGACGCCGCTGACCAACAACGGCGGGCAGATCCTCGATGACGATACCTCCGGCACCACGGCCATGGTGAGCGCACCCGAGATGCTGCTGTTCGCCAACGCCGAGCTCGGCCTCGACACCAACGCGCTCGATGTCACCGGCGCCAACGGGGTGCAGTTTGCCACCGGTGCGGGCCAGGCCTTCATCAACACCAACCCGGTCGGCGCACCGACGGAGAACGTCGCCGGCCGGCCCGGCAAGATCGCCGATCCAACCAACGGAATCTGGGTGGTCGATGTGGCGAACACGCTCGGCGTGACGCTCGCCGTGAACACCGGCGCGGGCAGCCAGACGGTCGGCCTCGAGACCACCGGTCTGGAGACCACCGGGCTCGGCGAGCTGGGCTTCATCGACCCGGGACTGTTCCTGCTGCCCGACCCCTTCACGCTTCCCGAGATCGCCACCAAGGTGCCTGCGCTCAACGACCCCGACTTCCCCGGGGATCAGCGCCCCGACGACCCGGACGACGATGTCGCCTGGCAGGAGTTCTACGACCAGGTCCTGCGCGAGTACGTCGAGGGGCGCTACGCGCTGCCCGAGGAGGCGAGCGAGGAGCAGCGTCGCCAGGCCGAGTCCGACATCACCTCCGAGCTCACCGACCTCATCAACTTCTACGAGAGCGTGCGTGAGCGCGAGCGCCGCGCGCTCGCTGCCGAGGAGCTGGAGCTCGAGCAGCAGGAAGAGGGCGACCAGGAGCCGACCGGGGATCAGCTCGACCAGCCGGGCAGCGAGGACCTCCCGGGAGCGGACCAGGAGACCCAGCCGCCGGCGCAGGACAGCGGTGAGCCTGCCGCGCGGCGCGCCCCGATCATCGTCCCGGTTCGGGTCGCCGAGCCGTGGAGCGCCGGCGGTATGGGTGTCGAGCTTGGGGTGGTCGCAGGTCGCGCGCGGGCACTCGAGCTGTAGGGCGCACGGGGCGCGCGAGGCGCGCCCCGGCCCGGCCCTCTCCCCACATACTTGGAGCCTAGGAGAGACGATGAGCAGTCAGCTGCTGTTCTACGAGCAGGCCACGCCGGTATCTTCGGAGCGACACCGCGACTGGTGCGTGGAGCGCGCCGGCTATGCCTTCTCGAGGGCCACCAACTCGGTACCGCTGACCACGGTGGAGTTCCGGCGCGCGGCCCGCGAGTACCCGATCGTGCTCGCCACGACCGGAGACGGCCGCATCCCGGTGGCGATCCTCGGCCTCGAGGACCGCCAGAACCTGTTCATCACCGATGATGGCGGGTGGAACGCGCGCTACATCCCGGCCTTCGTGCGCCGCTATCCGTTCGTCTTCGCGACCGCCGACGAGGGCAAGACCTTCACGGTGTGCATCGACGAGGGGTTCGCAGGGTGCAACCAGGAGGGGCGCGGCGAGGCGCTGTTCGACGAGCAGGGCAACCGCACCGCCTATCTCGGACAGGTCCTCGCCTTCCTCCAGGAGTACCAGCTCCAGTTCCAGCGCACCCGGGAGTTCTCCGACCGTCTCGCCGAGCTCGAGCTCCTCGAGCCGATGCAGGCCAACGTGGCGCTCGCCGGCGGCAGGCAGCTTGCGCTGACCGGCTTCGAGGTGGTCAGCAGGGCGCGGCTCAAGTCGCTCGCCGCCGATCAGCTCAAGGGGCTCCTCGAGAGCGACGCCCTCGAGCTGATCTACGCGCACCTGCACTCGATGGACAACTTCGCGGCGATGGTCGATCGGCTCGCCGAGCGCGAGCCGGATCCGGCCGCGGCGTGAGCCGACGGCCGCCTCTCGGCTGGCCGCTCCGGGCCCGCGAGGGAGTCGTGACTGCCCGCCGCCGCGGGCGGCGAGCGGGTGAGGCCGGCGCTCCGGCAGGGCAGGCCGGGCGCGGCGCGCCGGGCGATGCCCGGCCGGCGCGCGAGGCGCTCGGACGGGGCGCGGTGAGCGTTCCATGCCGCGCAGTCCCGGCCGCTGGCCGGGCCGGGAATCCTGCCGATATCCTTTTTACAGAAACTGGCTTATACTTTTCCCCGCTGACCGGTTTATTATAAGAATCAAATACTTATCTGGTTGGCAGCAGAGCCGCCCCGGCAAGCGCGGAGGAGGTCGGTGAGGGGCGTGGGCCGGCACGGGCTGCCGGCTCGCCTCCCGGGGGACGATGACGTAAGCTGGCTGGCATGGGAAGAAAGGCCGTTACACTGTCCATCGTGTTCGCCGATATCAGCGGCAGCACACGCCTCTACGAGACCCTCGGTGACACGGTGGCGCGCGAGCTGATCGCCGAGTGCCTGGCGCTGATGAGCGAGCACGTCGACAAGCACGGCGGCAAGGTGATCAAGACCATCGGCGACGAGATCATGTGCGTCTTCCCGAGCGCCGAGCAGGCCGTGGAGGCCGCGATGGGCATGCAGGAAGGGGTCGACGAGGACCTGCCGCACCGCAACCCGAACACCCCGACCACGCTCACCATCCGGGTCGGGCTGCACTACGGGCCGGCGATCCTCGAGGGCGGGGATGTCTTCGGCGACGCGGTCAACGTCGCGGCGCGGATGGCGGGACTGGCCAAGGGCGGGCAGATCATCACCACCCAGGAGACAGCCGATCGGCTGCCCCCGGCGCTGCGCGCCAGCACTCGCCACCTCGACCGGATTTCGGTCAAGGGCAAGGCCGAGGAGATCGACATCTTCGAGGTCATCTGGCAGGCCGAGGACGTCACCCGGATGGCCACCGGGCTGCTCAAGGGACAGACCAAGACCGCGCGGCTGCGGCTGCGCTACAACGACCAGACCCGCGAGCTCGACCAGGACATGCTGCCGCTGGTGCTCGGGCGCGGGCGCAAGGCCGATCTGGTGGTCAACGACAGCATGGCCTCGCGCGAGCATGCGCGCATCGAGTGCCGGCGCGGCAAGTTCATCCTCACCGACATGAGCACCAACGGTACCTACGTGGTGACCGCCGACGGGCCGTCCTACCTGCGCCGCGAGGACATCGTGCTCACCGGCAAGGGCAAGATCGCCCTCGGCCGCGAGCTCTCGGAGGCCACCGAGGTGGTGCTCTACGACTGCGAGAGCTGAGCACCTCGACCCGGGCCGGTTGTTGGCGTGCGGCCAACGCCGCGCGCCAGCCGATGCTCCGGGAACGGAGAGCGCGATGCGCCTGAGCGCCGAGCAGATCGCCATTATCAAGGAAGAGGCCGAGCGCGCCTTCGGTGCCGAGGTCGAGGTGCGCCTGTTCGGCTCGCGCGTAGACGAGGGCCGGCGCGGTGGCGACATCGACCTCTGGGTCGACACCGGACTCGGGGCGGAAGAGGTCGCCCGTGCCGAGCGCGGCTTCTATGCTGCGCTGCAGCGCCGGCTCGGCGAGCAGCGCATCGACCTGGTGGTGCACCGGCGCGGGACCGAGCCAAGGCCGATCGACGCCGTGGCGTTGCGCAACGGGGTGGCGCTGTGAGCACGCCACCGGCTGGTGGGCTCGCGCGGCTGCTCGAGCTGGTGGCCCGCGAGGATCGGCACCTTCGCGAGGTGCGCGACCGTCTCTTCGGTGGCAAGACGAGTACAAGCGGGGCGTGGGTGGCGCGCCTGGTCGCGACCCCGGAGGGTGTCGACCGTCTGGAGTCCTTCGGAGCGAAGGTTGCTCGCCTTCAGGACACGCTAGTGCACAAGCTGCTGCCCGAGATCCTCCGCAGCGCCGGTGAGCCGACCGGCGCTGCGATCGACAATCTCAATCGCGCCGAGCGCCTCGGCCTACTCGCGGGGGTGGACGCATGGCTTGCGGCGCGACGGCTGCGCAACCGGCTGGTACACGAGTATGTCGGGGACCCTGCCGAGCTGGCCTCGGCGCTCGCTGAGGCGTACGCGTTCACTGATACGCTGCACGCGGCGCACGTGGCGCTTGCCCGCTATGCCCGCGAGCACCTTGGGATCACCACGTAATCTGGTGGGCGATGCTGGAATCGAACCAGCGACCCCTGCCGTGTGAAGACAGTGCTCTCCCGCTGAGCTAATCGCCCGGAGACGGTCAATTCTAGGAGCCTGGCGAAGGGCCGGTCAATGGTGCCGCTGCCCGCCCGAGACGACCAGGAGGGATGATGTCTGTTCGCACCCGATTCGCCCCCAGCCCCACCGGCCACCTCCACGTCGGCGGGGCGCGCACCGCGCTGTTCTCATGGCTGCACGCCCGCCACCATGGCGGGGCCTTCGTGCTGCGCATCGAGGACACCGATCGCGAGCGCTCCACCGAGAGCTCGGTGCGCGCCATCCTCGAGGGGCTCGAGTGGCTCGGGATCGACTGGGACGAGGGCCCGTACTTCCAGACCCAGCGCATGGACCGCTACCGGTCCTGCATCGAGCGGCTGCTCGAGGAGGGCAAGGCCTACCGCTGCTACTGCTCGCGCGCCGAGATCGAGGCGATGCGCGAGGCGGCGCGCGCCCGCGGCGCGAAGCCCCGCTACGACGGGCGCTGCCGGGAGCGGCGCGGGCCACCGCCGGCCGGGGTCACGCCGGTGGTCCGCTTCAAGAACCCGCGCGACGGCGAGGTGGTCTTCGAGGACCGGGTCCACGGGGAGGTGCGGATCGCCAACGCCGAGCTCGACGACCTGGTGATCGCGCGCCCCGACGGCACACCGACCTACAACTTCACGGTGGTGGTCGACGACCTCGAGATGGGCATCACCGACGTGATCCGCGGCGACGACCACCTCAACAACACCCCGCGCCAGCTCAATCTGCTCGCCGCGCTCGGCGCCCCGGCGCCGCGCTACGCCCACGTGCCGATGATCCTGGGGCCCGACGGGCAGCGCCTCTCGAAGCGCCACGGGGCGGTCAGCGTGACCCAGTTTCGCGACCAGGGCTACCTGCCCGAGGCGCTGCTCAACTACCTGGCGCGCCTCGGCTGGTCGCACGGGGACCAGGAGATCTTCAGCCGCGAGGAGCTGGTCGCGCTCTTCGAGGTCGGCGACGTCAATCGGGCGGCCTCGGTCTTCGACCTCGACAAGCTCGCCTGGCTCAACCAGCACTACCTCAAGCAGGCCCCCGCCGCGCGCCTGGCGCCGCTGCTCGCCGTCCAGCTCGAGGCCCGCGGCGTCGATCCGGCCACCGGTCCGGACCCGCTGGCGGTGGTCGAGGTGCAGCGCGAGCGGGCCCGCACCCTGGCCGAGATGGCCGACAAGAGCCTGTACTGGTATCGCGACCCGGACGGCTTCGACGAGGCGGCCGCCCGCAGGCACCTGCGCCCGGTGGCCCGCGAGGCGCTCGAGGGAGTTCGCGAGGCCCTCGCGGCGCTCGATCGCTGGGAGCCCGAGGCGCTCGCGGCGGCGGTCACGGGCTGCGCCGAGCGGCTCGGGGTCGGGCTCGGCAAGGTCGCCCAGCCGTTGCGGGTCGCGCTGACCGGCGCGGCCGCCTCCCCGGGGATCGAGCACACCTTGTGGCTCGCCGGGCGCGAGGCGACACTGCGGCGCATCGATCGGGCGCTGGCCTACATCGATGCGCGCCGGGCCTCGGGCGATGCTCATTGACCGTGCCTGGCGACATCCGTATCATTTTGCAGCTTCGGCGCGTGCCCTTGGTGAGCTCGGGGCGCGCCCAGGCGATGCGGGGCATGGCGCAGTCTGGTAGCGCACCTGCTTTGGGAGCAGGGAGTCGGGGGTTCAAATCCCTCTGCCCCGACCATCGCGAGCCGGGCCCCGCCCAGCGGCAAGATCGAGTGACAGGCGCCCGTAGCTCAGCTGGATAGAGCAACGGCCTTCTAAGCCGTGGGTCGCAGGTTCGAGTCCTGCCGGGCGTGCCAAGCCGCGCCGGTGTCCATGGTGGGCGTAGCTCAGTTGGTAGAGCCCTGGATTGTGGCTCCAGTGGTCGTGGGTTCGAATCCCATCGCTCACCCCACTTGAAGGCGATCCGCTCGATGCCGCATGATCGCCACCGTCACGGGCCGTTAGCTCAGTTGGTAGAGCAGCTGACTCTTAATCAGCGGGTCCAAGGTTCGAGTCC
>CAZRGU010000217.1:0-6482 GCA_964599705.1 uncultured Ectothiorhodospiraceae bacterium | reverse complement strand
CGGGCGCCCCGTCGACCTGGTCACCGAGAAGGCGCTGCGCGCGGAGCTGCGCCCCTACATCGAGCGCGAGGTGGTACCCGTCTGATCCCGTCGCGGCGTCGCGAGCAACCCGTACACCTCGAGGGCAGGACGGACCTCGCCGAGAACGGTGTCGGGCGGGCAATCGAGCTTGGACAGGCGCGGCGTCCGAGATACACCGAGTCACCGCCAGGGGAGATCGCAGGCGATCGGGACTTGATCCGGCGCGCCCGGGGACTGGTGTCCCGAGAGCGGCGCGTGCGCGACGCTCTACGGCGACGGGGCATGAGGAGCGGTCTGGGAGGCCGCGGCGAATCGGGAGCCCTTCTCGGGGACTTCGAAGCGCGTGGTGCGGACGAGCAACGAGGGAAGGCATCGAGTTGTTGCCGATTCGATCGTCGAGCCGACCGGTTCGAATCCGTGCCGTGACGTCCATGAGAGATTGTCAAACAGGATAAGATTCAAACCATGTTCTTGTATGTGGTTTGTATCTGTCCTATTTTGACAATAATGAATGGTCAACCGGGAACGAAGCTGAACCGCCTGCTCCGCGCGTGGCCGAGCGGGACGCTCGCGGTGCAGCGCTGGCTGAGCGCCCAGGGGATCTCCCGGCAGCTCGCCGACGGGTACTGCCGGTCCGGCTGGCTCGAGCGCCTGGCGCGCGGGGTCTACGTGCGCGCCGGGGACGCGGTGACCTGGGAAGGGGCCGTGTACGCGCTTCAGCGCCAGCTCGGCATGAGCATCCACCCGGGGGCGAAGACGGCGCTCGAGATGCGCGGGCTCGCCCATTTCCTCGCGCTGGGCTCCCGACACCCGGTCACGCTCTTCGGTGTCCCGCGCGAGAGGCTTCCCGGGTGGTTTCGCGGTCGCGACTGGGGCACAAGCGTCAGCTACACGACCAGTGGACTGTTCGCCGAGCCTTTCCTCGGGCTCGCCGAGCACGACGTCGGGTCGTTCGCGCTGTCCGTCTCCACGCCCGAGCGCGCCGCTCTCGAGCTGCTCCACCTGGTGCCGCGTCGCCAGTCCTACGAGGAGGCGAGGCTGCTTTTCGCGGGGCTCACGACGCTGCGAGCGAGACTCGTCCAGGAGCTGCTCGAGGCCTGCCGATCGGTCAAGGTCAGGCGGCTCTTCCTCCACTTGGCCGAGCGCTGCGACCTCCCATGGGTCGCCAGGCTGGACCCCAGCAGGATCGACCTCGGCCGCGGGAAGCGTGTCATCACCCCGGGGGGCCGGCTGGACGCGAGGTATCAGATCACCGTGCCCAGGACCGAGGGAGACTCCCCGGGGATGGGAGAGCCGTGAGGCGAGGCCCCTTCTTCCGTCAGGCGCAGCTCGTGATCCGCGTGCTCCCCCACGTCGCGGCCGAGGCGTGCTTCGCCGTGAAAGGGGGGACCGCGATCAACCTCTTCTGGCGGGACCTCCCACGCCTGTCGGTCGACATCGACCTCAGCTATCTCCCGGTCGAGCCACGCGGACCCTCGCTCGAGCGCATCGACGCGGCGCTCGAGCGCATCGGCGCGAGGATCGTGGAGGCCATCCCCGAGGCCCGGCTCGAGGCGGTTCGCCGCCGTGGGGCAAGCGAGCTCGTGCGGCTGCTGGTCACGACGGCCGACGCCAGGGTCGCCATCGAGCCCAACCGGGTGATCAGAGGCTCGGTATTCTCGCCCCGGCAGCGCGACCTGGTCCCCGCGGCCGAGGAGCTGTTCGAGATGTCGGTGTCGGTCGTGACGCTCTCCAGCGCCGACCTCTACGCCGGGAAGATCTGCGCAGCGCTCGACCGCCAGCACCCTCGGGATCTGTTCGACATCAAGCTCCTGCTCGAGGGGGAGGGGATCACGGAGGCGACGAGACGGGCGTTCGTCGTCTACCTGGCAAGCCACAATCGCCCGATGAGCGAGCTGCTCAGGCCCCGCTGGAAGGACCTCCGGCGCGCGTTCGACAACGAGCTCTTGGGCATGGCCCGATACCCGGTGACCCACGACGAGCTGGTCGCGGTCAGGGAACGGCTGATCGAGGACCTGCACGCCGCTCTCACCGCTCGGGAGCGAGAGTTTCTGCTCTCGCTGAAGGCGGGCGAGCCCGACTGGACGCTGATCGACGTCCCGGGAGCAGACGCGCTTCCCGGCATTCGGTGGAAGCTCGCCAACATCCGGAGAATGGCACCTGGGAAGCGAGCCGAGGCGCTGGCGCGCCTGAGGGCGGTGCTCGAGCGCTGAGACGGCGAGCGAGACCGCGCGCGCCGCCCCGCCGATTGCTTGCCACTCATCCGGGTCCGTCCACGGGCGACGAGCCGAGGCGGTCGCTCCCGCAAGTCGTTCGTTCCCGCGACGCTTGCCGCGCCGATTCTCCCGCGTTTCGTGTCTTCCCTGCCGTGGGGGCGCGCGAGACGCCCCAAGCGCCCGCTGAGCGCTCTACAAGACCAGCACCGACGCCGGCCCCGCCGCGGGCCGGCATCTCCGTGGCCCGCCGGGACGCGATGCCCGGCGCGGGCCGCGCCGTGCGTCCCGGCGACCGACCGGGAGGGCACGACCATGACCGATGCGTACCGCGAGGCGCTCGCCGGGCTGATCGCCTGGGCCGAGCGCCTGGGCGGCTGGGAGGCACCGGAGTGGGAGCGCGCCGCGCGCCTGCTCGGGTGCCTCGATGAGGAGGGCACGACCGCGCCGGTGGCCTGTCCGCGCTGCGCCGCCCCGGCGCCGCTGCTCGTCGAGGACACCACCCGGGTGCGCGAGGTGATCGGCGAGCGCGGCGGCTGCCTGCTCCTCGAGCGAGCCTGGCGCCTCGACGAGGCCGGCGCCACCAACGCCCGGCTCTCCTGCCCAGCCTGCGGGCACGAGTGGGAGCCGCCCGGCGACCTGGTGCCCGTGTAGGGCACCGCGACCGCCCCGAGGCCCGTCCGGGTCGCGGGGCACACCCACACCAACCCGAAGAGCCCAGCCGGGGAGGCGGCCCGTCGCCCCCCGCGCGGGGCCGCGCCGTGCTCCCCCGCTGCGCAAGGGGGAGCGACCGATGGAAAGAGCAATCGTCAAGCGTTTCGTGCGCTGGCTCGAGCAGGCCAGCGCCCGCGAGATCCTCGAGCGCCGCGCCGCGTTCCTGGCGGCGCGCTCGCGCGTGAGCTCCCGCGAGGGCCGGGCGGACCTGCGCCGCGGGCTTCGCCTGATCGACGAGGAGCTCGCCGCCCGACGCGAGCTCGCCCGGGCCCGAGGGTGGGCGGCGAGCGGCGTGCCGCTCGCCGCCGGCGTCGCCTTCGCGCGCACCCCACCGGCCCGAGGCGGCACTGCCATCCGGGCGCGCTGAGCACGCGCTACTACCCGGGCGCACCCGAGCCGTGCCTCGCCCCCGCACGTGGGGGCGGGGCGCGGCGCTCCACCTGCCCGCCGAGCGCGGGCGACCTCCCCAGAACACCCCAGGAGACTTGCCGATGGAACTCGAACCTCAGCCGATCTCGCGCCTCGTGCTGCGCGAGAAGTACGCCAAGGGCACCGAGCGCGACGTCGCCGACGTGCGCGCCCGGGTCGCCCGTGCGCTCGCCGCCTGCGAGCGCGACCCGGCGCGCTGGGAGCGCGCCTTCGCCGCGGCGCTCGCCGCCGGCTTCGTGCCCGCCGGGCGGATCCTCTCGGCGGCGGGCACCGAGGTGCGCGCGACGCTGGTCAACTGCTTCGTGCAGCCGGTCGGCGACTCGGTCACCGAGCCCGAGGACGGGGCGCCGGGGATCTACGCGGCGCTGGCCGAGGCCGCCGAGACCATGCGCCGCGGCGGCGGTGTTGGCTACGACTTCTCGGCGATCCGCCCCGCCGGCGCCCTGGTGCGCGGTACGGCCTCGCGGGCGAGCGGTCCGGTCTCGTACCTGCGCCTCTTCGATCGCTCCTGCGAGACCGTGGAGTCGGCCGGTGCCCGGCGCGGCGCCCAGATGGGGGTGCTGCGCTGCGACCACCCCGACATCGAGGCCTTCATCGAGGCCAAGGCGCGCGCCGGCGAGCTCACCAACTTCAACCTCTCGGTGGCGCTGAGCGACGCCTTCATGCAGGCCGCTGCCGCCGGGCGGCCCTGGGCGCTCGTGCACCGCGCCGAGCCCGGCGCCGAGCAGCGCGCCACCGGGGCGCAGCGGCGCCGCGACGGGCTCTGGGTGTACCGCACCGTCGCGGCCAGCGAGCTGCTCGAGCGGATCGTGCGCGCGAGCTACCAGCGCGGCGACCCGGGGGTGCTGTTCATCGACCGGATCAACGCCGAGAACAACCTCGGCTGGTGCGAGCGCCTGGCCGCGACCAACCCTTGCGGCGAGCAGCCGCTGCCCGCCTACGGGTGCTGCTGCCTGGGCTCGATCGATCTGACCCGCGGGGTCGAGCACCCCTTCGGGCTCGACGGCCAGCGGCCGCGCTTCGCCTTCGACTGGCTCGCCGCGATCGTGCCGGTGGCCGTGCGCATGCTCGACGACGTGCTCGAGCTGACCTGCTGGCCGCTCGAGGCGCAGCGCGCCGAGGCGATGGCCAAGCGGCGCATCGGGCTCGGGTTCATGGGCCTCGGCGACGCGCTCGCCATGCTCGGCCTTCGCTACGACGGCGAGCCCGCGCGGCGCCTGGCCGCGGCCATCGCCCGGCGCCTTCGCGACTGCGCCTACGGCGCCTCGGTCGAGCTCGCCCGCGAGAAGGGCGCGTTCCCGGCCCTCGAGGTCGGGCCCTACCTCGCCTCGGGCTTTGCCCGGCGCCTCCCCGCGGCGCTTCGCGAGCGCATCGCGCGCCACGGGATCCGCAACTCGCACCTGCTCTCGGTGGCGCCCACCGGCACCATCGCGCTGGCCGTCGCCGACAACGTCAGCAACGGCATCGAGCCGGCCTTCGCCTGGAGCGCCACGCGCCGGGTACGCTCGGCCTCGGGCGCCTGGGAGAGCCACCGGGTCGAGGACCACGCGTACCGCCTCTTCCGTCACCTCGCGGGTCCCGATGCACCGCTTCCCGAGGCCTTCGTCTCCGCGCTCGAGATCGCCCCGCACGACCACGTGCGCATGGTGGCGGCCGTGCAGCCCTTCATCGACACCGCGATCAGCAAGACGGTGAACGTGCCGCCCGACTGCCCGTTCGAGGCGTTCCGTGGCCTCTACACCGAGGCCTGGCGCGCCGGGCTCAAGGGGCTGGCCGCCTTCCGGCCCAACCCGACGACGGGCACCGTGCTCGAGACGGGGGAGGGCGGAGACCCTTCCTCCGGGGCGAGCCCCGGCGAGCTCGACCCGGACCGGCGGGTGCGCCTCGAGGCGCTGCCCGCGGCCGCCCTCGGGAGCCTGCGCTGGCGAAAGCGCCCGCGCCCGCCCGGGGGCAACCCCGCCTGGACCTACCTGGTCGATGCCCCCGGGGCCCGCTTCGCGGTCTCGATCGGGCACGTCGAGGGCGAGCCCCCGTACCCTTTCGAGGTCTGGGTCCACGGCGCCGAGCAGCCCCGCGGGCTCGCGGCTCTGGCCAAGACGCTGAGCATGGACATGCGCTCGGCCGACCGGGCGTGGCTGGCGATGAAGCTGGCCACGCTGGCCACCACCGCAGGCGAGCAGCCCTTCGAGCTCGCCATGCCACCGCGCGGCGAGGCGCTCGCCGTGCCCTCGACCGTGGCCGCCCTCGCGCGCCTCGTCGAGCACCGCTGCGCCGAGCTCGGGGTGCTCGCCGCCGAGGGCCCGACCCCGGTGGTCGATGCGCTGGTCAGCCGCGAGGAGCCGCGCACCGGCACCGCCGGGACGCTCGCCTGGACCGTCGAGCTGGCCAACCCGGCCACCGGTGACGAGCTGGTCGTCGGGGTCAAGGAGCTCAGCCTCCCGGACGGCACGCGGCGCCCCTACGCGCTGTGGCTCGCGGGACGCTACCCGGCGGCGCTCGACGGGCTCGCCGCCAGCCTCTCGCTCGACATGCGGGTCCTCGACCCGGCCTGGATCGGGGCGAAGCTGCGCCAGCTCGCCGACTTCCCGGAGCCGCGCGGGGACTTCCTCGCCTGGGTGCCGGGCAAGGCGCGCCAGCGCCTCTTCCCCTCGACGGTGGCCTACCTGGCCGCCCTGCTCGTGCACCGCCACGCGGCCCTCGGGATCCTCGACCCCGCGGGCTACCCGCCCGAGGCGCGCCCCGAGCGCACCCCGCCCGACGGGGCACCCGGGGCGAGCCGGGGCAGGCGCTGCGCGGAGTGTGGCGCCGCGGCGCTGGTGCGCCGCGACGGCTGCGACGTGTGCACCGCCTGCGGCGCGACCGGGGCCTGCGGATAGCCGCCTGGCTCCGCCGCGTCCACTCCGTCCCCGGATCCGGTTCCGGTCCGGATCCCACCTTCCCCGGGGGAGGCCACGACGCCTCCCCCGGGGCCTTTCCCGGCGGCCTGCGCGCGGGTCGCCCGGAAAGGCCCCGGGGCGTGAGCAACGCCTCGGGCCGGGCCCGCGCGCTGGGCGCGCGGCCCGCAAGGCGCTCGCTGGGCGCCCTAGAAGACCAGCACCGCCGGCC
>CAZRGU010000216.1:0-6548 GCA_964599705.1 uncultured Ectothiorhodospiraceae bacterium | reverse complement strand
CACGGCTGCGACCGCCGATCCATCTGCCCTGGCAACGAGGTCAGCCGGGGTGGGCGGTGGGGCTGGCCGCGGGGCGACCGTCGCGAGGCAGGGATGCCGAGCGCGAGGCTCCAGGGATGGATTCACGCCGTGTCGCTGCGCGGCCTGCCCCACCGCCCACCCCGGCGCGGGACCGGCACCTCCCCATCAAGCCTCCCTCCCCAGCGCCCGCGGCTACTCGTAGCTGCGTGCGTCCTCGATGACCTTGCCGTCGTTGGGCAGCGTCCCGGGAGCGACCAGCTCGACCTCGCCGCGCAGCTTGCAGACCTCGCGCAGGCTCGCCGCGACCCCCTCGGCGAGCCCCTCCGGAGCTCCCTCGACCTCGCAGCGCAGGGTCATCCGGTCCTGGCTGTCGCGGCTGGTGACCACCAGGCGGGCGCGCCTGATCTCGGGATGGCGGGCGAGGACCGCGGCGACCTGCTCGGGGTGGACGAACATCCCCCTGACCTTGGTGGTCTGATCGGCACGCCCCATCCAGCCCTTGATCCGCACGTTGGTCCGCCCGCAGGGACTCGCCCCCTCGAGGACCGCCGACAGATCCCCGGTCCCGAAGCGGATCAGGGGGTACTCGGGAGTGAAGGTGGTCACCACCACCTCGCCGACCTCGCCGGGGGCCACCGGATCACCGGTGCCGGGACGCACGATCTCGAGGATCACGCCCTCGTCGACGATCAACCCCTCGCGGGCCGGCGACTCGTAGGCGATGAGCCCCAGATCGGCGGTCGCGTAGCACTGCGCGCAGGCGATGCCGCGCGCCTCGATGGCCTCGCGCAGGCTCGGCGGCAGCGCCTCCCCGGAGACCAGCGCCTTGCGGAGCGACCCGCAGTCGGCGCCGAGCTCCTCGGCCCTGGCAAGGATGATGTTCAGAAACGACGGCGTGCCCACATAGCCGGCCGGGCGGAGATCCGCGATCGCGGCCACCTGCTGCTCGGTCTGCCCGACCCCGGCGGCGAACACCGCGCAGCCGAGCGCGTGGCAGCCGGTCTCGAGCATCGAGCCGGCCGGGGTGAAGTGGTAGGCGAAGGTGTTGTGCACCAGGTCGCCGGCCCGGAAGCCGGCCGCGTGCAGGGCCCGGGCCATCCGCCAGTAGTCCGGGCGCCGGCCCTCGGGCTCGTAGATCGGGCCGGGCGAGGCGAACACCCGCGCCAGCGAGCCGATCGGGGTCGCGGCCAGCCCGCCGAAGGGCGGATCGGCGCGCTGCATCTCGATCAGGGCCGACTTGCGGGTCACCGGCAGCGCGGCGAGCGCCTCGCGGCTGGTCACGGCGGCCGCATCGACCCCCTCGAGGATCCGCGCGAAGGCTGGCGAGTGGGCCTGGGCGTTGGCGATCTGCTCGGGCAGCGCGGCGAGCAGCGCCGCCTCGCGCTCGCCCGGATCGCGGGTCTCCAGGGCATCGTAGTACTCGGACATGGCACCCTCCTCGTCGCGACCCGCGCTCCCCGGGGGGCGCTCCGCGAGCCCCGCTCGGGGCGCGATCAACGAACTGTCAGGCCAGCCAGCGCTTGCGGCGGCGGTAGTGCTTGACGTCGCGGAAGCTGCGCCGCTTCTCGCCGCTCACCCCGAGGTAGAACTCCTTGACGTCCTCGTTCTCGGCCAGCGCCCTGGCATCGCCGTCCATCACCACCCGGCCGGTCTCGAGGATGTAGCCGTAGCTCGCGTAGCGCAGCGCCACGGTGGTGTTCTGCTCGGCGAGCAGGAAGCTCACGCCCTCCTTCTCGTTGAGGCCGCGCACGATCTCGAAGATCTCCTCGACGAGCTGCGGGGCGAGGCCCATCGACGGCTCGTCGAGGAGGATGCAGCTCGGTCGCGACATCAGCGCCCGGCCGATGGCGAGCATCTGCTGCTCGCCGCCCGAGGTGTAGCCGGCCTGGCTCCTGCGCCGCTCCCTGAGGCGCGGGAAGTAGCCGTAGACCATCTCCAGGTCGCGGCGCACCGCGGCCCGCCCGTCGCGGCGGGTGTAGGCGCCGGTCAGCAGGTTCTCCTCGACGGTGAGGTGCTCGAAGCAGCGCCGCCCCTCCATCACCTGGACCACCCCCCGGCGCACCAGCTCGGAGGGGGTGAGCCGGTCGATACGCTCGCCGCGGTACTCGATCGAGCCCTTGGTGACCTCGCCGCGCTCGGCGCGCAGCAGGTTCGAGATCGCCTTGAGCGTGGTGGTCTTGCCCGCGCCGTTGGCCCCGAGGAGGGCGACGATGCCCCCCTCGGGAACCTCCAGCGAGACACCCTTGAGCACCAGGATGACGTGGTCGTAGATGACCTCGACGTTGTTGACCGTGATCAGCGGCGCGCCCGCCGCCGCGGCCTGGGCCTGGTGCTCGGCCACGCTCAGCCCTCCTTCGAGCAGTCGCGCGGGGTGATGTTGTTCTCCTTGGCGTAGGCTGCCGCGGCGGCCTCGATCATCGGGCGCACGATCTCGCGCATCGGCGGCATCCAGTCGCTGACGAACTTCCAGCGCTTGCCGTCCCACTGCTGGAACATCACCGGGCCGCTGGTCTCGTGGTCCTCGCAGGAGACCTTGATCGGCGGCAGCATGCCGCTCAGGCCGAGCTCGCGCAGCCGGGTGTTGTTCAGATCGAGGTTCTCGAAGCCCCAGCGGACCTGCTCGCCGGTCATCGACTTGTTGCCGTACTTGCCCATCGCGGTGCGGATCGCCTCGGTGCTGTAGACCGCGTTGACCATGCCGCGGTTGTAGAGCACCTCGCCGACCTGGTTGGCCTTGGCCTTGGCCAGATCGCCGCCGTAGACGTACTTGACGATGTCGTCGAACACCGGCCAGCCCATCCCGGCGCCGTGGAAGGTCGCCGACTTGTAGCCGATCGCGCCCTTGCCGGCCGGCTTGACGTCGGCCTCGCTGCCCGACCACCAGTTGCCGACGAAGTGATCCATCGGGAACTTGATGTTGGCCGCCTCCTTGACCGCGACCTGGTTCATCACCCCCCAGCCGGACATGAAGATCCAGTCCGGACGCAGGCGGCGGATCTGCAGCCAGGTGGCCTTCTGCTCCTGCCCGGGGTGATCGACGGCGAGCAGGGTCAGCTTGTAGCCGTACTTCTTGGCCAGGGTCTCGAGGGTCGGGTTGGCCTCCTTGCCGTAGGCGCTGTTGTGGTAGATGTGGGCGATCTTCAGCCCCTTGAGCTTGTCGAAGCCGCCCTCCTCGGTGGCCACGTAGCGGATGAACGCCGAGGCCTGGCTCCAGTAGGTGGTCGGGAAGTTGAACACCCAGGGGAAGACCCGCCCGTCGGCAGCCGCGGTGCGCCCGTAGCCCGAGGACAGGATCGGGATCTTGTCGACCGAGGCCTTGGGGATGAGCTGGTAGGTGATCCCGGTGCTCAGCGGGTTGACCAGCGAGGCGCCGGTCGGACCCTTGTTCTTGAGCTTCTCGTAGCACTCCACCCCGAGGTTGGTCCGGTACTGGTCGTCGCACTCCTCCCAGGTGATGGTGACCCCGTTGATCCCTCCGTCGCGGGCGTTGAGCAGCTTCAGGTAGTCGGTGAAGCCGTTGGCCCACGGGATGCCGCTCGGGGCATAGGGCCCGGTGCGGTAGACGAGCACGGGGATGAACTGCTCGGCGGCGCTCGCCGGGGCGGAAACCCCGCCGGCGAGCACTGCCGCGGCGCATGCCCCGGCGAGAGCCATCTTGCGCTTCTTCATGGACGCTCCTCCTTTCGCTGGTCTTGCAGCGTTAACGGTCCCCACGCGACGCCGCCGCTGGCGGCGAGGCCAATGAAGACTCTAGCACGACCGCCCCCCCGCGCTCAGTACGGGAACGGCCACACCCGCAGCTTCTGCTTGCCGATCTGCCAGAGGCGCGCGAAGCCGTGGGGCTCGACGATCAGGAAGAAGATGATCAGGGTGCCGAACACGATCACCTCGAGGTCCTTCTGGATGTCGGTCGGCACATCGATCCCGACCATCTGCGGGGCATTGGTGAGGAAGATCGGCACCACCGTGATGAAGGCCGCCCCGAGGATCGAGCCGAGGATGCTGCCCAGGCCACCGACGATCACCATGAACAGGACCCGGAACGAGACCTCGACGCTGTAGGCCTCGATCTGGACCGCTCCGAGGTACAGGAACAGGACCATCGCGCCGGCCACCCCGCAGAAGAACGACGAGATCGCGAAGGCCAGCAGCTTGGTGCGCAGCGGCCGGAAGCCGATGATCTCGGCGGCGATGTCCATGTCCCGGATCGCCATCCACGAGCGCCCGATGCGCCCGCGCACCAGGTTCTTGGCGAGCAGCGCGAAGATGCAGAGCAGGGTCAGCGCCACCAGGTAGCGGGTGGTGGCGGTCGCCTCGGGGCCGGTCACCATCACCCCGAGGAAGGTGCGCGGCGGGGCGGTCACCGTCCCCGAGGGGCTGTAGTTGTAGAACCACGCCACCTTGTTGAACATCCAGTTGAGGAAGAACTGCGAGGCGAGGGTGGCCACCGCCAGGTAGAAGCCCTTGATGCGCAGGCTGGGCAGCCCGAAGACGATCCCGACGGCGGCGGCGACCAGCCCGCCGAACAGGAAGGCGACGAAGATGTTGAGATCCGGGAAGGCGGTGGTGAGCTTGAAGGCCATGTAGCCGCCCACCGCCATGAAGCCGCCGGTGCCGAGCGAGAGCTGGCCGCAGTAGCCGGTCAGCAGGTTGAGCCCGAGGGCGGCCATGGCGAAGACCAGGAAGGGAATCAGCACCGCCTGGAGCAGGTACTCGTCGGCCACCAGCGGCACCAGGAAGGCGGCCACCACGGCCGCGAGCACGAACCAGCGGTCCTGGGGGATCGGGAAGATCGCCTGATCGGCGGCGTAGCTGGTCTTGAACTGCCCTACTTCGCGATAGAACATCGCTGCCCCCGCTCCTTCACACCCGCTCGATGATCCGCTCGCCGAACAGCCCCTGGGGACGGAAGACCAGGAACACCAGGGCGAGCACGTAGGCGAACCAGTTCTCGATCGCACCGCCGACCAGCGGCCCCCAGTAGACCTCGGCGATCTTCTCGCCGACGCCGATGATCAGCCCGCCGATGATCGCCCCGGGCACCGACTCGAAGCCGCCGAGCAGCAGCACCGGCAGGGCCTTCAGGGCGATCAGCGAGAGCGAGAACTGGACCCCGCTCTGCGAGCCCCACATGATCCCGGCCGCCAGCGCCACGATCCCGGCCACCGCCCAGACGATCACCCAGATGGTCTGCAGCGGGATCCCGATCGAGAGCGCGGCCTGGTGGTCGTCGGCCACCGCGCGCAGCGCCCGGCCGACGGCGGTCTTCTGGAAGAAGATGGCCAGGCCGGTGACCAGCACCACCGCGATCACCGCCGCCACCAGGTCGGCCTGCACGATCAGCATGCCCTTGAGCTCGAAGGAGCCCTGGGGGATGCCGACGTCGAGCGGCTTGACGTCGGCGCCCCACAGGATCTGGCCGAAGCCCTCGAGGAAGAAGTTCAGCCCGATGGTGGCCATGAACAGGATGATCAGGTCCTGGTTGATCAGCGGGCGCAGCATCAGGCGCTCGATGGCGAAGGCGAGCGCCACCATCACCGCCATGGTGGCCACGATCGCCAGCCAGGCCGGCATCCCCCACTCCATCAGCCCGACCAGGGTCAGGGCGGCGAACAGCACCATCGCCCCCTGGGCGAAGTTGAAGACCCCCGAGGCCTTGAAGATCAGCACGAAGCCGAGCGCCACCAGCGAGTACATCACCCCGGTGAGCAGGCCGGTGATGATCACCTCGCCGAGGAACACCGGCGAGGACCACATGTCGAGGAACGGCGCGACCAGGAAGCTGTAGAGGATCTCCATCGCGGGACTCCGTCGTTGCTCTCAGTCGTGGGCCACGCCCAGGTAGGCGTCGATCACGGCCTTGTTGGTGCGCACCTCGTCGGGGGTGCCGTCGGCGATCTTGCGCCCGTAGTCGAGCACCACGACCCGGTCGGACAGGTCCATGACCACCCCCATGTCGTGCTCGATGAGCACGATGGTGGTGCCGAGCTGCTCGTTGACGTCGAGGATGAAGCGGCTCATGTCCTCCTTCTCCTCGGTGTTCATCCCCGCCATCGGCTCGTCGAGGAGCAGCAGCCTGGGCTCGGCGGCGAGCGCCCGCCCGAGCTCGACACGCTTCTGCAGCCCGTAGGGCAGGCGCCCGACCGGGGTCTTGCGGATCGCCTCGATCTCGAGGAAGTCGATGATCCGCTCGACGAAGGCGCGGTGCTCGAGCTCCTCGCGCCGGGCCGGACCGAGGTACAGCGCCTGCCACAGGAAGTTGCGGCGCATCTTGAGGTTGCGCCCGGTCATGATGTTGTCGAGGGTGGTCATGCCCTTGAACAGGGCGATGTTCTGGAAGGTCCGGGCGATGCCCTGGGCGGCGGCCTCGTGGGTGCGCATCCGGCGCCGCTCGCGCCCGAGGAAGGTGATGGTCCCCTGCTGCGGGTGGTAGAAGCCGTTGATGACGTTGAGCATCGACGACTTGCCGGCCCCGTTGGGGCCGATGATCGCGCGCACCTCGCCCTCGCGCACGTCGAAGCTGACGT
>CAZRGU010000215.1:0-6575 GCA_964599705.1 uncultured Ectothiorhodospiraceae bacterium | reverse complement strand
CCCCAGCCCCTTCCGGGCGAGGCGCGAGGCGAGGGTGGCACCGCGCTATGATCGGGCCCGCCGCAAGACGCCAGGGGATGGAACGTTGGGAGCCGAGCCCGAGAGCGCGCCGGCGGGGCCGATGACGCTGGCCGAGAAGCTGATCGCGCGGGCTGCCGGGCGCGCGGCGGTGCGCCCGGGCGAGATCCACACCTGCCGGGTGGATCTCGCGATGATGCACGACTCGAGCGGGCCGCGGCGCCAGCAGCCCAAGCTCGAGCGGATCGGCGCGCCGGTCTGGGACCCGAGCCGGGTGGTGATCGTGACCGATCACTTCGTCACCGAGTCCGACCCGGAGAGCCGCGCGATCCAGGATCTCACCCGCCGCTGGGTGGCGGCCAACGGCATCGAGCGCTTCCACGACGGCGAGGGGATCTGCCACGTGGTGCTGCCCGAGCGCGGCCACCTGCGCCCCGGGATGCTGGCCGTCGGCGGCGACTCGCACTCGACCACCGGCGGGGCCTTCGGCTGCCTGATGGTCGGCATCGGGGCCACCGAGATGGCCGGGGTGCTGGCCACCGGCGAGATCTGGCTGCGGGTCCCCGAGACCCTGCGCGTCGAGATCGGCGGGCGGCTCGGCGAGGGGGTCGCGGCCAAGGACCTGATGCTCGCCCTGTGCGCCGAGCTGGGCCTCGACGGGGCGAGCTACATGGCCGTCGAGTACGGCGGCGAGGCGGTCGCGGCGATGCCGGTCGACGAGCGCATGGTGCTCGCCAACATGTCCGCCGAGCTCGGCGCCAAGGCGGCCCTGGTGGCCCCCGACGAGCGCACCTGCGCCTGGCTCGCCGCGCGCGGCGTGGAGGTCACCGATGCCGCGCGCTGGCAGCCCGACCCGGCGGCGCGCTACGCGCGCACGGTCACCCTCGATGCCGGCGCGCTCGTCCCCCAGGTCGCCGCCCCGTTCAGCCCGGCCAACGCCGCCCCGGTCGGCGAGCACGCCGGGACCCCGATCGGGCGGGCCTTCATCGGCGCCTGCACCGGGGCCAAGCTCGCCGACCTGCGGATGGCCGCCCGGGTGCTCGCCGGCCGGCGGGTGGCCCCCGGGGTGCGCCTCCACGTCGCCCCGGCCTCGGCCCGGATCGCGGCGGCCGCCGCGGCCGAGGGGACGCTCGCGACGCTCACCGAGGCCGGCGCCGAGCTGCTCCCTCCCGCCTGCGGGGCCTGCATCGGGGTCGGCCCGGCGGTGCTCGGCCCGGGCGAGGTCGGGATCTCGAGCAGCTCGCGCAACTTCCGCGCCCGCATGGGCCACCGCGACTCGCGCACCTACCTGGCCTCGCCCTACACGGTGGCCGCCGCGGCGCTGCGCGGGCGGATCAGCGACCCGAGGGAGGTGCTATGAGTGGGGAACGGAGCGGCGAGGCGCCGATCGAGGGGCGCGCCTTCGTCTTCGGCGACGACATCGACACCGACCTGCTCGCCCCGAGCGCCTACCTCAAGGGCGGCGTCGAGGCGCTCGCCCGCCACTGCCTGGAGGCGATCGAGCCGGGCTTCGCCGCCGCCGTGCGCCCCGGCGACGTGCTGGTCGCCGGGCGCAACCTGGGCGCCGGCTCCTCGCGCGAGCAGGCCGCCGAGTGCCTCAAGGTGCTCGGCATCGGCGCGCTGGTGGCCCGCTCGTTCGCGCGGATCTTCTACCGCAACGCGCTCAACCTCGGGCTGCCGGCCCTGGTCTGCCCCGAGGCCGGCCGGATCCGGGCCGGCGAGCCGCTGCGGGTCGACCCGCTCGGCGGGCGCATCGAGCGGCTCGAGAGCGGCGAGATCCTGACCTGCGAGCCGCTGCCCGCGCACCTCCTCGAGATGGTGCGCGACGGCGGCCTGATCGAGCACCTGCGCCGGCGCTTCGCGGCGCACCGAGAGAAGGAGGCGAGATGAAGCTCCTGGTCCTGCCCGGCGACGGCATCGGTCCCGAGATCACCAGCGCGGCGCTCGCCGTGCTCGCCGCCGCCGATCGCGCCTTCGGGCTCGGGCTCGAGCTCGTCGAGCGCCCGATCGGGCTCGCCGCGCTGGCCGCCGAGGGCACCACCCTGCCCGAGGCGGTGCTCGCCGAGGCCCGCGCCGCCGACGGGGTGGTGCTCGGGCCGGTCTCGACCTACGAGTACCCGCCCCCGGCCGAGGGCGGGATCAACCCCTCGGCCACCATCCGCATCGCCCTCGATCTCTTCGCCAACATCCGCCCGGCGCGGGCCCGGCGCGGAGTCCCGGCCGCCGCCCCCGGCATCGACCTGGTGGTGGTGCGCGAGAACACCGAGGGCTTCTACGCCGATCGCAACATGGTGAGCGGCTCGGGCGAGCTGCGGGTCACCGCGGAGGTGGCCATCGCGCTGCGCAAGATCACGCGGGCCGGCTCGCTGCGCATCGCCCGGGCGGCCTTCGAGCTCGCCTCCCGCCGGCGCCGGCGGGTCACCGCGGTCCACAAGGCCAACGTGCTCACGGTGACCGACGGGCTGTTCCTCGAGTGCGTGCGCGAGGTGGCGGCCGGCTACCCCGAGGTCGCGCTCGGCGAGTCGATGGTCGACGCCATGGCCGCCCGCCTGGTGCGCGCGCCCGGCGAGCACGACGTGCTGGTGACCACCAACATGTTCGGCGACATCCTCTCCGACGAGGCCGCCGAGCT
Source organism: uncultured Ectothiorhodospiraceae bacterium (assembly GCA_964599705.1). Taxonomy (GTDB): domain Bacteria; phylum Pseudomonadota; class Gammaproteobacteria; order HK1; family HK1; genus CAZRGU01. The sequence goes on along the minus strand of CAZRGU010000215.1, from coordinate 3,925 downwards.
GGCCGGCGGGCTGGGGCTGGCCGCGGCGCTCAACGCCGGCGAGCACCACGCCGTGGCCCAGGCCACCCACGGCTCGGCCCCGGACATCGCCGGGCGCGGGATCGCCAACCCGACGGCGCTGATCGGCTCGGCGGCGATGCTCCTCGAGTGGCTCGGGGCGCGGCACGAAGACGCTGCCCTCGGCCGGGCGGCAGCCGCCATCGAGGCCGCCCTCGACGCGGTGCTCGCCGCCCCCGCCCACCACACCCCGGATCTGGGCGGCGAGGCGAGCACCGCGGCCTTCGGCGAGGCGGTGGCCGCCGCCCTCGAGCGCGCCGCGCGGTGAACGGCGCCGCCGAGGCCCGGATCCGCCCCTGCCGGGCCGGCGAGCTGGCCACCGTGCTGGCGGTCATCAACGAGGCCGCCGAGGCCTACCGCGGGGTGATCCCGGCCGAGTGCTGGCACCAGCCCTACATGCCGGCCGCGGAGCTTGCCGCCGAGTTCGCCGCCGGGGTCGTCTTCCACCTCGAGGAGCGCGGCGGGGAGGTGCGCGGGGTGATGGGGATCCAGGACCGCGGCGAGGTGGCCCTGGTGCGCCACGCCTACGTGCGCCCGCGCGCCCAGCGCCAGGGCATCGGCACCCGGCTGCTGCGCCACTGCGAGCCCCTCCTCGACCTCCCGGTGCTGATCGGGACCTGGGCGGCGGCGGACTGGGCGATCGCCTTCTACCGGAGAAACGGCTACACGCTCCTCGACGAGGCGCGCAAGGAGGCCCTCCTGCGCCGCTACTGGACGGTCCCCGAGCGCCAGATCGCGACCTCGGTGGTGCTCGCCGACCGGCGCTGGATGGAGGCGAACGGCCGGCGCGGGTAGCCGACACCGCCCGCCGAGGGTGGGGGGGACCCGGAGACTTTCCTCGTAGCCCGGGCTCTGCCCGGGATGGAGCGCGGGATGGCACCGGGCAGTGTGCAACCGCGCACCTGGCGAGGGCGTGCCTGGGCGACCCGGGGCGTGCGTAGCAGGCGGGCGGTTTTTTCACAAACCTTCATCGAACATGGACGCCGGTGATTTCAAAGGTCACGCAACGACGTTGATCCCACGGTCCATCCCGGGCAGAGCCCGGGCTACGAGGAAAGCTGCCCGGTGCCATCCCACGCTCGATCCCGGGCGCAGGTCGGGCGCCAGCGCGACGTGGGGTCGCGCCTCGGCAGCGCACATCTACTGCATGCATGTTCGCGCGTCGAGCGCGCGACCGGCGGTCGTCGGGGCTTTCAGCTCTTCGCGCGATCCCCGGGCCCCGGGCCCGGGGCTGGCCCGGCTCGCCGGGCCAGCAGCCGCTCGCGCACCTGCTCGCAGGCCGCCTCCCAGGCCGCCAGGGCATCGTGACCGGCGAGCACCGCGAGCCCCTGCTCGGTGATCCCGCCCGGGGTGGCGAGCGCCCGCAGGGCCTCCTCGGGCGGACGCCCGGGGTCGGCGGCGATCATCGCCCCGGCGGCCGCGAAGGTCCGCGCGAACAGCGACCGCGCCTCGGGCGCCGGCATCCCCCGGGCCTCGGCCCAGCCCGCCAGGGCGCCGATCTGGGCGTGCAGCCAGCCGTAGCAGGCGGCGCTCACGCAGGCGGTCTCGAAGGCCGCCTCGTCGGGCAGCGGGATCACCGGCCCGAGCGCCGCGAGCAGCCGCTCGGCGTCCGGGTCAGCAGGGTGGATCGGGGTCGGGCTGAGGCCCGCGGCGGCGGCCAGGATCGGCATCGCGCGGACCACTCGCGGCTCGCCGGCCGCCGCGCGCAGCGCCCCGATGTCGACCCCGGCCGCGCAGCTCACCAGGAGCTGGCCGGCCCGCCAGCCGAGCCCGGCGATCGCGGCGGCGAGCTGCCCGGGGCGGATCGCGACCAGCACCACCTGGCAGGCGGCGACCAGCTCGCGGTTGCTCGCCGCCCGGCGTGCGCCGAGCTCGGCGGCCAGCCGGCGCGAGCGCGCCGCACCGCGCGCCGAGAGCAGCAGCTCGCAGCCGCCGGCGCGCGCCAGCCCGCGGGCCAGGGCCTCGCCGAGGTGCCCGACCCCGAGGATGCCGACCACCGGGCTCACCGCCGCGGGCCCCCGGCCAACCGCGCCAGCCCGTCGACCAGGTCCTCGAAGCGCTCGCAGGGCCGGGCCCCGAGGGCGGCCAGCGCCGGGCCGACCTCGACCGGCAGGCAGGAGTTGGAGTCGGCCGGGATCTGGTTGAGCCGCCCGCCGACGAAGACCGGCAGGCCGGTGGCGGCGAGCAGCTCGCGGGCATACTCGAGGGCGATGCCGTTGTAGGTGCCGAGCACGATGAGATCGGCGCCACCGGCGCGGGCCCGCGCGGCCAGCGCCTGCGGCTCGCAGCTCGAGCCGGCGTCGAGACAGGCCACCCCGAGCTCGCCGAGCAGCGCCTCGACCAGGTGCTTGCCGTGCTCGTGGACGTCGCTGCTGGCCACGCAGGCGCGCAGCCCGGCCGCCGCAATGCGCTCGCGCGCCGCCGGCCCAACCGCGGCGGCAACAGCCCGGGCCCGCTCCTCGATGGCCCGCACCCGGCTCGCCGGGACCCGCGGGCGGCGCCCGTGGGGTGCGGCCCGGTCGCGGGCGCCCGGCCCGTAGAGGGCCTCGAGCCGGGCGCCGCCGAGGGCGCGCAGGGCGAGCATCAGCTCGAGCGGATCGTCGCGGTCGATCCCGGCCGCCTCGAGGCCGGCCAGCACCCGCGCCGCGAAGCGCCGCCCGCCGGTGACGATCCGCCGGGCGAGGCGTTCGATCGGTCGCGGGTCGAGCAACGGGTCGTAGTCGGCGGCGTGCTCGATCAGGCGAAGCGCCAGGCGCTGCGCCTCGATCACCTCGCCGACCTCGGGGATGCGCCGGTTCTCGCTGGCCGGGACCGGGTTGACCGCGTGCCCGCTCGGCCAGCGGCGCTGCCCGGCGATGTCGGCGAGCAGGTAGGCGGCCAGGCTGGCATGGTTCTCGGGGGTGGCGCCGCGGTAGGCCAGGGTGTTGCCGTAGATCATGGTCCCCGGGGTGTCGCTGACCAGAGCGAGGGCGCGCAGGAAGGCGAGCCGCTCGAGCGGCTCGCCGAAGTGGTGCCCGTAGCAGTGGCTGACCCTCGCGCCGAGCAGTCCCTCGACCAGGTGGCGCTCGAGAAGCGCCGCGCCGAGCATGCAGGCAACGTCCGTGAACTGCGCGGCGAAGCCGTCGTCGAGGTTGGAGTGGACCAGGATCTCGACCGGCTGGGCGGCGATCAGGGCGAGCGCGCTGACGGTGGCGGTGGTCGCGGCCAGCGGGTCGTCGCCGCGCGGCAGCCGGAAGGTGAAGTACTGGCCGAGGTTGCCGATGCTGGTCGCCCCCGCGGCGAGCGCCATGCAGGTGTTCTCGAGCGCGGCCGGGAAGCCGAGCACGAAGTCACCGAGGTGCGGAGCGACCGGGGCCTCGGCGGTGATCGCGGCGAGCTGCCCGGGGTCGTCGATGACCAGCCCGGTGCCGCGCGGGCGCCCGCGGCGCTCGGCGGCCGGGTAGCCCATGCTCCAGTCGAGGCAGATGCCGTAGCGGTCGACCCGCCCGCCGGCGCGCGCGAGCGCCTCGCAGACCTCGCCCCAGGCCGCGCGGGTCCGTTGCGGGTCGCGGTAGCCGAGCTGGGCGTGGAGCATGATCCGCCCGGCGGCGCGCTCGCGGCGCTTGTAGTCGGCCTCGCAGGCGACCCCGCGCTCGGCGAGGAAAGCGCAGCGCCCGACCCCGACCTCGCGGGCCAGGGCCCGGCCGCGCTCGATGAGCTCGCCGCTGGCCGGCAGCGCTCGCTCGCCGAGCAGCTCGGCGCGGGTCGGGGGTCGCGGGCGGGCGCTCCGGCCAGCGCCGGCGTTGTCGCGGGGTGTGGTCACGTGACGGCGATTCTAGCCCGGAGATCTCACCGATGCGCGAAGCGAGGGCGCCGAGACGCTGTCCTG
>CAZRGU010000214.1:0-6593 GCA_964599705.1 uncultured Ectothiorhodospiraceae bacterium | reverse complement strand
GCCCGACGCCACACCGCCTGCCAGCGCCCGAGGCCCGGGGCCGGCCCGGAGAGCCCGGCTGGCGCGCGCGACCCCGCTACGCGCCGCGGAAGCGCGGCTCGCGCTTGGCGGCGAAGGCCGCCTCGGCCTCGCGGTGATCGGCCGACAGCCAGAGCTCGGCGAAGAGCCGGTCGGCGAGGGCGCGGGCCTCGCCGTGGGGCGCGCTGGCCGCCGCGTGCAGGGTGCGCTTGATGGCCGCGAGCGAGAGCGGCGCGGCGTGCTCGAAGCGCGCGGCCAGGGCCAGCGCGGCCTCGACCACGTCGGCCTCGACCACCTCGCTGACCAGCCCCAGGCGCCGCGCCTCGGCGGCCGCCACCGGCTCGCCGCTCATCAGGAGCTGCATCGCCGCGGCGTAGCCGCAGGCGCGCAGCAGCCGCTCGGTGCCGTGCCAGCCCGGCATCAGCCCGAGGCGCACGTAGGGGAAGCCGATCCGCGCGCCGGCGCTGGCGATGCGGAGATCGCAGGCCAGGGCGAGCTCGGCGCCGCCGCCCAGCGCCCAGCCGTTGATCGCCGCGATCACCGGGATCGGCAGGGTCTCGATGCGCTCCATGAGCGCCCGCGGGCCGCGGAAGGCGGCCTCGAGCGCCGCGCGGCTGTCCAGCTCGCGGTACTGCTTGATGTCGCCCCCGGAGCTGAAGAAGCGCCCTCCGGCCCCGGTGATCACCACCGCGCGCAGGTCGCGGTCGCCGGCCGCGGCCTCGAGGGCGGCGGCCAGCGCCGCGCTGACCTCGCGGCTGATCGAGTTGCCGGCGTGCTCGCGGGCGATGGCCAGCAGCACCGTGGTGCCGCGGCGCTCGCTGCGCAGGACCTCCTCGGCCATCCCGCTGCTCCCCCGCACTCCGCGCCTGCCCGCCCGCTACAGGGTCGGCCCGCCGCCGCCGTCCAGGGCGTGCTCGATCAGCCCGGCGGTGACCTGCTCGAAGGCCTCCTCGACCGAGTCGGCGCGCAGGAACAGCGCCGGGTCGGCCGCCCCGATGGTGCCGTGGCGCACCATCGCCTCGAAGTCGACCACCTCGTCCCAGTAGCCGTTGCCGTAGAGCACGATCGGCAGGCGCTTCTTCATCTTCAGGGTCTGGATCAGGGTCATCACCTCGAAGAGCTCGTCGAGGGTGCCGAAGCCGCCGGGCATCACCACCACCGCCTTGGCCAGGTAGGAGAACCAGAACTTGCGCATGAAGAAGTAGTGGAACTCGAAGGCCAGCTCGGGCGGGATGTAGGGGTTCTGGAACTCGGCGATCGGCATCGAGATCGACAGCCCGACGCTCGGCGCCCCGGCGTCGGCCGCCCCCCGGCTGGCCGCCTCCATGACCCCCGGGCCGCCGCCGGTGCAGATCACGAAGCGCCCCTCGTGGCCGGGCAGCGCCTGCGACCACTCGCTGAGGCGCCGGGCCAGCGCGCGGGCCTCCTCGTAGTAGCGCGACATCGCCACTCGGCGCTCGGCGGCGGCCCGATCGCCGCCCCCGGCCCGGACCTCGGCGAGCTCGGCCTCGGCCTGCTCGCGCGAGCACAGCCGCGCCGAGCCGAAGAAGACGATGGTGTCGCGCACCCCGAGGCGCTTGAAGCGCGCCTCGGGCTCGAGGTACTCGGCGAGCACCCGGATCGCGCGGGCCTCGCGCGAGTGGAGGAACTCGCGGTTGTGGTAGGCCTTGGCGGCCCGCGGCGAGTCGCTCATCGGGCCGGGGCCGGTGTCGCTCGCGCCCTGGCCCGGGACCGGGGCGCGCCGCCGCGGCGCTCGCCGACTCGCCGATCGAGGACCACGGCCGCACGCCGGCGCGCGGCGCCGGGCACCGGCCGGCGGCTCACCTGGGCAGCTTCCCGACCACCCCCTCGACGTACCAGTCGAAGCCGAGCATCTCCTCGTCGGACATGGTCTTGCCGGCCGGGACCCGCACCTTGCCGGCCTGGTCGCGGACCGGGCCGGCGAAGGGGTGCGAGCGCCCGGCGATGATCGCCTCGCGCTCGGCCGCGACCCGCTCGGCGATCTCGGCGGGCACCACCTTGGCGAGCGGGGCGAGCCGGATCATGCCCTCCTTGAGCCCGTACCAGACGCTCTCCGACTTCCAGGTCCCGGCGAGCACCGCGCGGGCCACCTCGGTGTAGTACTTGCCCCACTCGTGGATCACCGCGGTGAGCTGGGCGCGCGGCCCGTACTTGGACATGTCGGAGTGGTAGGCGATCGCGTAGACGCCGCGGTCCTCGGCGGTCTGCACCACCGAGGTCGAGTCGGTGTGGTGGGTGAGCAGGTCGGCGCCCTGGCTGATCAGGGTCTCGGCGGCCTCGCGCTCCTTGCCCGGGTCGTACCAGGAGCTGGTCCACACCACCTTGACCTCGGCCTTCGGGTTGACCTTGCGGATGCCGCGGGTGAAGGCGTTGATGCCGCGCACCACCTCGGGGATCGGGAAGGCGGCGACGTAGCCGATCTGGTTGCTGCGGGTCATGCTCCCGGCGACCAGCCCGGCGAGATAGCGCCCCTCGTAGAAGCGCGCCAGGTAGGTGCCGACGTTCTTGGCCCGCTTGTAGCCGGTGGCGTGCATGAAGACCACGTTGGGGAACTGGCGCGCCACCTTGAGGGTCGGGTTCATGTAGCCGAACGAGGTGGTGAAGATCAGCCGCGCCCCGCCGGCGGCGAACTGGCGGATCACCCGCTCGGCGTCGGCCCCCTCCTGGACGCTCTCCACGTAGGAGGTCTCGACCTGGCCGGCGAGCGCGCGCTCCATCTCCTGGCGGCCCAGATCGTGCTGGTGGGTCCAGCCGGCGTCGCCCGCCGGGCTGACGTAGACGAAGCCGACCTTCATGGGTGCTGCCAGCGCCGGGGCGCTGCCGAGGGCGGCGGCGAGCAAGGCGCCGAGGGCGGCGCCGAGCCGGGATCGGGTCAGGCTCATCGATGTTCCTCCACGCGTGCCGGGGCGAGTTTGCGGCCCACCGCCCCCCGCGGCGCTCAGCCCTCCGGATCGAAGGGCCGGCCGAGCGAGGCCGGGGCGTGCAGCCGGATCTGGTTCTCGTCACGGGAAATTAGCACGAGCACCACGATGGTGGCGAGATAGGGCAGGGTGGCCAGGAGCTGCGAGGGCACCCCGATGCCCTCGGCCTGGACGTGCAGGCCGAGAATCGTGATCCCGCCGAACAGGTAGGCGCCGAGCAGCACCCGGGCCGGGCGCCAGGTCGCGAAGACCACCAGGGCGAGCGCGATCCAGCCGCGCCCGGCGGCCATGTTCTCGACCCACTGCGGGGTGTAGGCGAGCGACAGGTAGGCGCCGGCCACCCCGCTCGCCGCCCCGCCGAAGGCCACCGCCAGGTAGCGGATCGCGGTGACCGGGTAGCCGATCGCGTGGGCCGCCTCGGGCGACTCGCCGAGCGCGCGCAGCACCAGCCCGGGGCGGCTGCGGTACAGGAACAGGCTGACCGCCGCGTAGAGGGCCAGCGACAGGTAGACCAGCGCGTCGTGGGCGAAGAGCAGCGGCCCGAGCAGCGGCAGGTCGGCGAGCCCGGGGAGCTCGAGCGGGGCGAGCGCGCGGATCGGGGTGCCGACGTAGCCGCGCCCGAGGAAGGCGCTCAGCCCCACCCCGAACAGGGTCAGGGCGAGCCCGGTGGCGACCTGGTTGGCGCGCAGGGTCAGGGTGAGGAAGCCGTGGAGCAGCGCGGCGAGCACCCCGGCAAGGGCCGCGACCAGCACCCCGAGCGCCGGCGAGCCACTCTCGGCGGTGGCGATGAAGCCGCTCACCGCGCCGATCAGCATCATCCCCTCGAGCCCGAGGTTGAGCACCCCGGCCTTCTCGGTGACCAGCTCGCCGAGGGCGGCGAAGACCAGCGGCGTGCCGGCGCGCATCGTGGCGGCCAGCGCCGCGACCCCGATCTCGAGCTCCGGGCTCACGCCGGCGCCCCGCGCACCACCCGCACCCGGTAGCGGACCAGCACCTCGGCGCCGAGCACGAAGAACAGCAGCATCCCCTGGAACACCCCGGTGATGGCGAGCGGCAGGTTGAGCTTCATCTGCAGCGCCTCGCCGCCGAGGTAGAGCAGCGCCATCAGGGCGCTGGCGGCGAGCACCCCGAGCGGGTGGAGCCGCCCGAGGAAGGCGCAGATGATCGCCGCAAACCCGTAGCCGGGCGAGATGTTGGGGTTGAGCTGGCCGATCGGGCCGGCGACCTCGGCGACCCCGGCGAGCCCGGCGAGCCCCCCGGAGAGCAGGAAGCTCAGCCACACCACCCGCTCGCGCCGGTAGCCGGCGTAGCTGGCCGCCCGCGGGGCGAGGCCCACGACCTCGACGCGGAAGCCGGCGAAGCTGTGGCGCAGCAGCACCCAGACGGCGGCCACCGCGAGCAGCGCCAGCACCGCCCCGAGGTGCAGCCGGGTGCCGGGGACCAGCACCGGGAGCAGCGCCTGCTCGCCGAACAGCCGCGACTCGGGGAAGTTGTAGCCCTCCGGGTCGCGCCACGGCCCGTGGACCAGGTAGCCGAGGAGCTGGACGGCGACGTAGCTCAGCATCAGGCTGGTGAGGATCTCGTTGGCGTGGAAGCGGGTGCGCAGCCAGGCCGGGATCGCCGCCCAGGCCATCCCCCCGAGGACCCCGGCGGCGAGCATCGCCGGGAGCAGCCACGGGCCCTCGCGCCCGTAGAAGGCGAGCGCCAGCCCGCCGCCGCAGATCGCGCCGACGGTGAGCTGGCCCTCGGCGCCGATGTTCCACACGCTGCCCCGGAAGCCGACGCTCAGCCCGACGGCGATCAGGGCCAGCGGCGCGGTCTTGACGGCCAGCTCGCCGAGCCCGTAGGCGCTGGCCAGCGGGGCGACGAAGAACACGTACAGCGCCTCGAGCGGGTCGCGCCCGAGGGCCCCGAACAGCACCACCCCGGCGGCCACGGTCAGCGCCAGGGCAGCGAGCGGCGCGGCCAGCCCCAGCCAGCGCGGGGCGCTCGCGCGCGGCTCAAGACGCAGCCGCATCGCCCGCCTCCGCTCCCGGCGCGGCGCCGGCCCCGCCCATCTCGCGCCCCAGCGACTCGGCGGTGAGCTCGGCGACCGGACGGGCGGGGCCGAGCCGCCCGCGGCTGATCACCGCGATCCGGTCGCACAGCGCGAGCAGCTCCTCGAGGTCCTCCGAGATCACCAGCACCGCGGTGCCGGCCGCGCGCAGCGCGCCGATCGCGGCGTGGATCGCGGCCGCGGCGCCCACGTCGACCCCCCAGGTCGGGTGGGCGAGGATCAGCACCGCCGGCTCGAGGGCCAGCTCGCGCCCGAGGATGAACTTCTGCAGGTTGCCCCCCGAGAGGCTGCGCGCCTCGGCCTCGACCCCGGCACAGGCGACCCGGAAGCGCTCGATGACCGCCGCGGCCCGCGCCCGGGTGCGCCGCCGGCGCACCAGGCCGGCCCGCACCAGGCCGTGGCGGTAGCCGGTCAGCAGGGTGTTGTCGGCCAGGCTCAGCTCGCCGACCGCGCCGCGCCCGAGGCGCTCCTCGGGGACCACCGCCAGGCCGCGGGCACGCCGCTCGCCGGGCCCCAGGTGCCCCACCGCCACCCCGTCGAGGCGCAGGCACCCGGGGCGCGGCGCGGCGCGCTCGCCGGCGAGCGCGGCGAGCAGCTCGCGCTGGCCGTTGCCGGCGACCCCGGCAACCCCGACGATCTCGCCGCCGCGCACCGCCAGGCGAAGCCCGCGCAGAGCGGTCCCGAAGGGGTGATCGGGGGCCAGCGAGAGCCCCTCGATGGCCAGCCGCACCGGGCCGCGGGGGGGTGCGGCCGGGCGGGCCCGCGCGGCGCCCGGCAGCTCGGCGCCGATCATCAGCTCGGCGAGGTGCCGGGTGCTCTCGCGGCGCGGGTCGCAGCGCGCCGTGACCCTGCCGTGGCGCAGCACCGTGGCCCGCTCGCACAGCGCCCGGATCTCGTCGAGCTTGTGGCTGATGAACAGCACCGCGCAGCCCTCCGCGGCCAGCCGGCGCAGGGTCGCGAAGAGCCGCTCGACCTCCTGCGGGGTGAGCACCGAGGTCGGCTCGTCCATGATCAGCAGGCGCGGGCGCTGCATCAGGCAGCGCAGGATCTCGACCCGCTGGCGCTCGCCGACCGACAGGGTGTGGACGTGGCGGGCGGGGTCGACCGGCAGGTCGTAGCGCCCGGCGAGCGCCGCGATCCGCCCGGCCAGGTCGCCGCGCGCCGCGCGCCGCTCGAGCCCGAGGGCGATGTTCTCGGCCACGCTCAGGGTCTCGAACAGGTTGAAGTGCTGGAAGACCATGCCGATGCCGAGCCGCCGGGCCGCCGCCGGGCTGGCCACCGTGACCGGCTCCCCGCGCCAGCGCAGCTCGCCGCCGTCGGGGCGCACCACCCCGTAGATGATCTTGACCAGGGTGCTCTTGCCGGCGCCGTTCTCGCCGAGCAGGGCGTGGATCTCGCCGGGCGCCACGGCCAGGTCGACCGCCTCGTTGGCCACCACCCCGGGGTAGCGCTTGCTGACCGCGCGCAGCTCGAGCAGCGGCGCGGCGGCGTGCGCCACGCCCGTGCGCTCGGTCGGCTCCGTCCCGCTCACCGCGCCCTCCTCGCCCGCGGCCCGCCCCGGCGGGCCATACTGTAGC
>CAZRGU010000213.1:0-6650 GCA_964599705.1 uncultured Ectothiorhodospiraceae bacterium | reverse complement strand
CTGAGCGGGCCGCCGCCCGCCCGCGGCGCCCGATCGCGGGTTACCCACAGGATCGGTGGAAAAGACTGTGGACAAACTGGGACAAAGTCGCGCCAGCTCCCGCCCCGCGGGCCTGCGCGGCGATTGCCCAGTTCTTGACCGCCGCGGGGCGAGGGCATGCGAATCAATGCGTTGGGCGGTGAAGCCCGGCTCCGCCAGGCACCGGTCAGCCGACCCCCGGGCACCCGCCGGGGGCCGATCTGGACTGTGCATAAACCCCCGTCGAGCGCGCTATCCTCCTGTCAGCGCAGGGGTTTCTCGCGCCTTCCGGCGAGCAGGGCGCGCAGCTCGGCGATCACCGGCGCGGCGCTCGGGCGCACTCCCCGCCACAGCGCGAACGACTCGGCGGCCTGCTCGACCAGCATCCCGAGCCCGTCGAGCGCGCGCGCGGCCCCGGCCGCCGCCGCCCAGGCGCAGAACGGAGTCTCCCCCCCGGCCGCGTACACCAGGTCGTAGCAGCAGGTGCCGGGACCGACCAGCCCCTCGGGGAGCGCCGGCACGGCGCCGTGCAGGCTCGCCGCGGTGGCGTTGATCACCAGGTCCCAGGGCCGCGGCGGGATCTCCTCGAGGCCGCAGGCCGCGACCGGACCGAGGTCCGCGAAGGCCTCGGCGAGCGCCGCGGCCCGCGCCGCGCTGCGATTGGCGATCAGCAGGCAGGCCGGGCGCTCGGCGAGCAGCGGCGCGAGGATCCCGCGCGCCGCCCCGCCGGCGCCGAGCAGCAGCAGGCGGGCCCCGGCCACGGCCAGCCGGTGGTTGCGGCGAAGGTCGCGCAGCAGGCCGACCCCGTCGGTGTTGTCGCCGAGCAGCGAGCCGTCGGCCTCGACGCGCAGCGTGTTGACCGCCCCGGCGCGCCGTGCCCGCGGGCTCAGGGTGGCGGCCAGCGCGCAGGCCTCGCCCTTGAAGGGCACGGTGACGTTGAGGCCCCGCCCCCCGGCGTCGAGGAAGGCCGCGACGGTCTCGGCGAAGCCCCCCGGCGGGGCCTCGATCGCCTCGTAGCGCAGCCGCTCGCCGGTCTGGGCGGCGAAGCGCGCGTGGATCCACGGCGAGCGGCTGTGAGCCACCGGATGGCCCACCACCGCGTAGCGGTCGATCACCGCCGCCCGGGTCGGCTCATCCGCGCGCCGCGGCGGCCGCCCCGGCCAGCGCCTCGAGGCCGCCCTTGAGCACGTAGGAGTCGAAGCCGTGCTCGCTCATGATGTAGGCGGCGGCCTGGCTGCGCCGCCCGGTCTGGCAGTAGCAGATGTACTTCTTGCCCTGATCGAGGCCGTCGAGCTTGAGGCGGAGCATGAACAGCGGCACGTTGACGCTGCCCTTGATCGCCCCGGCTCGGTGCTCGGACTCCATGCGCACGTCGAGCAGCACCGCGCCGTTGCGCACCATCTCCTTGGCCGCCTCGATGTCGACGGTGTTGAGCATCGGCGCCTTGAGCAGCTCCTCGAAGTCGCGCTTCGAGAGGCGCATCAGCAGGCCGTCGCTCAGCGCGGTCACGGTGGCGTTGCGCTTGGCATCCGAGAGCAGCGCCTCCTCGCCGAAGGCATCCCCGTCCTTGAGCTCGGCCAGGGTGACCACCGAGCCGCTCGAGGAGCGGCGGGTGACCTTACAGCGCCCGCGGCTGATGATGTAGTAGTAGTCCCCGTCATCGCCCTGGCGGATGACCTCCTGGCCGGGCTTCATCGGGACCTCCTGGAGGCGCATGAACATGTGCTGGATGTTGGCCGGCGGGATGCGCATGAAGGCCTTCGACTGCAGGATGCGGGTCATCCAGTCGCCGCCCTCCTCGTCGCCCTCGGCATCGGTCGCAGGTACGCTGGTCGAGATGTCGCTGACCTCGATCCCGGAGAGCTGGTCCCAGGTCAGGAGGATGTCGAGGAGATCGCTGTCGAAGCGGGTCACCTCGACGGCGGTGCGCGCCCGGGCGGTGAGCTGGCGGGGCTGCTGGTTGGCCAGCGGATGCTTGGCCTCGTCGCTGCCGCCGCGGACCACGGCCTCGACCCCCTGCTCGCCGAGCAGCTCGACCTCCCCGGAGAGCAGGTACACGGCCTTGCGATCGACGTCGCCCTTGCGGAACACCACCCGCCCGGCCGGCAGCTCCTCGACCACCGCCTTGCGCGCCAGCTCCTGGAAGTTCTCGGCGTTGAGCGACTGCGGCGGAACGAGGGTCTTGAGGGTGTCCTTGTCGACCAGCTTGGCGGCCATCACTTCGGTCCTCTGCGGCGCGCGGGACGCGCCGGTGCGCTACGGGAAGGGCGCTATTGTATGATGCCGGTCGACGGGTTTTGTAGCGGCTCGCCGCCCGCCACCGGAGCGTCCGATGATCGACCCTGCCAAGATCGACGAGGTCAGCCGCCGCGTGATCGAGGCCCTGCCGGCCAGCGAGGGGCTCGAGCGGGTGCGCGAGGACCTGACCCGCAACCTGCGCGCGCTGCTCGGCGCGGCGCTCGCCCGCCTCGAGCTCGTGGACCGCGAGGACTTCGAGGTCCAGCGCGAGGTCCTGGCCCGCACCCGGGCCCGCCTCGAGGAGCTCGAGCGGCGCGTCGAGGCCCTCGAGCGCACGCCCCCCGAGACCACGGCCGACAGCGAGCCGGCCTCCTCCTGACCGCCGCGCCCCGGGCCTCGCGCTAGCCTGTCCCGGCGACCGGGCGTGCCGCACGGTGCGGCGCGCCGGTCTCTACCGGGAAGGGCATGCGGTGGCACAGAGCGAGCGATCCGACGAGCCGTCCGGGCTGGCGATCGTCCACAGCCGGGCCCGCCTCGGCATCGAGGCCCCGGCGGTCTGCGTCGAGGTGCACATCACCGGCGGCCTGCCGCGCTTCTCGATCGTCGGCCTGCCCGAGGCGGCGGTGCGCGAGAGCAAGGACCGGGTGCGCAGCGCGCTGCTCAACAGCCGCTTCGGGTTCCCTCCCGGGCGGATCACCGTCAACCTCGCCCCGGCCGACCTGCCCAAGGACGGCGGGCGCTTCGACCTGCCGATCGCGGTCGGGATCCTGGTCGCCTCCGGTCAGATCGACGGCCGCCGCCTGGCCGGCAGCGAGCTGATCGGCGAGCTGGCCCTGACCGGCACGGTGCGCGCGGTGGGCGGCGCCTTGACCGCCGCGCTCGCCGCCCGCGAGGCCGGCCGGGAGCTGCTGCTGGCCGCCGGCGACGCGCCCGAGGCGGCGCTGGCCCGTGGCGCCGTGGTCCGTCCCGCCGAGCACCTGCTGGCCGTCGCCGCGCACCTCGCCGGGGGCGAGCCGCTGCCGGCCAGCGCCCCGGCAGCGAGCCGCCGGCCGTCGCGCCCCGCGCCGGATCTCTCCGAGGTGCGCGGCCAGCAGCGCGCCCGGCGCGCCCTCGAGGTGGCCGCCGCCGGGGCCCACAACCTGCTCCTGGTCGGGCCCCCGGGCACCGGAAAGACCATGCTCGCCCTGCGCCTGCCCGGGATCCTGCCACCGATGAGCGACGAGGAGGCGCTCGCCACGGCCACCGTCTGGTCGGCCTCGAGCGGCGGCTTCGACCCCGGCCAGTGGGGCCTGCGCCCGCTGCGCAGCCCCCACCACAGCGCCTCGGCGGTCGCCCTGGTCGGCGGCGGCAGCCACCCCCGTCCTGGCGAGATCTCGCTCGCCCACCACGGGGTGCTGTTCCTCGACGAGCTGCCCGAGTTCGACCGCCGGGTGCTCGAGGCGCTGCGCGAGCCGCTCGAGTCGGGGCGGATCGTGGTCTCGCGGGCCGCCCGCCAGACCGAGTTCCCGGCCCGCTTCCAGCTCGTGGCGGCGATGAACCCGTGCCCCTGCGGGCACCTCGGCGACCCGGCGCGCGACTGCCGCTGCAGCGCCGAGCAGGTCCAGCGCTACCGGGCGCGGATCTCGGGGCCGCTGCTCGATCGCATCGACCTGCACCTCGAGGTCGGCCGGGTCAGCGGCGCCGAGGACGGCGAGGGCGAGCCGAGCGCCCTGGTGCGGGCCCGGGTGAGCCGCGCCCGGGCCCGCCGCCTGGCGCGCAGCGGGGTGCCGAGCCGCGACCTGCAGGGCGCGGCGCTGGCCGGCGCCTGCCGGCTCGACGGCGAGACCCGCCGGGTCCTCGAGCGGGCCGTCGAGCGCCTCGGGCTGTCGCTGCGGGCCCGCGAGCGGACCCTGCGGGTGGCGCGCACGATCGCCGACCTGGCCGCCAGCGAGCGGGTGCTGCTCGCCCACCTGCACGAGGCGCTGGCCTACCGGGCGGCGGCCGGCCCCCGGCTCGGGGCTTGCCCCGCCGGGGTGGCGCCGTTCCAATCCGACCGTGCGGGCTGAGAGTTTGTGAAAGAATCACGCGCCTGCTGCGGACGCCCCGGGTCGCCCAGGAACGCCCTCGCGACGGCGCGCGGTTTTTTCACAAACTCTGACCGGAGAGGAGACGGGCTGCGGTGGCCACCTACATCATCGGCGACGTGCAGGGGTGCGCCGCGCAGCTCGAGGCGCTGCTCGCGCGGATCGGCTTCGACGAGCATCGCGATCGGCTGTGGTTCGCCGGCGACCTGGTCAACCGCGGCCCGGCCTCGCTGGCCGTGCTGCGCCGGGTGCGGGATCTGGGCGAGGCCGCCCTGGTGGTGCTCGGCAACCACGACCTGCACCTGCTCGCCACCGCCTGCGGGGCGCGCCGGCTGCGCCGCAAGGACACCTTCGCCGAGGTCCTCGAGGCCCCCGATCGCGACGAGCTGCTCGCCTGGCTGCGCGGCTGCCCGCTGCTCCATCGCGACCCGGACTCGGGCCTGACCCTGGTCCACGCCGGCCTCGCCCCGCAGTGGGACCTCGCCGAGGCGGCGGCCTGCGCCGGCGAGCTCGAGGCGGCGCTGCGCGGCCCGGACAGCCGGCGCTTCCTGGAGCGGATGTACGGCGACGGCCCGGCGCGCTGGTGCGCGGGCCTGCGCGGCGCGAAGCGGCTGCGCTTCATCACCAACGCGCTGACCCGGATCCGCTACTGCGACCGCGACGGGGCCCTCGATCTCGAGCACGACGGGCCGCCCGGCAGCCAGCCGGCCGGCCTCGAGCCCTGGTACGCGCTGCCCGGACGGCGCAGCGCCGGGCACTGGATCTGCTTCGGGCACTGGGCGACGCTGCGCCTGGCCGCCGCCGACGAGCGCCGCCACCGGGTCGTCCACCTCGACACCGGCTGCGTCTGGGGGGGGCGGCTCACCGCGCTGCGCCTCGAGGACCGGCGCCGCTTCCAGGTCCCGGGGCCACCCGCTCCAGGGTCAGGAAGGTGAGCCGGTAGGGGTTGGCGGCGTCAGGCTCGCGGGTCTCGCGGGCCCGTACCAGCCACTCCCGCGGGTCGTAGGGCGGGAAGCGGGTGTCGCCGCGGAAGCGGTGGTGGACCCGGGTCAGGTGCATCCGGGTGCAGCGCCCGAGGGCCGCCGCGTAGAGCCGCGCGCCGCCGATGATCATCGCCTCCGGCCGTTCCCGGCAGGCCGCCAGCGCGGCCTCCAGGTCGGCCACCACCCGGCAGCCCGGGGCCCGGTAGCCGCGCCGGCTCGTGATCACCAGGTTGTCGCGCCCCGGCAGCGCCCGCCCGATCGACTCGTAGGTGCGCCGCCCCATGAGCACCGGCCTGCCCAGGGTCAGGCGCCGGAAGCGGGCCAGGTCGGCGGGCAGGTGCCACGGCAGGCGCCCGCCCGCGCCGATCAGGTCGTCCTCGTCGAGGGCCGCGACGATGGTCAGGCGCGGCCCGCTCACACCGCGATCGGGGCGCGGATCGGCGGGTGCGGGTCGTAGCCGATCAGCTCGAAGTCCTGGTAGCGGAACCCGAAGATCGAATCCACCTCGGGGTTGATGCGCATCCGCGGCAGTGCGCGCGGCTCGCGCCCGAGCTGGCGCTCGGCCTGCGCGAGGTGGTTGCGGTAGAGGTGGGCATCGCCGAGGGTGTGGACGAGCTCGCCGGGCTCGAGCCCGCAGACCTGGGCGATCATCAGGGTGAGCAGGGCGTAGGAGGCGATGTTGAAGGGCACGCCGAGGAACACGTCGGCGCTGCGCTGGTAGAGCTGGCAGGACAGCCGCCCCTCGGCGACGTAGAACTGGAACAGGACGTGGCAGGGCGGCAGGGCCATGCGCTCCAGGTCGGCGACGTTCCAGGCCGAGACCAGGTGGCGGCGCGAGTCGGGCTCGCGGCGGATCTGCTCGACGACCCGCGCGATCTGGTCGATCCGGCGCCCGTCGGGGGCCGGCCACGAGCGCCACTGGTAGCCGTACACCGGGCCGAGCTCGCCGTTCTCGTCGGCCCACTCGTCCCAGATGGTCACCCCGTGCTCGTGCAGGTAGGCGACGTTGGTCTCGCCGCGCAGGAACCAGAGCAGCTCGTGGATGATCGAGCGCAGGTGCAGCGCCTTGGTGGTGAGCACCGGGAACCCCGCGCCGAGCTCGAAGCGCATCTGGTGGCCGAACACGCTCAGCGTCCCGGTGCCGGTGCGATCCGACTTGCGCACCCCCTGCTCGCGCACCCGGCGCAGGAGATCGAGATACTGGCGCATGGGCGTCCCTCCGGCGGCCCGCCGATCCTAGCCCGCATCGCCGCCCGGCGCACCGCCGCCGGCCCCGGTCGGGCCATCCGGACGATCTCCCCGCGCCCGACTCGGGGCTGAGAGCCCCGGCGAGCGCCGCTCGCCCGCT
>CAZRGU010000212.1:0-6669 GCA_964599705.1 uncultured Ectothiorhodospiraceae bacterium | reverse complement strand
CTGGTAGCGCACCTGAATGGGGTTCAGGTGGTCGGAGGTTCAAATCCTCTCGCCCCGACCAATCTTTTCAATGGGTTGTCTGGATCCCGTGGCGCCTCGCGGTTTCATCGGTCCGCCGGCCTGCGGTCCCGTTCGCGGGCGCTGCCGCGCGGTGATGGGTACCGGTCGGGCCCGCCCGGTCGCGAGCTCTTCCTTCCCTCGGCGCGGCGAGGCGCGCCGGTGAGCACCGCGCGGCGCCCGCCGCGGGTGCTGGTCACCAAGATCGGGCTCGATGGCCACGACCGGGGCAGCCGGCTGGTGGCGGCCTGGCTGCGTGATGCCGGGATGGAGGTGATCTACACCGGTCCCTGGCAGGACCTCGAGGCGGTGACCGCGCTCGCCCTCGAGGAGGACGTCGACGTGATCGGGGTGAGCTCGCTGGCCACCGATCACCTGCTGGTCCCGAAGCTCCTCGCCGCGCTGCGCGAGGCCGGCCTCGGCCACGTCCGGGTGGTGGTCGGTGGCATCGTCCCGGACCCCGAGGCCGCGGCGCTGCGCGAGGCCGGGGTGAGCCGGGTCTTCCACCCCGGGAGCAGCCGCGAGGCGATCTGCGCGGCGATCGCCGAGCTCAGCGCCGCGGCGCGCGCGGCCGCTGAGGAGGAGGAGAGGGCGTGAACGGCGAGGCGGAGCAGCTCGCGCTGCCCGGATTCGAGGAGGCCGAGCGCGCCTGGCGCGACGCCTACCGGCGCCATCTTCCCGAGGAGCGGGCGCGGCGCAACCGCTCCGGGATCGAGATCGAGCCGCTCTACACGCCCCGCCAGCGCGCCGCGCGCAGCTACCTCGAGACCCTGGGCTTCCCGGGGGCGCCGCCGTTTACCCGCGGCATCTACCCGACCATGCACCGCGGCCGGCCCTGGAGCCAGCGCCAGCTCGTCGGGCTGGGCACGCCGGCCGACTACAACGCCCGGCTGCGCCAGGTGATCGCGGCCGGGGCGAGCGCGATCAGCCTCATCCCCTGCAACTCGGTCTACCGCGGTCTCGACGTCGACCAGGTCGATCCGCTGCTGCTCGGCACCTGCGGGACCACGGTCAACAGCGTTGCCGACCTCGAGACCTGCCTCGAGGGGATCCCCATCGAGCGGCTCTCGATCGGGCTCAACGACCCGCTGCCCTTCCCGATGCTGGCCTTCCTGCTGGTGCTCGCCCGGCGCCGGGGGGTGCCCTGGAGCGCGCTCACCGGGACCTCGAACCAGAGCGACTACCTCTCCCACTTCGTCGCCAACCACATGTTCCTGCGCCTGGCGCTGCCCGGCTCGCGGCGCGTGCTGCTCGATGCCATCGCCTTCTGCCGCGAGCACCTGCCGGGCTGGAACCCGGTCTCGGTGGTCGGCCAGCACATGCAGCAGGCCGGGGCGACGCCGGCCGAGGCGATGGCCCTCACCCTGTGCACCGCCATCCAGTACGCCGAGGACTGCCTCGCCCGGGGGCTCGCCGCCGACCAGTTCCTGCCCCGCTTCACCTTCTTCTTCGACATCTCGATCAGCTTCTTCGAGGAGATCGCCAAGCTGCGCGCCGGGCGCCGCCTGTGGGCGCGGATCGCCCGCGAGCGGCTCGGCGCCCGCGACCCGCGCTCGTGGCGCTTCAAGGTCCACACCCAGACCTCGGGGGTGGACCTGACCCGCGAGCAGCCGCTCAACAACATCGCCCGGGTCGCCGTCCAGGCCCTGGCCGCGATCCTCGGCGGCACCCAGTCGCTGCACACCGACGGCTACGACGAGGCCCTGACCACGCCCACCGAGCGGGCCGCGCGGATCGCGGTGGCCACCCAGAACATCCTGCGCGAGGAGGCCGGGCTGGCCGAGGTCATCGACCCGCTCGGCGGCTCCTACTACCTCGAGACCCTCACCGATCGCATGGAGGAGCGGATCGCGGCGGTGATCGAGCGTATCGACGCGGCCGGCGGGATGTACCGGGCCTGCCAGGAGGGGCTGGTCCAGGGGATGATCGGCGCCTCGGCGCTGGCCTTCCAGGAGCGCGTCGAGCGCGGCGAGCAGGTCATCGTCGGGGTCAACGCCTACCGCGACGAGGCCGCGGAGGAGGAGCCCCCGGAGCTCGAGCGCCCCGATCCGGCCGCCATCGCCGCCCAGATCGAGCGCCACCGCGCCTACAAGGCCGGGCGCGACGGCGCCGCGCTCGGCGCCGCCCTCGATCGGCTCGCCGCCGCAGCATCCGGCACCGGCAACTGCTTCGCGGCGGTGGTCGAGGCCGCCGAGGCCGGGGCGACGCTCGGCGAGATCTGCGCCTGCCTGCGCCGCGAGCTCGGCGACGGGCAGCCGCTGGTGGTGGCGTGAGCACGGCCGGGCACGGCGCACCGGGCCTGGTCGAGCGACTGCTGGCCGGGGAGCGCGC
Organism: uncultured Ectothiorhodospiraceae bacterium; assembly: GCA_964599705.1. Taxonomy (GTDB): domain Bacteria; phylum Pseudomonadota; class Gammaproteobacteria; order HK1; family HK1; genus CAZRGU01. Next base: position 4,281 of record CAZRGU010000212.1, on the reverse strand, counting down.
TGCGCTCGCCCGGGCCATCACCGTGGTCGAGAACGGCGGCGGGCGGGGTGCGGCGCTGCTCGCCGCGGCCGTGCCACGGGCCGGGGCCGCCCACCGGGTAGGGATCACCGGGCCGCCCGGGGCGGGCAAGTCGTCGCTCTGCGCGGCCCTGATCGGGGCCCTGCGCGCCGCCGGGCGGCGGGTCGCGGTGATCGCCTGCGACCCCTCGAGCCCGGTCAGCGGCGGGGCGATCCTCGGCGACCGGCTGCGCATGGGCGCCCACCTCGGCGACCCGGGGGTCTTCGTCCGTTCGCTGGCCGCGCGCGGGCACCTCGGCGGGCTGGCGCCGGCGGCCGGGCGGGTCGCCGAGCTGATGGCGGCCGCGGGCTTCGAGGTGATCCTGCTCGAGACCGTGGGCACCGGTCAGTCGGAGATCGAGATCGCCGAGGTCACCGACACCCGGGTGCTGGTCACCGCCCCCGGGCTGGGCGACGAGATCCAGGCCATCAAGGCCGGGGTGCTCGAGATCGCCGACATCCTGGTGGTCAACAAGGCCGATCTGGCGGGCGCCGAGGCCAGCGCGCGGCAGCTCGAGGAGATGCTCGCGACCCGCCCGCCGGCGCCCTGGCACCCGCCGGTGCTGCGCACCGTGGCCACCGAGGGTCGCGGAGTGGAGGCGCTCGCCGAGGCGCTCGCCGCCCACCGGCGCCACCGCGAGGCTCGCGGGGCCGCCGCCGAGCCGGCGCAACGATCGACCCGGCGCCTGATCGCGGCGGCGGTCGCCGAGCGGGCGCGGGAGCGGCTGCCGCGCCTGCGCCACCCGGAGCTCGACCGCCTCTGCGCCGAGGTCGAGCGCGGCGCCCGCACCTTGGAGGAGGCCGCCCGGGCGGTGCTGCGCGGCGGCTGGCTGGCCGACGACTGACCGGCCTCCCTGCCCCTCAGCCGCGCAGCCGGGTCGCGATCTCGGCCACGTGGCGGCCCTGGAAGCGGGCGATGGCGAGCTCGTTGGCACTCGGCTGGCGCGAGCCGTCGGCGCCGACCAGGGTGGTCGCGCCGTACGGCGTGCCGCCGCTGATCTCGTCCATGTGGGTCAGCTCCGGGCAGGCATAGGGCACGCCGACGACGATCATGCCCTGGTGGAAGAGGAAGGTGTGGAACGAGGTGAGCGTGGTCTCCTGGCCACCGTGCTGGGTGGCGGTGCTCGCAAACACGCTGCCCACCTTGCCGACCAGCGCTCCCTGCTGCCACAGCGCGCCGGTCTGGTCGAGAAAGTTTCGCATCTGCCCGGCCATGTTGCCGAAGCGGGTCGGGGTGCCGAAGAGGATCGCGTCGTAGTCGCCGAGCTCCTCGGGGCGGGCGAGCGGGGCGCTCTGCTCGGTCCTGGCGTGGAGGGCGGCGAGGGTCTCGGCGGGCATCGTCTCGGGGACCCGCTTGACGGTGACCTCGGCGCCGGCCACCGAGCGCGCGCCCTCGGCGACCGCCTCGGCCATGCGCTCGACGTGACCCCAGGTGCTGTAGTAGAGAACGAGGATCTTGGTCATGCTGGCTCGGCTCCTTGCGGCAGGTGGCGGATGGGGAGCGAGGTCCGCGCGGGCATCGGGGCCCCTGGCGGCGCGCGCTCGCGGTCTCGCGGCGGGGTTATACTCTCATTGCTTACGAATAGTAAGTAGGTACTAAATAGAAACCAACAGCCATGACAGTGCCCTCAACACCCAGCGGTTGCCCGATGGACGCGCTCCTGCGGCTGCTCTCGGGTCCCTGGACGACCTACATCCTCTGGCTCCTCCGCCAGCGGGGCGTGCTGCGCTTCGGAGAGCTGCGCGGCTCGATGCCGGGGATCTCGGCCAAGGTGCTGACCGAGCGGCTGCGCCGGCTGGAGGCGGCGGGCGTGGTCTGGCGCGAACAGGCCGCCACGATCCCGCCGCAGGTGCGCTACGGGCTCACCGGGCGGGGCGACGAGCTCGGCGCCGTGCTCGACGGCCTCGAGGCCGTGGCCCGGCGCTGGCAGGCCGAGGGGATGGTCGAGGCGCACGGGTCGCCTCCCGGTGGCGGGGACGGGCAGGGCGATGGCCGCGACCGATGAGGGGGTAGGGAGGCTGGCGGGGGCCCGGACCGTGCGCCTCGGCGACCTGTGGGGGGGCGTTGCCGCCACCGCCGTGGCCCTGCCCCAGTCGATGGGGCTGGGGGTGGTGCTGCTCACCGGGATCGGGCTGGAGCCCTCTCGGGGGGCGATGGCCGGGCTGCTCGGGGCCGCGGTCCTGTGCCTGTGCTCGGGGCTGGCCGGCGCGACTCGGGGCATGATCAGCGCACCCAACGGGCCGGTCACCCTGCTGCTGGTCGCCTCGCTCGCCTCGCTGGCCGCGGGCGGCACCGCGCCGGGGGCCCTGCCCGCGGCGCTGGCCGCGATCCTGGTCATCGGGGGAGGCTTCCAGGCGCTGCTCGGCGCGACCCGCGGCGGGCACATGGTCAAGCTGATCCCCTTCCCGGTGGTCGCGGGCCTGGTGACCAGCGTCGGGATCCTGATGATCCGCTCCCAGGTCCCGGTGGTGATCGCTCCTGCGGCCGGTGTCGAGGGCGTGTGGCGGGCGGTGCCGGCGCTCACCGTGCTGATCACCCTGGCCGCCATCCGCCTCACCCCGATCCTCGTGCCGCGGCTGCCCGGCGTCATCGGCGGCTTCGTGCTCGGCATCGCCGGCTTTCACCTGCTCGCTGCGATCCAGCCCGGGCCGATCCCTGCGGCCTGGGTGGTCGGTGAGATCCCCGCGCTCGGCCGCCTCGCCGTGCTTCCCGAGCCGGCACTGTGGCGCACCCTGCCCTGGGGGCAGATCGTGGCGGCGAGCGCAGCGCTCGCCGTGGTCGCCTCGATCGACTGCCTGCTCACCGCGGTGGTGGCCGACGGGCGCACCGATGGCCGCCACGACGCGCGCCGCGAGCTGATCGCCCAGGGCACGGCGCAGCTCATCGCGGCGCTGCTCGGCGGAGTGGGCGGAGGCGGCACCAAGGGCTCGACGCTGGTGGCGATCGCGGCCGGGGGCTCGCGACGCCCGGCGCTGGTCGCCGGGGTCCTGTTCCTGAGCCTGCTGCTGTTCGCCGGCCGGGTCGGCCTGTACCTGCCGCTCGGGGTGCTCGCCGGGGTGATCATCTACGTCGGCATCGAGATGATCGATCTGGACATCCTCGGCTGGCTCCAGCACCGCCGCCTGCGCACCGATGCGCTGGTCGCCCTGGCCGTGGTCACCACCACGGTCGCCTACAACCTGCTGGTCGGGGTCGCGGTGGGGGTGGTCGGCTCGGTGCTCCTGTTCGTGCTCGCCCAACTGCGCCTGCCGGTCATCCACGAGCGCTCGACCGGGCGCACTCGCCGCTCGCTCAAGGCCCGCGACGAGCTCGAGCGGCGCCTGCTCGACGAGCACGGCGACCGGATCGTCTACGTCGAGCTGCGCGGCAACCTGTTCTTCGGCACCGCCGAGCAGGTCTTCGATCAGCTCCACGCCGATCTGCGCCGCCCGATCTGGCTGGTGCTCAACATGCGCCGGGTCCAGCATGTCGACAGCTCCGCCATCCACATCTTCCGCCAGATGGCGGCGCGGCTCGCCCGCCACGGCGGGACCATGGTCTATGCCAACGTGTTCAAGCACATCGGCGGGGTGCGCAAGATGAACAAGGCGTTCCGCCAGCTCGGGCGGATCCCGGGGCTGCCCAAGGTCAAGACCTTTCCGAGCACCGATGCCGCCCTGGAGTACGCCGAGGACCGCCTTCTCGAGTCGCTCGGCCACGCCCCGCCGAGGCACCGGCGGCGGGTGGCCGTCGAGGACAACGCCCTCTGCGCGGGGCTGGGCGAGGCGACCCGGGCGCTGCTGGCCGCCACCGTGCGCCCCCTGCTGCTGCCCCGCAAGGCGCTGGTCTTCGCGCGCGGCGACCCGGGCGACGCGATCTATCTGGTGGCCCGCGGCGAGGTCGAGATCCGGCTGCCGACCGGGCGCTATCACTACAAGCGCCTGGCCAAGATCGGCCCCGGGGGCTACTTCGGAGAGGGCGGCTTCCTGACCCCCGGGCGGCGCAGCGCGAGCGCCTACGTCACCCGCCGGGCGCGGCTCTACGTGCTCGACCGCGAGGCCCTGCTGGCGCTCGAGGCGCGCGGCGAGCACGAGGCGGTGCGTCGCATCCTCGAGGCGGTGGCGAGGACGGTGGTGGCCAAGCTGCACTGGGCGCGCGCCGAGCTCGACCGCCTGGAGCAGCGTTGACCGCCGTCACCCGGGACGGTGCCGAGGCCGGGATGCATTATTGATAAAATACATTAGA
>CAZRGU010000211.1:0-6704 GCA_964599705.1 uncultured Ectothiorhodospiraceae bacterium | reverse complement strand
GGGTTGACCAGGGTCGCCTCGTCGTCGGCGGCCGCCAGCTCCGGGTTGACCAGAGTGGCCTCCTCGGGCTCGCCGGCCGGCGGGTCGACCAGGGTCGCCTCGTCGGGGTCGGCGACCGGCGACGATCCGAGCCGGGTGGCCGCGCCGTCGCCGTCGCCCGCGGGGTGGCGCCTCGCTCCGCCCGCTCCGGGCCGGCTGCCGGGAACGACGGTCGCAGCCTCGGCATCGCTGCCGGTCGCCCCTGTGGCGGCAGGCTCGGTGCGCGTGGCCTGGTCCCCGCCGTCCTCGCCCGCCACGCGCTCCGCACCGGGCGCCTCCGTGGCGAGCACGGTGCGGTCGGGATCGGAGGCGACCTCGTCGCTGGCCAGCACGGTGCGATCCGGGTCGCCCGCCGGGGGCTCGGCGAGCGGGCCGGCCAGCGCGCTCACGGCCGCCGAGAGGGCCTGGTAGTCGCCCGCGGCCAGGCCGGCCTTGTGGGCGCCCTGGAGCAGGCGCAGGACGTCGCCGCGCCGCCCCGGGTCGGCGCGCAGCGTCGCCTCGAGCGCGGCGCGAGCGCCGGCGAGGTCGCCGCCTCCGCGAATCAAGGCGATCAGCTCCTGCCTGAGGTGGGCGACTGAAGCCACTGCGTTTCCCGCTTCCGGTGGGCTTCCCGGCGGCCTTCAGCGGGCGCGGCGCGCGGCCGCGCCCGGGCAGGTCGTCTCCTCGGAGCGCCCGTCCGCCGTCTCGCCCGGCTCTCCCTCGTGCACCGTGATCGCGACCACGGTGACATTGTCCCGCGCACCCCGCGACAGCGCCAGGTCCACCAGCAGGTCGCAGTACGGCGCCCCCGGCTCGGCGGCGAGGATCTCGGCAATCTCGGCGGCGCTGACCTCCTTGTCAAGGCCGTCGCTGCACAGCAGCCAGCGGTCCTCGGGGAGCAGCTCGACGATCTCGGCATCGAGGAACAGGGTGTCGGCCGCCCCGACCGCCCGGGTGATCAGGTTGGCCTGGGGGTGGTCGCGGGCCTCCTCGACGCTGAGCACCCCCTTCGCCACCAGCTCGCTGACCAACCCGTGGTCCTCGGAGACGGCGATCAGCGTGCCGTGGCGATAGAGGTAGGCGCGGCTGTCCCCGGCCCACAGGCACACCGCGTGCTCGCCATGGGCGAGGAGCGCGACCACCGTGCTGCCCACGGTCCGCGCCTCGCGCCGGGCCGCGATCGCGCGCAGCTCGGCGTTGACCGCGAGCAGCCGCTCCTCGACCTCGTCGACGAACGGCGCCAGCCCGGCCGGGCGCTCGATGGCGGCCAGACGGTCACAGATCATGTGGCTGGCGACATCGCCGGCGGTGTGTCCGCCCATCCCGTCGGCGACCACCCAGAGACCGATCTCGGCACGCTCGAGAAAGGCGTCCTCGTTGAGCTCGCGCACCATCCCTACATCGGTGCGCCCGCACGATTGCCATCCGATCGCGGTCCGCATGGGTCCTCGCTGCAGCGTCTCGCCTGCGGAGCCGGGCTACCCCCGATCATGCGCCGTACGCCGCGCCGGCTCGCCACGGCGCGGGGCGGCGGGCTCGAGGCCGATGCGCCGGTCGGCCGGGAGGCATGGCCGTGGCCCTCGAGCGGGGACGGCCGGACAGCGCCGCGATCCGCTGCTCCGCAGTAGGTGAGCCAGTGCCGTACACGCTCCTCGGGGGCTGTGCCGATCCCCTGCTTGCGGCTATGGTATGGGGCAGCCCGCGGCCGGTCAAAGGAGCCGCCCGCCCGAGCCACGAGGAGAGCCGAACGGTGGCGAGTACCGAGGGGAAGGCCTACACCGGGGCGCTGGTGATGGCTCTCGGCATCGCCCTGGTGGGGGCGGCGGCGTTTCTCGCCCTGCGCGAGCCGGCCCCGCAGGTTCCGCCCGAGGCCATGGCGAGCGGCGCTGCGGAGGCGAGTGAGCCGGGCAGCGAGGCTGCCGCGCAGCGCGGTCCGGCCACCACGCTCGGGCTCGAGGACGTCCGCGAGCTGCTCGGCGGGCTCCCGGCAGCGCAGCGCAGCGAGCTGCTCGCCGACCCGGAGCGCTTCTCCGCGGCGGTGCACGGCGAGCTCGCCCGCAGGGCGCTGGGGGCTGCGGCGCGCAGCGCCGGATTCGACCGGCGCCCCGAGGTGGTGGCCCTGCTGCGCCGGGCCGAGCAGCGGATCGTCGCCGATGCCTACCTGGCGGTGCTCGCCCGCCAGCGGCTGGCGCCCGGTTTCCCCGACCCGCAGACGGTGCGCGAGTTCTACGAGCGCAACCGCGAGCGCTTCCGGGTCGCCGAGCGGGTCGAGCTGTGGCAGGTCTTCCTCCCGGTGGCCAGCGGTGCCGATCCGGGCCGCGAGGCTGCGGTGCGCGAGCGCGCCGAGGAGCTCGTCGGGCGGCTGCGCCGCGGCGAGCTGGCCTTCGCCGAGGCCGCGGCGCGCTACTCCGCCCACCGGGCGAGCCGCCAGCGCGGCGGGTACATGGGACTGACCCCGCTGGCCGGCCTGCGCCCGGAGCTGCGCGAGGAGGTGCGCCGCCTCGCGCCCGGCGCGATCAGCGACCCGGTGCGAGGGCCCCAGGGTTTCCACGTCCTGCGCCGGGGGCCGATCGTGGCGCCCGGTGAGGTGCCCTTCGAGGAGGCCCGCCCGACGATCGAGAGCAGCCTGCGCCAGGCGGCGCTCGCCGAGGCGCGCCAGCAGGTGATCGACGCGGCGCTCGGCGAGCACGGCCCCGCCCTCTCCGATGAGGCGCTCGAGGCCTGGCGCCGCGAGCTGGTCGCCGAGAGCGCTCGGGAGGCCGGCTCGCCGTCGCCGGCCGACCCCGCAGCCAAGAATTGAGGTGATGACGGCGGTTGATCTCGCAACTCATTGAAAATCTGTCGAGTTGCGTGTATTTTTCTGATTGACAAGGCTTGGCGCGGAGGAGCGGCTCCGCTACTCTAGCGCGCGGTGAGGGAGGCGAGCCGAGGAGACCTCGCTCGGGGGGATGGCAAGACTCCGCCATGGAGCGCCGATGACAACAACCAATTCTCGCCGGGAGCCGCGCCGCGGGCGCCCGGCAGCAGGGGGGGCGTGGCTCGCCGGCGCGCTGGTGCTGGTCGCGGGAGCCGCCGCCGGGCAGGTCCCGGCGCCGGCCACGCCGGGGGGGGCGCTTCCCGAGCAGCCGGCACGGCTGCCGGCCGCCGCGCCCGCGCCGGCGGTCACGTTCCCGATCCCGCCCACCGTCGACCGGCCGCTCGAGGTCGAGGAGGGCGAGCGGCTGTTCGTCACCCGCTTCGAGCTCAAGGGCGCCGCCGAGCACCCCGAGCAGGGCATCGACCTCGAGGAGCTCTCGCAGCTCATCGAGGACCTGCGCGTCGATCGCCAGGGCCTCAACAAGATCGACGAGGACGGCTTCACCGCCGAGGAGAAGGCCCAGATCACCGAGTTCATGCGCCGCGTGGTCGACGACCCGCAGCTCGACATGAGCTTCGCGGACTACGAGGCGCTGGTCGACAAGCTGCGCGAGGAGAAGGCGCGCCGCGAGGCCGGGATGACCATCGGTCAGATGCAGCAGATCGCGGCCGCGGTCACCGAGTACTACCGCAGCGCCGGGTTCATCCTCGCCCAGGCCTTCATCCCCGCCCAGGAGGTCGAGGGTGGCGTGGTCACCATCGAGGTCCAGGAGGGACGGCTCGGCAACGTCCTGGTCGAGGGCAACAAGCGCTACTCCGACGCAATCCTCGCCAAACCCTTCGAGGACCTGATCGACGCCCCGGTCTCGGCCGGGTCGATCGAGTCGGCGGTGCTGCTGGCCGGCGACAATCCGGGGCTCACCGTGTTCGGCGTCTTCCAGCCCGGGCGCGAGGTCGGGACCTCCGACCTGGTGCTCAAGGTCCAGAGCGAGGATCGCATCGACGGGATCGCGCGGGTCGACAACCATGGCACGTCGTTCACCGGCGAGCTGCGCTTCCTCGGCGACATCACCTGGAACAACCCGACCGGCGTCGGCGACCGGCTGACCGGCACGGTGCTGCGCCAGTACCTGCCCAAGCGCTCGATCTTCGGGCAGATCGCCTACGAGCGCCCGCTGTGGCCGGGGCTCGCGCTGGGGGCGAGCTTCCAGCGCAACCCGTTCACCGTCGGGGGCACGCTCGCGGCCTCCCAGCTCGCCGGCTCGTCGACCATCGGCGAGGTCTACCTGCGCCAGCAGATGGCGCGCTCGCGCCGCTTCAACGCCGCGCTGCGCGCCGGGCTGACCCGCGCGGTGTCACGAACCAAGCGGGCCACCGTGGACATCAACGTCGATCAGCTCGCCTCGCTCGGGGTGTCGATGGACCTCGACAACATCGACCCCGAGACCCGCTCGATCAACGTCGGCAGCCTGGGCGTGGATTTCGGCCTCGGCGACCGGCTCGGCGGGCACGGGAAGGCGCGGGCCGCCAGCCAGCAGGTGATTCCGAGCCGCCGCGGGGGGAGCGGAAGGTTCGCCAGCAACAACTTCTGGAAGGCCAACGCGAGCTACTCCAGGCTCCAGACCCTGACCGAGAACCAGACCCTCCTGGTCCGTCTCGAAGGGCAGTACACCAACACCCTGCTCACCTCGCTCGAGGAGTTCTCGGTGGGCGGCCCGAACAGCGTGCGCGCCTACAACGTCTCCGAGCGCCTCGCCGACATCGGCCTGTTCGGCTCGGCCGAGTGGACCATCAACGCGCCGTTCATCGCCGACGAGCCGGCCTTCAAGGGGCTCAACTGGGGCCAGGTGCTGCGGGTCTCGTTCTTCAGCGACTTCGCCTACAGCAAGCTCAACGATCCGCTGGCGACCGACATCGCCCAGCTCTGGCTGGCCGGCTACGGCGCCGGCGTCTCGGTCAACATCCCGGGCCAGTTCCAGGGACGGCTGCAGTGGGCCCACCCGATCGGCCCGAAGGTGCCGGGCGACCTCGCCAACCAGGGCAGCAAGAACCGCGACAAGGGCCGCTGGTGGTTCGACTTCACCTACGAGTTCTAGGCTCCGTGGCCGGGGCGGGGTCGGGTGAAGGGTACCGGGCCGATGAATGGGATTGCGCCGGGGCGCCGTGACTCCGGTCACGTCGCCGGGGCGGCGACCGCGACCATCGTCGGTCGCGGAGCAGTAAGAGGGAAGAATTCAGGTGGCGGGCGGCGCGCGTCCGCTCGCGGCGCGTTAATTATCGCTAGCGCCGGCGCGCGCCACCCGCGACTCGGGAGGCGGGGGCGTGCGCGCTCGCCTCGGATGACGTAATGACGAGCGACTGAGCCGTCGCGAGTTCCAGCGCCGGAGCTGCCCCGGCGCCAGGCGCGCGACCGTGATAGAGGCAAGCACCATGTCCGTGATGCCCGTTCGATCCGACCTGCTACCCGGCTGCGCCGAGCGCCCGCTCGCCCGGCTCATCCGCCGCTCGCTGCTGCTCTCGGCCGGCGTGCTGCTCGCCCAGCCGGGGCTGGTACGCGATGCCCTCGCCGGTCCCCAGGGCGGCAACGTGGTGGCCGGGCAGGGCCAGATCCAGCGCCCCGACGCCCGCACCACGGTCATCCAGCAACAGTCGCACGCGATGGCCATCGACTGGCAGAGCTTCGACATCGCCCGCCAGGAGCTGGTGCGCTTCAACCAGCCCTCGGCCTCGGCCTCGGTGCTCAACCGGGTCCTCAACCAGCGCCCGACCCAGATCTTCGGCTCGATCCAGGCCAACGGGCAGGTCTTCATCATCAACGGCAGCGGCGTGCTCTTCGGCAGGAACGCGAGCGTCAACGTCGGCGGGTTGTTCGCCAGCACGCTGGATATCAGCAACGCCGACTTCATGGCCGGGCGCTACCGCTTCGCGGCCCGTGACGGCACCGATCCGGGCGCGGTGATCAACCGCGGCATGATCCGCGCGGCGAGCGGCGGCGGGGTGACCCTGCTCGGCGGCACGGTCGCCAACGAGGGGGTCATCGAGGCCGACCTCGGCTACGTCAACCTGGCCGCCGGCCGGGTCGCCACCCTCGACTTCGACGGCGACGGGCTGCTCCGCGTGGCAGTCGCCGGCGAGGTGACGAGCGACAGCGCCGGGAGCGGCGAGGCGGTGGCCAACCGCGGCACCATCCGCGCCGACGGCGGGCGGGTGACCCTGACCGCCACGGCCGCGCGCGAGGTCTTCACCCGCGCCGTCAACAACGAGGGCGTGGTGCGCGCCGCGCGCATCGAGAGGAAGGGCGGCAAGGTGGTGCTCGCCGGGCTCGGCGCGCCGGTCGCCAACCGCGGCACCGTCGACGTCTCGGCGGGAACGGCGGGCGACGAGGGCGGCTCGATTGACATCACCTCCGACTCGCTCATCGAGCAGCTCGGCACGCTGCGCGCCGACGCCGAGGGCGGCAGGGGGGGCGCCGTCACCCTCGACTCGGGGGCCACCGGCACCACCCTGCTCGCCGGGGAGAGCGAGACCAGCGCTCGCTCAAGCGCCGGGCACGGTGGCACCGTGCGCGCGCTCGGCGAGCGGGTCGGCCTGACCGGTGCCGCGCGCGTCGACGTCTCCGGGGCGAGCGGCGGCGGTGAGGCGCTGGTCGGCGGCGACTACCAGGGCAGGAACCCGGCGGTCAGGAATGCCCGGCGCACCTACGTCGGCAAGGAGGCGAGCATCGCGGCCGACGCCACCGCGCGCGGCGACGGCGGCAAGGTGGTGGTGTGGAGCGACGAGGTGACCCGCTACTTCGGGGCGATCAGCGCCCGGGGCGGGGCCGGAGGCGG
>CAZRGU010000210.1:0-6711 GCA_964599705.1 uncultured Ectothiorhodospiraceae bacterium | reverse complement strand
CCGTGCCCGCGCAACGTACCTCGCGCCCCGCTACACGGTACGCCGCCGACCTCGGAACAGGCAAGCGGGGCGTGCCTGCGGGCTGCGCCTGGGCGGCTTGCACGGCCCCGGGGCCGCGCCCGGCACCCCGCAAGGCGCTGGATCTCACCGCGCGGGTTCGGTGAAACTGCCTCGCGGACGAGAACCAGCAGGGGGCTCCGGCGGAGCTCGCGGCCCCCGTCCGCCCGGGACGGGACCGAGACCTCGGCATGGCGACCGACAGCGCAACGGTGATGGCCATCGGCGACGTGCATCTGGGCACGCGCCCGGCGAGCGTGCCGAGCGACCTCGGCGTCGAGGTCGCGAACCTCACCCCGCGGGCCGGCCTGGAGATCGCCATCGAGCGGGCCGTCGCCGAGCGGGTCGACGCGGTGGTATTCGCCGGCGACGTGGTCGAGAGCACGAGCGCGCGCTTCGAGGCGATGCCACCCCTGGAGCGCGCGGTCCAGCGGCTGCTCGAGGCCGGCATCGCGGTCTTCGCGGTGGCCGGCAACCACGACGTCGAGGCCCTGCCGCGGCTGGCGCGCATGATCGATGGGTTCACCCTGCTGGGGGCCGGAGGGCGATGGAGCTCGGCGCTGATCGAGCGCGCCGGGCGGCCGCTCGCGGAGCTCGTCGGGTGGTCCTTCCCGGAGCCCCGGGTTCGCACCAGCCCGCTCGCCGCGCTGCTCCGCGATCCGCTGCCACCCGCGGCGCCGGGGGTGCCGCGCCTCGGCGTGCTCCACGGCGATCTGGATGCCTCCGGGGGGCACTACGCGCCGTTCGCGGGCCGCGAGATCGACGCCGCCGGGCTCGACGGCTGGGTCTTCGGTCACCTCCACCGCCCCTCGCTGAGCTGCGCGGGCGGCAGGCTTCGCGGCTACCTCGGCTCTCTCGTCGGGCTCGATCCGAGCGAGACCGGCGCCCACGGCCCGTGGCTCATCCGGCTTCCCGTCGGGCGGCCGATCGAGGCCCGGCAGCTTGCGCTCGCCCCGCTGCGCTGGGAGGCCCTCGAGGTGGCGCTCGGCGCGGATCACGACGCCGAGGATGCCGCCGACCGGGTCGCCGGCGAGGTCGAGCGCTTCGCGCGCGGGCTCGCCGAGCAGGGTGCCGTGCCGCTCGCGCTTGGGGTGCGGGTGCGCCTGACCGGCGCGCCCCGCGAGCACGAGAAGGTTCGCGGATGGGTCGCCGAGCGCCGCTGGAGCGACATCCGGCGCCAGGCCGGCGACACGGTGGTGTTCGTCGACCGGGTCGACGACGATCTCGACCTCGCCGTCGACCTCGAGGCGCTCGCCCGCGGCGACGATCCGCCGGCCCTGGTGGCGCGCCGGATCCTCGAGCTGCGCCGCGGGGGGGAGGCGGCCCGCGCGCTGCTCGAGGAGGCCCGCTCGGCGCTTCGCGAGGTGGCCACCGACCCCCGTTGGCTGCCGCTCGGCGAGGGCCGGGATCGCCGCGACCCGCTCGACGACGAGCCGCTGCGCGAGGTGCTGCTGCGGGCGGCGACGGCGTTCCTGCACGCGCTGCTCGCCCAGCGCACCGAGTCCCCGGAGGGCCGGCGATGAGGCTCCGGCGTCTGGTCATCGAGCGCCTCGCGGGGATCGACGGGCGCATCGTCCTCGCCGAGATCGGCGACCGGCTGCAGGTCATCACCGGCCCCAACGGGATCGGCAAGTCGAGCCTGATCCGGGCGCTCGACGGCCTCCTGTGGCCCGAGCGGGGAGCCGCGCCCGAGCTTGCCGCCGCGGCCGAGCTCGAGATCGGCGACGAGCGCTGGCGCGTGGAGCGCGACGGCTCGCGCCGGCGCTGGCTGCGCGAGGGCGCCGACTGCGACCCCCTGCCGCTCCCCGGCGCGCACCTCGCGGGGTGCTACTTCCTGGCTCTGCGCGACCTGCTCGATGCCGCCGAGGAGGGCGGCGGGGCGCTGGCGGGCGAGATCCGGCGCCAGATGGCGGGGGGGTTCGACCTCGACCAGGCGGGCGAGGTCTTCGGTGCCACCGGGCCCCGTTTCGGCAAGCCCGAGCGCGATGCCTTGGACAGAGCCGAGCGGGTGCTGCACGATGCCGCCGCCCGGGCCGAGGCGCTCGCGCGCGAGGAGGCCCGCCTCCAGTCGCTCGAGGAGGATCTCGCCCGGGCCGACCAGGCCCAGGAACGACTGGCGAGCCACGACGACGCGCTCCGGGTGCTCGAGCTACGCGATGCGCTGGCGCGGATCGAGGCCGAGATCGAGGCGCTGCCGTGCGCGCTGGCCGATGCCCGGGGCGACGAGCGCTCGGAGACAGAGCAGCGCGAGCAGGAGATCGCGGACCTGCGCCAGCGCGCCCGCGAGGCGCGCGAGCAGCTCGCGGAGGCCGAGCGGGACGCCGAGCAGACCGGCCTGGGAGAGCCGATCGCGGCGGCGGACCTCGACACCTGGTCCAAGCGTGCCGATCGGCTCGGGGCGCTGGAGCTCGAGCTCGGGTCCGCCCGGGCGGAGCTGGCGAAGTGCCGCGGCGAGCGGATCGAGGCGGCGCGCCCGCTCGGCGGGCGCGCGGACGCGGCCCGCGCTCTCGAGCCGGCCGGAGCCGCGGAGCTGTTCGGCTTGCTGCGCGAGTCGGCGGCGCTGGCCGCCGAGGCCGGCGACCTGGAGCGGCAGCTCGCCGCGCTCGCAGACACCGTGCAGCCGCCCGCCGACCGCGCGCGGCTCGAGCGGGTGCGCCTGGCCATCGCGGCGCTGCGCGCCTGGCTGCGCGCGCCGGCGCCCGACTCGCACCGGACCGTCCTGGCGGCCAGGCGCCGGGCGCTGCTGTGGCTGGCGGCGGCGCTCACCGCGGCCGGGCTCGTCCTCGCGTGGCTCGCCGGGGCGCCCGGGGCGGCGGTGCTCGGGGCCGGGCTCGGGCTGGGCGCGGCGGCGGCCTGGCTTCGCCTCGCACCGCCCGGCGACGAGCAGCGCGAGGCCGCCCGCCGTGACTTCCCTCCGGATCTGGCGGCGCCCGAGCGCTGGACCGAGGAGGCCGTCGAGGCGGCGCTTCGCGGTCTCGAGGGCGAGGCCGCGAAGCTCGAGGCCGCGGGCCAGCGCGCCGCCTACGCGGAGACCCGTCGCGGCGAGCTGGACGGCGAGCGCGCCGCGCTCGAGGAGCGCCGGGCGCGGCTCGAGGCGCGCCGCGGGGCGCTCGCCGCGGCCCTGGGTCTCGATCGGATCCCGCCCGACGCCGAGCTGGTCGACACCGCGCGTGCGCTCGACGGGTTGCGCCGGGCACGCGCCGCCGAGGCCGGGGCCCAGGCCCGCGAGCACGACCTCGCCGAGCGTTACCACGAGACGCTCGCCGCGCTCGCGGCGGCGCTCGCGGCCCACGGCGAGCGCGCACCGACCGACGCGGCCTCGGCGCGCGCGGCGGTCGACAGCCTGCGGGCGCGCAACGAGGGGCTGAAACGGGCCAGGGAGCGCGCCCGCAACGCCCGCAAGGCGCTCGAGAGGGCGGAGGCGGACAGCGCCCGGATCGAGGGCGTCGTTGCCGGGATCTACCGCCGGCTGGGGCTCGAGGCCGGGGATCGTGACCGGCTCGCGCGGCTCCTCGAGCGGCTCGGCGAGTACCGCGAGCTGACCAGGAAACGCGAGCAGCTCGCGATCGAGATCGAGGTCCTCGAGGAGCGGCTGGCGCGAGCCGGGGAGCGCGGGCTCGGCGAGCGCACCGCCGAGCAGCTTCGCGCCGACCGCGCCGGCCTGCAGGCCCGGGCCGGGCAGCGGGGCGAGCTCCGGGAAGAGATCGCCCGGATCCGCGAGCAGGTCCGGCGCGCCCGCGAGGGCCACGACCTGGAGGATGCCGCGGCCGAGCGCGAGGCCCGGCGGGCACGGCTCGCCGAGGCCCGGGACCGCGCGCTGCGCGATGCGGCCGGGCGCTTCCTGTGCGAGCGGGTCCGCCGCGAGCACGAGACCGTCCAGCGACCGCGCGTCCTGGAACGGGCCGACGAGCTGTTCGGCCGCTTCACCCACCACGCCTACCGGCTGCGCCTCGCCGCCCGCGAGCAGGGGTCGTTCGAGGCCGTCGACGCGACGACCGGCGCCGGGGTCGCGCCGGAGCGCCTCTCCGACGGCACCCGCGCCCAGCTCCTGCTCGCCGTGCGCCTGGCCTTCGCCGAGCAGGCCGAGCCCGGCGAGGCCCTGCCGTTGTTCCTCGACGAGGCGCTCGACCAGTGTGACCCGTCGCGCTTCGAGGCGATCGCCCGCAGCCTCGGGCGGATGGTCGCCGACGAGGGCCGCCAGGTCTTCTACCTGACCAGCGACCCCGCGGATGCCGGGCGCATCGAGCGGGCGCTCGATGCCGAGGGCTGCGGCGGCGCCGAGATCATCGACCTCGCGGCGCTGCGCCGGGGAGCGCGGGGCGTCACCCGAGCCGAGTCGCTGCGGGTCGCGGCGCTGCCCGAGGTGCCGTCGCCGGAGGGCAGGAGCGCCGAGGAGTACGGCGCCCTGCTCGGCATCGAGCCGCTCGACCCGCGGCGCGGGCACGGCGCCCAGCACCTGTGGTACCTGGCGTGGGACGACCTGGCGCTGCTCCACCGGCTGCTGATCAGGCGCATCGAGCGGGTCGGCCAGTGGCAGAACCTGTCGCGTGCCGGCGGGGGCGCGGCGGGCGCGGTGGTCGCCGGCTCGCCGGTGGGCGCCCAGCTCGGCGAGCGCGCGCGCCTGCTCGAGGCGTTCTGCGACGGCTGGCTCATCGGGCGCGGGCGGGCGCTCGATCGGGCCGCGATCGAGCGCTGCGCGGCGGTGACCGAGCACTTTCGGGACGCCGTCGCCGACATCGCCGCCGAGCTCGGCGGCGACGCCAGCCAGCTGATCGAGGTCGTACACGGGCGGGCTGACGAGCGGCTGCGGGGGTTTCGCGGCAAGAACGCGCGGGCGCTCGAGGCCTACCTCGCCGACGAGGGCTACCTCGATCCCCGCGAGCCGCTCGACGAGTCCGACCTGACCGCCCGCCTGCTCGCGGTGCCGGCGGCCGGGCGGCTGCCCGAGGGCATGGCCGCCGCCTGCGCCCACCGCTGGTGGCAGCTCGCCGGAGGCTCCGGCGGCACCGGGTGCCGAGTGTAGCATCGCTGCTCGCGACCCCGGCAAGCGCGGAGGGAGGATCGATCGTGTCCAGCTACGACGTGGTGGTGGTCGGTGCCGGAAACGCGGCCCTGTCGGCCGCGATCGCCGCGCGCGAGCGCGGCGCCCGGGTGCTGATCCTCGAGAAGGCCTGCGAGGAGGAGCGGGGCGGCAACTCGTTCTTCACCGCCGGCGGCTTCCGCTTCTGCCACCGCGGCATCGAGGACCTGTGCCGCGACGTGCTGACCGACCTCTCCGCGGCCGAGCGCGAGCGCATCGTGCTCCCGGCCCACGAACGCGACGAGTTCTACCAGGTGCTGATGAAGGTCACCCGCCACCAGGCCGACGAGGAGCTGGCCTGGACCCTGATCGACGGCTCGCGCCCGGCCATGGCGTGGCTGCGCAGCCACGGGGTGCGCTTCCTGCCGATGTTCGGGCGCCAGTCCTTCCTGATCGACGGCCGACACCACTTCTACGGGGGAGTCAACATCGAGGCGGTCGGCGGCGGGGCCGGGCTGGTCGAGAGGGAGCTCGCCGAGTGCCGGCGCCTGGGCTGCGAGATCCGCTACGCGACCGGCGCCACCCGCCTCATCCAGGATCGCGAGCGGCGCATCACCGGCCTCGAGGTCTGCGGGCCGGACGGCTACCGCGAGATCGCCGCGCCGGCGGTGGTGCTCGCCTGCGGCGGCTTCGAGTCGAGCCC
Organism: uncultured Ectothiorhodospiraceae bacterium; assembly: GCA_964599705.1. Taxonomy (GTDB): domain Bacteria; phylum Pseudomonadota; class Gammaproteobacteria; order HK1; family HK1; genus CAZRGU01. The sequence goes on along the minus strand of CAZRGU010000210.1, from coordinate 931 downwards.
CGAGCTGCGCGCCCGCTACCTCGGCCCCGGGTGGGACCTGTGCCGGGTGCGCGGCACCCGCCACAACATGGGCGACGGGATCCGGATGGCGATGGAGATCGGCGCCCGGCCCTGCGGCAACTGGTCCGGCTGTCACTCGGTCGGCTGGGACATCTCGGCCCCGCCCTACGGCGACCGCACGGTGCTCGACAACTTCCAGAAGCACTCCTACCCGCTGGGGATCATGGTCAACCTGCGAGGGGAGCGCTTCGTCGACGAGGGCGAGGACCTGCGCAACCACACCTACGCGCGCTTCGGCCGCGAGATCATGGCCCAGCCCCACCGCACCGCGGTGCAGATCTTCGACCGCAAGACGGTGCCGCTGCTGCGCGACGAGTACCGCATCCGCCAGGTCACCCGATACACCGCGCCGACCATCGAGGAGCTTGCCGGCGCGCTCGAGATCCCGCCCCCGGCGCTCAAGGCCACGGTCGAGGAGTTCAATGCCGCCTGCCAGCCGGGCACGTTCAACCCCGCCGTGCTCGACGGACTGAGGACCCGGGGGCTGGCGATCGACAAGAGCAACTGGGCGCAGCCGATCGACGAGCCGCCCTTCGAGGCCTACGTCACCACCACCGGGATCACCTTCACCTTCGGCGGCCTGCGGATCAACCCGCGCGCCGAGGTCCAGGACCTCACCGAGCGCTCGATCCCCGGCCTGTACGCGGCCGGGGAGCTGGTCGGGGGGCTGTTCTTCGAGAACTACCCGGGCGGCTCGGGGCTGATGGCCGGGACGGTCATCGGCAGGCTCGCCGGCGAGAACGCGGCCGACCATGCCGCGGCACGGCGCGGACGGCGGTGAAGCCGGTGCCCGCCGGCACCGGGGACCCGGTGCCGGACGCCGGCCCGGCGTCGGGCTTGGTGCCGACCGGTGACACGGCGCCGGCCCGGG
>CAZRGU010000209.1:0-6718 GCA_964599705.1 uncultured Ectothiorhodospiraceae bacterium | reverse complement strand
CAGGGCGACGAACTCGCCGAGCCGCAGCCCTTCCCCCCCGCCACTCGCCATCCCCACCGGCCCCCCACGCGCGAAGCTGCCGCCGCGCGACTGTACTCGAAGCAGGCGCGCAGCGCCGCCGGGAGGCCCCGATCGGCGCGGCTGTCGGAATCCTTTACACCCCCTCCATGTCTGATAACTGCATGTTCCACAAGCACTTTCGCTTCGCGACTCGGTTCGTCTGAGCGAAGCGTTCCCACCATCTCCCCGCCTCACCGTCGGAATTCTTTACACAGCGAGCCATTCGTCCCCTGCACCCGATCCCATCGCATTGTTTTGAAAGGAATTTATTCGGATGGCACGGCTCCTGCATCCGGGCTGCGCCAAGCACTGAACCCGGCCGGCCGGAGCGCCGGGCGCAGCGTACGAGCAGACGACGCACCGGCGAGGAGCCTCGATCATGTCCAACCGAAGGATCCCCCGGATTGCGGGCGCACTGGCCTTCCTCTGGGCCGTCAACGCCCCCGCGGTGGTCTTCGACCCCTTTGTGACCGGCGCCGACATCAACAGCGCGCTCGGCCAGAACAACACCATCGGATTCGCCTTCGCCGGCAACAAGTTCGTCGGCTCGGTCTACTTCGGGACGAACAACAACCAGCTCTACCAGACCGACCTCAACGGCGGCAACGTGCAGCCGTTCGGTGCCCCGATCCCCGGGTTCTGGGGCGAGATCTTCGTGTCCAGCTCGCTCGGTCTCGGCGGGTTCGGGTCGCGCGAGGTGTTCGCCGGCTCGCAGGCCGCCGGCAGCATCTACCGGTTCTCCAACGACGGGTCGAGCGGCTCGCTGTTCGTCAACGGGCTCGTGGGAGCGACCCGCGGAATCGCCTTCGACCCCTTCGGGCGCTACGGCAACGACATGCTGGTGACCACCAGCGCCGGCAACGTCTACCGGGTCGACAGCGCCGGGAACGCCACCTGGCTGGCCAACGTCGGCGGCGATGCCGAGGGGCTCGACTTCACCCCGCAACCGTTCGGCAACCTCGCCGCCGGGACCTTGGTGGTGGTCTCCGAGGGTACCGGGAGGCTGAACGCGATCGAGCCCGACGGGACGATGACCGACCTCGGGCTACAGTTCAGCCGCCCGGAGATGCTGAGCTTCGTGCCGGCCAACCTCGGCGTCAGCGGCGACCCCCTGGAGGGCTTCTACGCGGCAAGCTACCCGGAGAACGTGGTCAAGGCCGCAGCGAGCGAGTTCACAGCCTTCCTCGGTGACGCGATCATCACCGAGGAGCTGAGCCACCGCGTCTACCACATCGGCTGGGACGCCACCGCCAGCGCGTTCACCAAGACCCTGCTCTCCACCTTCCCGGCCCAGCCCGAGGACGGGATCTTCGTCACCGCCACGATCCTCCACCCGAGCGTCCCGGAACCGCCCAGCGTCGCGCTGCTCGGCGTCGCGCTGCTGCTCGGCGCGGCCGGCGGGCTCAGGCGCTCGGGCTGGCGCAGCTAGCCCGGCGGTAGCGGTCGTGATCGCCGGCGCCTGCGCCGGCGAGGCCCGGAGCTACATGCCCTCGAAGCCGGCCAGCACGTTGACCGCGTTGACCCCGATCTCGGCGGTCGCGTAGCCGCCCTCCATCACGAACAGGGTGGGCACCCGGAGCCGGGCGATGCGCTCGCCGCAGCGCAGGTAGTCCTCGCTCTCCAGGGTGAAGAACGAGATCGGATCGTCCTTGTAGGTGTCGACCCCGAGCGAGACGACCAGCGCCTCGGGGCAGTGCGCGGCGATCCGCACGCAGGCCTCGTCGAGCGCCGCGGCCCAGCGCTCGAAGCCGCTGCCGCGCCCGAGCGGGAAGTTGAGGTTGGCGCCCTCGCCGCGCCCGAGGCCGGTCTCGTCGGCGTAGCCGAGGAAGTGCGGGAAGGCCTCGCGCGGGTCGCCGTGCAGCGAGGCGAAGAGCACCTCGGGGCGCTCGTAGAAGATCGACTGGGTGCCGTTGCCGTGGTGGAAGTCGATGTCGAGGATCGCCACCCGCGCCGCCCCCTGGTCGACGAAGGCCTGGGCGGCGATGGCGGCGTTGTTGAGGAAGCAGTAGCCACCGAAGCAGTCGCTGGCCGCATGGTGCCCGGGCGGGCGGCACAGCGCGAAGGCCGCCCGGGCGCCACCTGCGACCTCGTGCTGGGCGGTCAGCGCGACGTCGGCCGCGGCCCGCGCCGCCTCCCAGGTGCCGGCGCTGATCGCGGTCTCGGCGGCCATCGCGTAGTAGCCGATCTTGCCGTCGATGAACTCCGGGACCCGCTCCTGCCAGAGCCGGCGCGAGGGCCACACGCTGGCGATCGCCTCGCCCTTGAAGCCGGCCGCCTGCCACTCCTCCCAGCAGTGCTCGAGAAACCCGAGGTAGTCGCCGGCGTGGACCCGGTGCAGCGGTGCCGGCCCGAAGGCGCGCGGCTCGCGGACCTCGCCGAGCCCCACCTCGCGGACCCGCGCGAGCACCCGCTCGACCCGCTCGGGACACTCGAACGGGGCGACCAGCTCGCCGCCGTAGAGCTCGCTGCGCGCGGCACGCAGCCGGTGGCGCTCGGTGTAGACGGTCAGCATCGCGCTCCCCTCCTCGACTGGCGGGCGGGCGGCGCGCCCGGCGCTCCCCGGCGCGCGCCGCGCGCGCCACGCGCACCACGCGAGATCACTGCATCAGCTTGGTCCAGACCCGATCGGCGAGCTTGATCGCCTTCTCCGGGCAGGTGCGGGTGAACACCGCGCGCATGTCGGCCGGCGGGTTGACCTCGGGGGCGGTCTTGAGCTCCTCCTTCATGAACTCGAGGCTCCCGGCGATGCCGTTCGAGTAGCCGGCGAAGTTCGACTGGATGGCGGCATTCTCGGGCACCAGCATGAACTCGATGAAGCGCAGCGCGTTCTCGTAGTGCTTGGCGCCGGCCGGCACCGCGATGCTGTCGAACCAGGTCATCACCCCCTCGCGCGGAAAGGCGTAGCGCAGGGTCGGCTTCTGCTTGCGGGCGCGCAGCGAGTAGCCGTTCCAGTTGGTGTGCAGCGCGGTGTCCCCGGAGACCAGCCGCTCGAGGATGCCGTCCGAGTTGTAGACCTTGACGAACGGCTTCTGCCGCTCGAGCAGCGCCAGCACCCGCTTCATGTCCGCCGGGCTCTCGTTGCAGAGCGGCACGCCGAGATAGATCTCGGCCATCGGGATGACCTCGTCGGGGGCCTTGAACATCCCGATGCTGCCCTGCAGCTCGGGCGGCGGCTCGAAGAGCACCTTGTAGGTGTCGATGTCGCCCGAGTAGACGGCGGTGTCGACCGTGAAGGCGGTGGTGCCCCACTGCCAGGGGATCGTGTAGGCATTGCCCGGATCCCACTCGGGGCTCCTCCAGCGCGCGGCGATGTTCGCGTAGCCGGGCAGCTTGGCGGCGTTGATCTTGCGGATCAGTCCCTCCTTGATGAGGATCGGCACGAAGTTGTGGGTGGGCACCACGATGTCGTAGCCGCCCCCGCCCTGCTTGAGCTTGGCGAGCAGGGTCTCGTTGGAGTCGTAGGTGTCGAGCGTCACCTTGATCCCGGTCTCGGCCTCGAACTTCTTGATCAGCTCCGGGGACGTGTAGTCGGTCCAGTTGTAGATGAACAGATCGCCGGCGGCGCTCGCCGCCGGGGCGGCGAGCGCCAGCGCCAGCGCGCTGGTGGCGGCGAAGTTGGCGGATCTTCTCATGGCTCCTCACTCCTCTCTCTGCGGTTGAACGGGTCCCAGCCCCGGGTCGTGCTGCGCGCGGCGCCCGAGCAGATAGGACGCCGAGACGCACAGCACCGAGATGGCGAGCAGCACCGTGGAGACCGCATTGACCTCCGGCGTGATGCCGATTCGCACCATCCCGTAGATGTAGAGCGGCAGGGTCGTCGAGCCGGCCTCGGCGACCATCAGGGTGATGATGAAGTCATCGATCGAGATGATGAAGGCGAGCATCGCACCGGCCAGGATCCCCGGGCCGAGGAGCGGCAGGGTGATCCGGCGGAAGGTCTCCCAGGGGTCCGCGTAGAGGTCCTGGGCGGCCTGCTCGAGGTGGACGTCCATCCCTTCGAGGCGGGCCCGGATGGGCAGGAACGCGAACGGGATGCAGAACACCGTGTGGGCGATGATCACGTTGCCGAGACCGAGCGACAGGCCGATCGCGGCGAAGAAGGTCAGGGTCGCCACCGCGGTCACGATCTCGGGCACCACCAGGGGCAGCACGATCATCCCGTAGGCCGGCCCCTTGCCGCGAAAGGGGCCACCGCGAGCCATCACCAGGGCCGCCAGGGTGGCGAGCACGGTCGCCACCGTGGTCGCCGAGGCGGCCACCACCAGGCTGTTGAACGCGGCGCGCTGGACGTCGTCGTTGGCGAAGGCGCGCGCGTACCACTGCAGGCTGAAGCCGGCCCAGACGGTCGCCGAGCGACTGGCGTTGAACGAGAACACCACCAGCACGGCGATCGGCGCATAGAGGTAGGCGAAGAAGGCCCAGGTGAAGGCACCGAGACCGGGCAGGTCGCCGCTGCGGAAGCCGCGCCCGCTCATGGCAGCCTCGCGCCCTGCCCACGGCGCGCCGCGGCCAGCGCGTAGAGGGTCAGGGCGAGCATCACCGCGGCGAGCAGCACCACCGCCACCGCAGCCCCGAACGGCCAGTTGCGCGAGGAGCCGAACTGGAGCTGGATCAGGCTGCCGAGCATCAGGTGCTTGCCCCCGCCGAGGAGATCGGGGGCGATGAAGGCTCCGAGCGAGGGGATGAAGACCAGCAGGCTTCCGGCCACCGTGCCGGGCAGGGCCAGCGGGACGACGATCCGGCGCAGCACCTCGAGGCGCCCGGCGTACAGATCGTGGGCCGCCTCGATCAGGCGCGGGTCGATCTTCTCGAGCGAGGCGTAGAGCGGCAGGATCATGAACGGCACGTAGGTGTAGACCAGCCCGAGGAGGATCGCCGAGTCGGTGTAGAGCAGCTTGATCGGCTCCTCGGCGAGGCCGAGGCCGAGGAGCACGTTGTTGATCAGGCCGTTGTCGCGCAGCAGCAGGATCCAGGAGTAGGTGCGGATCAGCAGGTTGGTCCAGAACGGGATGGTGATCAGGAAGACCAGGGTGGCGCGGCGCGCCGGCGGGCGGGTCGCCATGTAGTAGGCGACCGGAAAGCCGATCAGCAGCGCCAGCCCGGTGGCCGCCGCGGCCAGCTCCAGCGAGCGCAGGGCGATGCGCAGGTAGGCCGGGTTGAAGGCCAGGCTGTCGTCAAGGTCGCGCTCGAAGAGGAGCTGCACGTAGGCCTCGAGCGAGAGGTGCGGGCGCACCCCGCCGTAGGGGCTGGCCTCCATGAACGAGTAGCCGGCCATGATCAGGATCGGCACCAGCATGAACACCCCGATCACGGCCACCGCGGGCCCCACGCCGAGCCAGGCGCGCGCGTTCACTGGGCCAGCACCCGCACCGCGTCGGCCGAGTACCAGGCGCTGACCGGCTCGCCGGCGCGGAAGGCCAGCGCCCCGTCCTCACGGCTGCGGCTCTGCACCAGCAGGCGCAGGCCGTCCTCGGTCGCCACCTCGTAGGTGGTGCAGTCGCCCAGGTAGTCGACCCCGGCGATGGTGCCACGGTGGTGGTTGTCGCCGGCGGCCTGCTCTGCGCGCCCGAGCCGCACCTTCTCCGGGCGCAGCACCAGGGTGACCCGGTCGCCGACCGCGTGGCCGCTGTTGCGGGCGCGGAGCGTGCTCGCCCACTCGGTGCGGCACAGCGCGTAGTCGCCCTCGAGGGCGACCACCTGCGCGGCGATGAAGTTCGCGTCGCCGATGAAGTCGGCCACGAAGCGGTTGACCGGAAACTCGTAGACCTCGGCCGGGGTGCCGACCTGCTGGAGGCGACCCTCGGACATCACCGCGACCCGGTCGCTCATGCTCAGCGCCTCCTGCTGGTCATGGGTCACGAACACGAAGGTGATGCCGGTCTCGCGCTGGAGCTCCTTGAGCTCGAGGCGCATCGCCTGGCGCAGCTTGAGATCGAGCGCCGAGAGCGGCTCGTCGAGGAGCAGCACCCGTGGGCTGGGGGCCAGCGCCCGGGCCAGGGCGACGCGCTGCTGCTGGCCCCCGGAGAGCTGCCCCGGGCGGCGCCCGGCGTAGGCCGTGAGCTTGACCAGCTCGAGCATCGCCCCGACCCGCTCGCGGACCTCGCGCTCGGCGCGGCCCAGCCGCCGTAGCCCGAAGGCGACGTTCTCGGCCACGCTCATGTGCGGGAACAGCGCGTAGCTCTGGAACACCGTGTTGACCGGCCGGCGATGGGGCGGGGCGGCGTCGATCGGACGCCCGAAGAGCAGCACCTGCCCGGCGCTCGGGGACTCGAAGCCGGCGACCACCCGCAGCAGCGTCGTCTTGCCGCACCCCGACGGGCCGAGCAGGGTGAAGAACTCGTTGTCGAGGATGTCGAGCGAGACGTGATCGAGGGCGGTGACCGCAGCCCCGCCCGGGTCTCCGAAGCGCTTGACGACCTCCCGGATACCGACCGCGACGCTCGCGCCTGCGCCCGCCATGCGATGCTCTCCTCCCCGCCGGCCACGGCCGGCGGGGCCTACTCTACATCCACGGTGGCGCGAGCGGCAGGGCCGGGGAGCGCTCGGCCGGCAACCCTCACCGGCCCGCGGCTGCGGGCGCCGGTGGTCGCGGCAGGCCGGCATCCACTTGGCCTCCCGGTCCGCGCGGCGTAGGCTCACGCGGTGGCCCGATCGAGCT
>CAZRGU010000208.1:0-6739 GCA_964599705.1 uncultured Ectothiorhodospiraceae bacterium | reverse complement strand
AAGGCGGCGCGCAGCGCCACCTCGGTCTTGCCGAAGCCGACATCGCCGCACACCACCCGGTCCATCGGCTGCGCCGAGCCGAGGTCGGCGATCACCGCGTCGATGCTCGCCTGCTGGTCGGGGGTGGGCTCGAACGGGAAGCCGGCCGCGAAGGCCTCGAGCAGGGCCGGGTCGCAGGGGTGGCGGTGGCCGGGGCGCGCGGCGCGGCGGGCCTGGATCTCGAGCAGCTCGGCGGCCACGTCGTGGACCCGCTCGGCGGCGCGCTTGCGGGCCCGCGCCCACTGCCCGCTGCCGAGCCGGTGCAGCGGCGCCTGCTCGGGCTCGGCGCCGGTGTAGCGGCTGACCAGGTGCAGCGAGGCGACCGGCACGTAGAGCCGGTCATCGCCGGCGTAGTCGATGCGCAGGTACTCGTTGGCCACCCCGTCGACCTCGAGGGTCACCAGCCCGCGGTAGCGACCGACCCCGTGATCCTCGTGGACCACCGGAGCGCCGTCGGCGAGCTCGCCCAGATCGCGGATGATGCTCTCGGCATCCCGCCCGGCGCGGCGGCGGCGCCGCGCGGCGGCCCGCTCGCCGAAGAGCTGGCGCTCGGCGAGCAGCGCGAGCGGCGGCTCGCGCAGGGTCATGCCGTCCTCGAGCGGCGCCTCGGTGAGGGCCAGGCGCGCCTCGCCGGCGCTGAACTCCGCCCAGCCGCGGCAGGCCGTGGCCTTCAGGCCGCGCCCGGCGAGCAGCTCGCGCAGCGTCTCGCGCCGCCCGGCGCTCTCGGCGACCAGCAGCACCCGCCCGGGAAAGCGCTCGAGGAAGGCGCGCAGGGCGGCCAGCGGATCGGTGGCGCGCGGCTCGATGGGGACGGCCACCGGGGCCTCGGTGGCGAAGTCGACGGCGCCGCGCGGGCTCGACCCGACCCCTCGGATGCGCACCCGCGGGTGGCTCGCGGCGCGGGCGTTGAGCTCGCCGGGCTGGGCGAAGAGCTCGCCCGGGGCGAGGATCGGGCGCTCGAGGTCGTGGCGGCGCTCCTCGTGGCGGGCGCAGGCCTCGGCCCAGAAGCGCTCGGCGGCCTCGCCGACGCCCGCGCACTCGATGACCAGGGTCGGCGCCGGCAGGTGGTCGAGGAGCGTCGAGCGCTCGCCGTGGAAGAGCGGCAGAAAGTACTCGATGCCCGGCGGGGCCAGCCCCTGGCTGACCTCGCGGTAGACCGGGCAGCGGGTCGGGTCGCCCTCGAAGCGCCCGCGCCAGGCCTGGCGAAAGCGGGCGATGGCCGCCTCGTCGAGCGGGAACTCGCGCGCCGGGAGCACCTCGAGGCGCTCGACCCGCGCCTCGCTGCGCTGGCTCTCGGGGTCGAAGCGGCGGATGCTCTCGACCTCGTCGTCGAGCAGGTCGATGCGGTAGGGGGCCGCGGCGCCCATCGGGAAGCAGTCGAGCAGCGAGCCGCGGATCGCCAGCTCGCCGTGCTCGTAGACCTGCCCGACCCGCCGGTAGCCGGCCCCGATCAGGCGCGCGCACAGCGCCTCCCGATCGAGGCGCTCCCCGACCTCGAGCACGAAGGTGTGGGCAGCGATGAAGGTCGGCGGGGGCACCGGGGCGAGCAGGGCGGGGACCGCCGCGATCAGCACCCCGCGGCGCCAGCGCGCCAGCCGGGCGAGCGCGGCGAGGCGCTCCGAGCAGATCGACTGGTGCGGCGAGAAGGCGTCGTAGGGCAGGGTCTCCCACTCCGGAAAGCGGCTCACCGCCGGCCCTTCGGCGGCGAGGAAGAAGCGCAGCTCGGCCTCGAGGCGCTCGGCTGCGGGCGTGTCCGGCGTCATCACCAGCAACGGGCCGGGGTGGCGGCGGGCGGCCGCCGCGATCGCCAGCCCGACGGCCGCCCCGTGCAGGCCGCGCCAGCCCAGCCGCTCGCCGGCCGCCGCCGGCAGCGGCGGCTCGGTCACGCGCGCGTTGCGACTGTGCTCGTTCATCTCGTTCGGCGGGTCACGGACCGGGGGCGTCGGGCGGGGCAGGGATTCTACCCGCAATGGGCCCCGGCTGAGCGCGTCCCTTAGCCGCTTCATCCACGCGCCCACGCGTGCAGTGGGCGGGGGCTCGGATTCTTCAGCGATGCACCGGAAGGCGGCTGCCTTCCCGCGGGGGGTCGCGCGGCGCGGTGTGGCGCGCAGCGACACGCTGGCGGGCTGTCACTCCAGCACCGCGGCAAACCGGGTCGGGCAGCGGGGCGGGGTGCGGAGCGACCGTCGCGAGGCAGGGATGCCGAGCGCCGAGCGCCACAGGGACGTGCTCGCAGCGTGTCGCTGCGCACCCCGCCCCGCTGCCCGACCCGGCGCGGGACCGGCGCCGGCACCCCTCCATCGAACCTCCCTCCCCGGCGCCTCGGGTCCGTGCGTCCCGCCCCAGCGGCGCCTCGACGCCCTCGCTTCGCGCAGCGGTGAGCTATCCGGGCTCAGTGATCGCGTCGCCGGGCGGTCACTGACAGGGGGCGGTGCGAGACGCCCCTACGCTTCGTCGACCTCGGCGGCGCGGGCCTCGGAGGCGAAGGCCAGGCGCAGGCCCTCGCCGGCCACCTCGACGCGCACGTGGCCTCCCGCGGCCAGCCGCCCGAAGAGCAGCTCCTCGGCCAGCGGGCGCTTGATGTGCTCCTGGATGACCCGGGCCATGGGGCGGGCGCCCATCAGCGGGTCGAAGCCACGCTCGGCGAGCCAGGCGCGCGCGGCCTCGCCGACCTCGATGGTCACCCGCTTGTCCTCGAGCTGGCTCTCGAGCTCGATGATGAACTTGTCGACCACCTTGGCGATGGTCTGCGGGGCGAGCGCGGCGAACTCCACGATCGCGTCGAGGCGGTTGCGGAACTCGGGGGTGAAGAGCCGCTTGATCGCCTCGAGGCTGTCGCCGGTGTGGTCCTGGCGGGTGAAGCCGATCGAGGGGCGGTTCATGCGCTCGGCCCCGGCGTTGGTGGTCATCACCAGCACCACGTTGCGGAAGTCGGCCTTGCGCCCGTTGTTGTCGGTCAGGGTGCCGTGGTCCATGACCTGGAGGAGCAGATTGAAGACGTCCGGGTGGGCCTTCTCGATCTCGTCGAGGAGCAGCACCGCGTGGGGCTGCTTGCAGATCGCCTCGGTGAGCAGCCCGCCCTGGTCGAAGCCGACGTAGCCGGGCGGGGCACCGATCAGGCGCGAGACGGTGTGCCGCTCCATGTACTCGGACATGTCGAAGCGCACCAGCTCGATGCCCATGATCCGGGCGAGCTGGCGGGTGACCTCGGTCTTGCCGACCCCGGTCGGGCCGGCGAACAGGAACGAGCCGATCGGGCGCTCGCGCTCGCCGAGCCCCGAGCGGGCCATCTTGATCGCCGAGGCCAGGGTCGCGATCGCCTCGTCCTGCCCGTAGACCACCATCTTGAGGTCGCGCTCGAGGTTGCGCAGCACGTCCCTGTCCGAGGTCGAGACGGTCTTCGGCGGGATCCGCGCCATCTTCGCGACCACCGCCTCGATGTCGCCCACCCCGACCGTCTTGCGCCGCCGCGAGGGGGGCAGCAGCTTCTGGCGGGCGCCGGCCTCGTCGATCACGTCGATCGCCTTGTCGGGCAGGTAGCGCTCGTTGATGTAGCGGTGGGCGAGCTCGGCGGCGAGCCGGATGGCGGGGCCCGAGTAGCGCACCCCGTGGTGCTCCTCGAAGCGCGACTTGAGGCCGTTGAGGATCTTGACCGTCTCCTCGACCGACGGCTCGGTGATGTCGATCTTCTGGAAGCGGCGCGACAGCGCGCGGTCCTTCTCGAAGATCCCGCGATACTCCTGGTAGGTGGTCGAGCCGATGCAGCGCAGCTCGCCCGAGGCGAGCATCGGCTTGATCAGGTTGGAGGCGTCCATCACCCCGCCGGAGGCCGCCCCGGCGCCGATGATGGTGTGGATCTCGTCGATGAACAGGATCGCGCCGGGCTCGTTCTCGAGCTGCTTGAGCACCCCCTTCAAGCGCTTCTCGAAGTCGCCCCGGTACTTGGTCCCGGCGAGCAGCGCGCCCAGATCGAGCGCGTAGATGGTGCTCTCGCGCAGCACCTCGGGGACCTCGCCGTCGACGATCATCTTGGCCAGGCCCTCGGCGATCGCGGTCTTGCCGACCCCGGCCTCGCCGACGTAGAGGGGGTTGTTCTTGCGCCGCCGGCAGAGGATCTGGATGGTCCGCTCGACCTCCGGGCGGCGCCCGATCAGGGGGTCGATCTTGCCACGCTCGGCCTGGCGGTTGAGGTTGACGGCAAAGGCCTCGAGCGGGTTGCCCGGCGCCTGCTCGGTGCCCCGCTCCTCCTCGCTCTCACCGCCCATCCCCTCGCCCTCCTCGCCGTCCTGGACCTTGGAGATCCCGTGCGAGAGGTAGTTGACGACGTCGAGCCGGGTGACGCTCTGGCGGTTGAGGAAGTAGACCGCCTGGGACTCGCGCTCGCCGAAGATCGCCACCAGGACGTTGGCCCCGGTGACCTCCTTCTTGCCCGAGGACTGGACGTGGAAGACCGCCCGCTGGAGCACCCGCTGGAAGCCGAGGGTGGGCTGGGTCTCGCGCTCGTCGTCGCTGGCGAGCAGCGGGGTGTGCTGGTCGAGATAGGCGCCGAGCTCGGCGCGCAGCGCCTCGATGTCCGCGCCGCAGGCGCGCAGCACCCGTGCCGCGGCCGGGTTGTCGAGCAGCGCGAGCAGCAGGTGCTCGACGGTCATGAACTCGTGTCGCTTCTCGCGGGCGTCGCGGAAGGCGACGTTGAGGGAGAACTCCAGCTCTTTGCTCAGCACTGTCTCAACCGTCCGGAGCCGGCTCCATGGTGCACAGGAGCGGGTGGCTGTTCTGGCGCGAGTAGTCGTTGACCTGGGCGACCTTGGTCTCGGCGATCTCGCGCGAGTAGATCCCGCACACGCTCTTTCCCTGGGTGTGCACCTGGAGCATCACGCGCACCGCCCGCTCCCGCTCCATGGCGAAGAACAGCTCGAGCACGTGGACCACGAACTCCATCGGGGTGTAGTCATCATTGAGCATCACCACGCTGTAGGGCGGTGGTCGCTTGAGCTTCGGCTTCGCGGTCTCGACCGCGAGCCCGTCACCTCCGACAATCTCGGGTAGGTTTGCCATCGACACGCTGCCTTGGTCCGAGCCGGGGCCGGTGGCGGATGGCCGCGACCCGGCGGTCGTGCGGCGCCACCCGGGTACCCGCCCTGGCCGCGACGCGACGGGCCGTTGGGCCGGTCGGGAATCAGACTACACCAGCGGCGCGATCCATGGGAAGCCCGGCGCGGCGACCCCCGGGCCGTGCCCGCCAGGCCCGCGGCCTGGCGCGGGCGGGGAGGGCGGGGGGGCGCGATGCGGGCCACCCGGCTCCCGGCCCCTCTACTGCGCCTCGCCGCTGCCCGGGTCGAGCATCTCGATGAAGCGCCGCGCGGCCGGCGAGAGGAACTTGCCGCGCCGCCAGACCACCCCGTAGGTCCGGTCCGGGAAGAACTCGTCGAGCGGGCGGGTGAAGAGGCGCTCCTCGCCGGTCAGGCAGACCCCGGAGACGATCGACACCCCGAGCCCGGCGGCCACATAGCTCTTGATCACCTCCCAGCCGCCGACCTCGAGCACCACGTGGTAGTCGACCCGGCGCTGGCGGAAGACCAGGTCGACGACCCGCCAGGTGCTGAGCTCGCGCGGCGGCAGGATCAGCCCGTAGGGGCCGATGTCGCGCAGCCCGATCCGCTCGCGGCCGGCGAGCGGGTGCTCGAGCGGCGTGATCAGGGTGTGCGGGTAGCGGAAGCAGGGCTGGAACCAGAGGTCCTCGGGCACCTCCTCGGGCATCGCGCCGACCGCGAAGTCGACCGCGTCGCTCTTCAGCTTGGCCAGGCCGTCGCGGCCGGTGACGCTGTGCAGGCGGATGCGGATCCCGGGGTAGGCCTCGCGGTAGCGGCGCACGAGCTGGGGGAGGATGTAGAGGATCGTCGACTGGCCGGCGGCGATGTCGAGCTCGCCCGACTCGAGCGAGCCGCAGCGATCGGCGAGCAGGTCGGGCAGCCGATCGATGCCCTCGACGTGGGGGTAGGCGAGCTCGTAGAGCACCCGTCCCTCGGGGGTCAGGCGAATGCGCGGCCCGCGCCGCTCGAACAGCGTGATCCCCAGCTCCTGCTCGAGGGCGCGGATCTGCAGCGAGACCGAGGGCTGGCTGAGGAACATCCGCTCGGCGGCCTTCGAGACGCTGCCGGTCTGGGCCGCGTAGCAGAAGGCACGCAGCTGCTTGAGCCGGTTCTGCTTGTAGTAGAAGCGCTTCTCGCTCTTGTCCACGGGCCAAGGGAGACGATTGAGTATTCGAATACTCAACATTGAAACAATTGGCTTGTCAAATCATGCGATGCGAATAAGGTGCATTCGCGATCGAGGCCGGTGTCTCGCCGGGTGGCCGGCACCGCCGCGGTCCGGGAGCCCGCGCAGCGGTGCGGGCGAGGCGCCCAACGCAGCATCAAGAAGAGAGGAGAGCGGGATGAGCGAGCAGCTATCGGCCGAGACCCTTCGCAGGCAGTGGCGCGAGGAGCCGCGCTGGCGCCACGTCGAGCGCCCCTACCAGGCCGAGGACGTGCTGCGCCTGCGCGGCTCGGTGAGGATCGAGCACACCCTGGCGCGCCGTGGCGCCGAGCGGCTGTGGCGCCGGCTCGAGGCCGGCGGCCACGTCAAGGCGCTCGGCGCGCTGACCGGCAACCAGGCCGGGCAGATGTATCCCGACCAGAGCCTGTATCCGGCCGGCAGCGTC
>CAZRGU010000207.1:0-6802 GCA_964599705.1 uncultured Ectothiorhodospiraceae bacterium | reverse complement strand
GCGACGAGCCCTACGACGAGCGCGCCCTCGAGGAGGCGCTCGCCGCGCTGCCCGCGGTGTGAGCGGGGCGCCCCGCTGCGGCCCGCCACGGCGGGGCCGGCGGGGCGCGAACCGGGGCCCGTTGATCCGGGTCAATGACCGCCCGGCGCGCGCTGGCCGAGACTAGCGCGCCGGGCCCGTGGCCGGGGCGCGCCCCGCCGGGGCGCGGTTCGTGGCATCATTCCCCCATCTTGCCGGCCGCCGCGGGCGCCCGCCGCGGGCGCCGACGGACGGGCGCCCACCTGGGAACACCGCAGCGAACGAAGGACCGATGGCCACTCCACAAGAGCAACGCAAGGTCTACCTCGACGAGGGCGAGGACTTCTCCAAGCGCCACTCCTACGGCAAGCGGGTGGTCACCCCGGTGCGCTTCTCGACCGACCCGCGCGACATCGGCTGGGTGCGCGAGAACGTCCCCTGTCAGACCGCCTGCCCGGCCGGCACCAACATCCCGGCCTACATCCGCATGATCGTCGAGGAGCGCTACGGGCGCTCCTACGAGATCAACCGCCTGGCCAACGTGCTGCCCGGGGTGCTCGGCCGGATCTGCTCGCGCCCCTGCGAGCCGGCCTGCCGCCACGGCTGGCCGGGCAACGGCGAGCCGGTCAACATCTGCCACCTGAAGCGCGCCGCGGCCGATCTCAAGACCTCCGGGCACCGCATCAGCGAGGATCTGTACACCCCCTCGGGCAAGCGGGTGGCGATCATCGGCGCCGGACCGGCGGGGCTGGCCGCCGCCCACGATCTGTCGATCCTCGGCCACGCGGTGACCATCTTCGAGCGCGAGCGCCACCCCGGCGGGATGCTGCGCTACGGCATCCCGGCCTTCCGGCTGCCGCGCGACGTCCTCGACGTCGAGGTCCACAACACCACCCGGCTGGGCGTCGAGGTGCGCACCGGGGTCGGGCTCGGGCGCGGCGAGGGCGAGGTGCGCCTCTCGGAGCTGCGCGAGGAGTTCGACGCGGTGCTGCTGGCGATGGGCTGCATGCGCGCCATCCGCCTGCCGCTGCGCGAGGGCGAGGAGGATCGCGACCGGGTCGCCGAGCTCAAGGGCGCCGAGTACGGCCTCGACTTCCTGATGGAGATGCACCGCGGCGCGAAGAAGAAGGTCGGCAAGCGGGTCGCCGTGATCGGGGCCGGGTTCACCGCGCTCGACTGCGCCCGGGTCGCCCGGCGCCTCGGCGCCGAGCAGGTCACCATCCACATCCGCACCACCGAGAAGTACATCCCGGTGATGGACGAGGAGATCCGCGAGGCCAAGCGCGAGGGCATCGAGATCCGCGGGCTGCGCTCGCCGGTCGGGCTGGTCGCCGACAAGAAGGGCCGGGTCAAGGGGGTGCGCTTCGCCCAGAACCGGCTCGGCGGCTGGCGGGCCAACGGGCGGCGCAAAGCGATCCCGATCGAGGGCTCGGAGTTCGTCGAGCCGTGCGACACGGTGCTGGTCGCGATCGGCCAGGAGACCGTCAACGATCTGCTCGACGAGCCCCTCGAGCTCGACACCTGGGGCAACGTGCGCATCGCCGAGAACGGCATGACCTCCTGCGAGGGGGTGTTCGCGGCCGGCGACTACGTGCGCGGCGCCTCGACCGTCATCGAGGCGATCGGGCACGGGCGCGAGGTGGCGCTCAAGCTCGACACCTGGCTGATGGGCCGGGCACGGCGCCGCCTGGTGGTCAAGGTCGAGCCGGTCGAGGGGCCGCAGCGCGAGCGCAGCTTCGACTTCATCCCCCGCCAGCCGGTGCCCACCGAGCCGCTCGGGCGGCGCTTCGAGGCGCCCGACATCGAGGTCGAGACCGGCCTCGACGCCGAGCTCGCCCGCGAGGAGGCCAAGCGCTGCTACCTGTGCTACCTCAAGTACGAGATCGACGTCGACAACTGCATCTTCTGCCGGGCCTGCATCGATGTCGCGCCGCGCGACTGCATCAAGCTGGTCGAGGGCGTCGAGATCCGCCCCGACGGGACCTACGGCGAGCTCGACGAGACCAGCGAGTGGAACAAGGTGGGCGCCATCTGGATCGACAACAACCAGTGCATCCGCTGCGGGGCCTGCTTCAAGGTCTGCCCGACGCGCTGCATCTCGATCACCAAGAACGAGCTCTTCATGCAGGACTGCTGAGCCATGGCAAGCCCACTGCACTACGTCATCATCGGCAACGGCATGGCCGGCAACGCCGCCGCGGCGACCCTGCGCGAGCGCGACGCCGAGTCCCGCATCACCCTGATCTCGGCCGGCGCCCTGCTCTTCTACAACCGCTACGACCTGCCGAGCGTGTTCCGCGGCTGCAACTCCTGGGTCGAGCTGCTGGTCCACCCCCCCGAGTACTACGAGCAGCGCCGCCTCAAGGTGCGCCGCAAGAGCCCGGTGCTCGACGTCGACTCCAAGCGCCGGCGGATCCGCCTCGCCCACCGCGAGGAGGTCGGCTACGACCGGTTGCTGGTGGCCACCGGCGGCGAGGCCTACCTGCCCGAGCAGCTCAAGGACTCGCGCCATCTGATGCACTACTTCGGCACCTATCGGGCGGCGATCGCCACCCGCGCGGCGCTGCCCAAGCACGGCCGGGTGATCATGCTCGGCGGGGACATCCTCGGGCTCGATCTGGCCCGCACCCTGATCGCCGAGGACTACCGGGTCACCGTGGTGCCCGGCGAGCGGACCTTCTGGCCCCACGAGGTCGGCGCCGAGGACCGCCCCCGCTACCACGCCGCGCTCGAGCGGATGGGCATCGAGCTCGCCGACAGGGGCGAGGTCGATCACGTCGAGGAGGGCGCCGCCGGGCTGGCGGCGCGCCGGGTGGTGTTCGCCGACGGCAGCGACCTGCGCGGCGACGTGGTGATGCCCTTCTACGGGCTGCAGCCCAACGTCGACTTCATGAGCAGCTCGGGGGTCGACATGGAGCGCGGGATCCTGGTCGACGCCAACCTGAAGTCATCCGACGAGGCGATCTGGGCGGCCGGCGACGTCTGCCAGATCTGGTCGGCCGAGCACAACAGCTACCGCTTCTACTACGGCTACCGCAACGTGCGGCGGATGGGCGAGGTGGCGGCGCTGAACATGAGCGGCGAGGCGATCGCCTTCGAGACCGACGGCGAGGAGACGCTGCGCATCGACGAGGAGGGCCGTCTCGACTCGCCCTTCTGGGAGCACGACTAGTGGCCAGCAACGACACCGACATCCAGATCGCCATCTGCGGCTCGGCCGGCGACGGGACGATTGCCGCCGGCGACATCCTCAAGCAGGCGATGGCCAATGCCGGCTACCGGGTGATCGCCTTCAACACCTACCCGGCCGAGATCCGCGGCTTCGGCAAGTGCATCGCCCGCACCCGGATCACCTCCGAGCAGGTCTACTCGATGAAGCCGCGCTCCGACGTGCTGGTCTCGCTCAACGACGGCCACGCCATCCCGCATGTCGGCGAGGTGCGCAACTACGGCTCGGTGATCTACGAGTCGGCCCCGATCACGACGCTCGCCGAGGGGGAGCACATCTCCGGGCACCTGCTTCCCGGCCAGCTTCCCTACGGGCTGGCGCTGCGCGAGCTCAGCGAGCGGGCCACCGGCTCGAACCGCTCGCGCAACATGGTCGCGCTGGGCTTCGTCGCCGGCCTCTACGAGATGCCCCGCGAGGCCTTCCACGCCGCCATCAACGCCAAGTTCCGCACCAAGGCCAAGGTGGTCGCCGAGAGCAGCATCGCCGCCTTCGAGGCCGGGGTCGAGGAGGCGCAGCGCGCCGATCGCCTGGATCTCGTCGAGCTCGGCCCGCCGCCGGCGCGCCTGCCCGGCAACGTCGAGATCCTGAGCGGCAACGCGGCGGTGGCCAAGGGCTGCCTCGACGGCGGCATCGACGTCTACTTCGGCTACCCGATCACCCCGGCGACCACCATCATGGAGCGCCTCGCCCGCGCCCTTCCCGAGCGCGGCAAGCGGCTGCTGCAGACCGAGGACGAGATCTCGGCGATCTCGGCGACCATCGGGGCGGGATTCGCCGGGGTGCGGGCGGCCACCGCGACCTCCGGGCCGGGGCTCGCCCTGATGGCCGAGATGATGGGCCTCGGGGTGATGGCCGAGGTGCCGTGCGTGATCTTCTGCTCGCAGCGCGGCGGCCCCAGCACCGGGATGCCGACCAAGACCGAGCAGGCCGACCTCAACCTGGCGCTGACCGGCAGCGGCGGTGACGCCCAGCGCATCGTGCTCGCGCCGACCAACGTCGAGGGCTGCTGGCGCTGCGCCGGCAAGGCCTTCGAGATGGCCGAGCGCTACCAGACGCCGGTGATCGTGCTCCTCGATCTGTACCTCTCGAACCGCTTCGAGTCGGTGACCTTCAGCCCCGAGGAGACCTTCGAGCTCAATGTCAGCCGCGGCATGCGCCGCGGGGCGAGCGACCAGCCCTACCGGCGCTACGAGCTCACCGAGACCGGCGTGAGCCCACGGGCCATCCCCGGCGACGAGTCCGGCATCCACACCGCCACCGGTCTCGAGCACGACGAGCGGGGGCATCCGAGCTACGAGCCCGAGGTACACACCGCGATGAGCGCCAAGCGCCACCGCAAGCTCGCCGCCGCCCTCGAGCACCCCGGGATCACGATCTGCAAGCGCTTCGGCGACGAGGGCCCGATCGAGGTCGGGATCCTGGCCTGGGGCTCGACCTTCGGCGAGGCCCTCGAGGCAATGATGCTGGCCCGCCGCGAGGGGATCCGCTGCGCGGCGATGAAGGTGGTGATGCTCTCGCCGCTGCCGGTCGAGGCGATCGCCGCGTTCATGGACGACTGCGCCGCGGTGCTGGTCCCGGAGCTCAACTACGAGGGCCAGTTCGCCCAGCTGGTCTCAGGCACCCTCGGGCGCCCGGTCGAGCGGCTCAACCGCGTCACCGGCAACCCGATGGACGTCTCCGAGATCCTCGACAGCGTGCGGCGGCTCGCCGCCGCGAGCCGCCGCAGCGCCGCCTGAGAGAGGACAGCGCGATGGAAGCAGAGC
The DNA here is from genome assembly GCA_964599705.1 of uncultured Ectothiorhodospiraceae bacterium. Taxonomy (GTDB): domain Bacteria; phylum Pseudomonadota; class Gammaproteobacteria; order HK1; family HK1; genus CAZRGU01. The sequence goes on along the minus strand of CAZRGU010000207.1, from coordinate 1,792 downwards.
TCAAGGAACCGGTCTACCTCGAGGACAAGCTCGCCGAGCGCCGTGCCAGCGGGCGGCTCGAGTACCGCTCCCAGGTGCTGCCGACCTGGTGCCCGGGTTGCGGCTACTTCTCGATCGCCGAGGGCGTGACCGCGGCGCTCACCGAGCTCAAGGTACCGAAGAAGAACTGCGTGGTGGTCTCCGGGATCGGCTGCGCCTCGCGCTTCCCGTTCTTCATGGACACCTACGGCTTCCACACCCTGCACGGGCGGGCGCTGCCGGTGGCCACCGGGATCAAGCTCGCCAACGAGGCGCTCACCGTGCTGGTGGTCGGCGGTGACGGCGACGGCTTCGCGATCGGCGGCGGGCACATCCCGCACGCGGCGCGGCGCAACGTCGACCTCACCTACATCCTGTTCGACAACGGCATCTACGGGCTGACCAAGGGCCAGACCTCGCCGACCTCGGCGCTCGGCTTCACCACCTCGACCTCGCCGTTCAGCAACCACGACCGGCCGCTCAACCCGCTGCTGATGCTGCTCTCCTACGGGGCCGGCTGGGTCGGCCAGGCCTACGCCGGGCACCCCGATCATCTGGCCGCGATGATCAGCGCCGCGATCGCCCACCGCGGCTTCTCCTACCTGCACGTGATCTCGCCCTGCGTGACCTTCGACAAGACCGATCGCACCTACAAGAACATGGACGCGGTGGTCCGGGCGCTGCCCGAGGAGCACGACCCGAGCGATCTGGAGGCGGCGATGCACCTGGCGATGCGCAGCGAGCGCCCGGCCCTCGGGCTGTTCTACCGCGAGGAGCGCCCGACACTCGGCGACGAGCTCGACGCGATCAGCGCCGCGGCACGGGCCGCGCGCGGCGGCTCGTAGGGAGGGCAACGCTTGCCGGCTTGCCGCGACCGCAGGCGGCGCCGATAATCCGCGCCCGCCCGCCCCCGCCCGAAGGAGCCCCCGATGAGCGCCCGCCCGCCCCTGGTCGGCCTGCCCGCGGATCTGCGCGTGATCGACGGCCAGCCCTTCCACGCCCTCGGCGACAAGTACGCCCGCGCGGTGGCGCTGGCCGCCGGGGCGCTGCCGGTGATGATCCCGGCGCTCGCCGACGTCCAGGAGCCGGCCGCGGTGCTCGAGCACCTCGACGGGCTGCTGCTCACCGGGGCCCGCTCCAACGTCCACCCGAGCCGCTACGGGGCCGAGCCGAGCGCCGCGGCCGAGCCCTACGACGAGACCCGGGATGCCAGCACCTTCGCGCTGATCGAGGCCGCCCTCGAGCGCGGCCTGCCGCTGCTCGCCATCTGCCGCGGGCTCCAGGAGCTCAACGCCTGCCTCGGCGGGACCCTGCACCCGCGGGTCCACGAGCTCCCGGGGCGGCTCGATCACCGCCGCCCCGAGCACCCCGATCCGGACGTCCAGTACGGGCCGCGCCACCGCGTCCGGCTGTGCCCCGGCGGGGCCCTCGCCGAGCTGCTCGGACGGCGCGAGATCGAGGTCAACTCGCTGCACTGGCAGGCCGTCGACCGGGTCGCCCCCGCCCTGGTCGTCGAGGGCGAGGCCGAGGATGGCACCATCGAGGCGCTGCGGGTGCGCGAGGCGCGCGGGTTTGCGCTCGCCGTGCAGTGGCACCCCGAGTACAAGGTCCTCGACGATCCGCACTCGACCGCCCTGTTCCGCGCCTTCGGCGCAGCCGCGGCGGCCTGGGCCGCGGCCCGCGGTGGACCCCGGCATCGCTCGGCCACCGTCCCGCAGATACCGGGCGCCAGCCCGACGTCCGGGCCCCGTCCGGCAGCGAACCCCGCAGATCG
>CAZRGU010000206.1:0-6813 GCA_964599705.1 uncultured Ectothiorhodospiraceae bacterium | reverse complement strand
ACGTCGGGCTTGCGCCCGACCTACGCGCGACCCACGCCCGACGAGGGGTGTGGCGCCCGCCGCGCGGCGCCGGGCTACTCCTCCAGGCAGTAGCCGATCTCGAGGAAGCGCTCGCGCAGCTCGCGGACCTGGTGGCACCAGTGCCCCTCGGGGCGCCGGTCACCGTGGTGGACGATGTCGGCGATCAGCCCGCCGAGGACCTCGAAGTCGGCCTCGCGCATCCCGTAGCGGGTCATCTCCGGGGTGCCCATCCGCACGCCGCTGGCCGCCGCGAAGCTCGGGTCGTCGTAGAAGGCCTGCGGGTTGGTGATCACGTTGTTGCGCTCGAGCAGCCCGGCCAGGTAGCCGCCGCGGGCCCGGGCGCCGCGCAGCAGCACCTGGTGGGTGGCGGTGTAGCCGTCCTCGGGGTCGCCCTCGACGGTGAGCCCGCGGGCGGCGAGCGCCGCTGCGAAGGCGCGCGCGTTGGCGATCACCTGGCGCGGGTAGGCGTCGCGGAAGGCGAGCATCTCGTAGCTGGCCGCGAGCAGCCCGAGCAGGGTCCCGAGGTGGTGGTTGCTGACGTGGCCGGGGAAGGCGCGCTGCTCGATCTGGCGCCACAGCGTCTCGAAGGGCGAGCCGGGCTGGATGTCGGCCAGAATCACCCCGCGCTGGGGACCGAAGAAGGTCTTGTGGGTCGAGCCGGTGACCAGGTCGGCACCCTCGGCCAGCGGGTCCTGGAAGGCCGGCCCGAGCAGCCCGAGCACGTGGGCGGCATCGTACATCAGCAGCGGGCGGGCCGGATCGTCGGGGCCGAACTCGCGGTGCACGAACTCGGCGACCGCGGCGACCGGCTCGCGCTCGATGATCACGCTGCGCCCGAAGACGATCAGCTCGGGCCGGTGCTCGCCGATCAGCTCCAGGGTCGCGGCGACGTCGACCGCGTGCGGGCGGTCGCGGCGCATCGGGAAGTGGAGCACCGCCGGGCGCTCGGTGCGCGGGTCGATGGCCACGTAGTTCTTGAGCGCCCCGCTGACCTGGGCGCTGAGGTGGCCGCCCTTGTTGAGATCGTGGACCAGCACCGGGCCGAGCAGCCGCGGGGTGCGCCCGCGCCGGTGGCGGTTGCGGAACTGCTTGAGGGCGTCGTAGACGGTGTCGTTGGCCATCTGCCCGCTGATCGGGCGGACCTCGACCTGGGCGCAGCCGAAGAAGGTGCGCAGCGCCGCCTTGAGCTCCTCCTCCTTGTCCATGATGAAGGCGGTGCCCATGTAGTAGCGCACCTCGGGGGCGTTGGGTCCGAGCGCGCGGATCCGGTTGTGCTCGTTGTAGCGTCCCGCCGGGTCGCTGGCGCAGAGCCGCTCGACCAGCGCCGAGACGACGTTCTCCGAGGGGATCAGGTTGATGCACTCGCGCCGTCGCCAGGCGTGGTTGCGCTCGGCCTCCGCGGCCAGCCGGCGGACCGCCTGGCGCGGATCGGTAGCGTCGCTGCGGGCCGGCGCCGCGGGGGCCTCGAAGCCGGTGTGCGGGCGCAGGTAGGGGGCGGTCGGCCAGGCGTTGCGCTCGACCAGCTCGGCCTCCATCGAGCGCCCGCGCGGGTCGCGAACCTCGAGCACCACCGGCGCCTCGGGGCGGTAGGCGATGTCGGAGCGCAGCAGGGCGAGCCCGATCGGGCGCAGCCCGTGCTCCTCGGTCGGGGCGGCGGCGAGCCCGTCGCCGGCGAAGCGCGCGTAGGGCACCGTGGTCCCCGAGGTCACCCAGCCGGCCGGCTCGCCGCGGTGAAAGACCTGGTAGCCGGCGCGCAGCGGGCGGCGCCCCGAGAAGACCGCGATCGGCTGGACCAGGTAGCGCAGGATGCGCTCCTCGACCGGGGTGCGCAGCTCGCCGCGGCGGATCGCCTCGTACTCGGCTCTCTGGCGGGCGAGCGCCTCGCTGCCGACGAAGCGCTCGTTGCCGGTACGCACCGCGACCTGGGCCAGGGCATTGGCGAAGATCGGGATCTCGCGCCCCTCGGGGTCGGTGCCGAGCTCGTGGCCGTAGAGCGGCAGCCCGGCCTCGAGGCGCAGCGAGTCGCGCGCCCCGAGCCCGACCGGCCGGGCGCCGGCGTCGACCAGCCGCTGCCAGAGCGCGCCGGCCGCCTCGCGCGGGCAGAACAGCTCGAAGCAGACCGTCTCGCCCGTGTACCCGGTGCGCGCGACGATCAGCTCGTGGCCGTCGAGGGAGGCGCGGGTCAGGCGGTTGCGCTTGTTCTCGGGCAGCGCCGCGGCCCCGATCAGCCCCTCGAGCAGAGCCGCCGAGGCCGGACCCTGGAGCGAGATCATCGCCAGCGCCTCGCTGGCCTCCTCGAGCTCGACGCCGGCGCGCTCGCCGTGCCCGTGCAGCCAGGCCCAGTCCTTCTCGCGGTTGGCGGCGTTGACCACCAGCAGGTAGTCGCCGGGGCCGAGCCGGTAGAGGTAGGCGTCGTCGACCGCCCCCCCGCTCTCGGTGGCGATGAAGGTGTAGTGGGCCTCGCCGTCGCCGAGCGCCCGCGGGCTGTTGGTCAGGACCTCGCCGAGGAAGCGCTCGGCGCCCGCGCCGCGCACCCGGAAGCGGCCCATGTGCGAGACGTCGAACAGCCCCGCGTGGCGGCGGGTGGCGAGGTGCTCGGCGATGATCCCGTCGCGGTAATGGACCGGCATGTCCCAGCCGCCGAAGGGCACCATCTTGGCGCCGTTGGCCACGTGCCACGCGTGCAGCACGGTCTCGCGAAGGGGTCCCTGGTGCTCGCTCATCGCGGGGCTCCTCGTTGCCCGGTGCGCCGCCCGCCGCGGCGCGACGGGCGAAGTATAGGGGGCCGGCGCCGCGAGCGGCAGCGCGGCGCCGGGAAGGGGTGCCCCGGAATGCCCGCTGGCGGGAAGGCGATGGCCAGGAACGAAAGGGGGTCCGCGACCCTGGCGCCGGCGCGCCTGAGGCACTAAAGTTTTCCCCCGCGGCGGCCGAAAACCAGCGCATCGCGGCATGGCACGCGGATACCGTCGAATCGGGGGACACGTGGAAACCTACATTCTCATGGCGATCTGCCTCGCTGCCTTCCTCGGCACCGTGGTGCTGTTCCGCTTCCTGATCGAGGATCGGGAGATGAGCTTGATCTTCGGCTGCCTTGCGGGACTGGTGCTCGCCATCGCGGCCGGCGCCGGCTACTACATGTACCTCGCCTCTTGCCGGACCTGTATCTGAGCGATCCGACCCCGGGGCGCCGCGCCTGGCACGGTGCCTGTCCAGCCTGCCCCGGCCAGCGCCGATGAGCGCGGGGGCGGGGGCCTCGCCCGGCGAGCCTGGCGCCGGCACCTCGCTGGAGCGGGAGGTGCGGCGCCTGTGCGCGGTGATCGAGGCGCGCCGCCGCTACCTCGACACCCTGCGCGGGCTGATGGATGCGCTCCACCGGCCTCCCGGTGACGCCGAGACGCTGGCCCGTCTCGAGACCGCCCTCGATGCGGCGCGGGGCGCGGTCGATGCCGAGAACGGCTCGCTGCTGGCCCTCGAGGAAGAGAGCGGCGAGCTGGTCTTCGTGATCGCGCGCGGCACCGTGCCCGGTGACAAGCTGAGCTGGCGGCGGCTGCCGAGCGGCGAGGGGGTGGCCGCCTGGGTGGCGCGCAATGCCCGCCCCTGCATCGTCAACGACGCGGCCGACGACGATCGCTTCTTCCCCGCGGTCGACGCCGAGACCGGCTACCGCACCCGCTCGCTGCTGGCCGTGCCGATGATCCGCGAGGGTCGCGTGCTCGGGGTGCTGGAGCTGGTCAACAAGCGCGACGGCCTGCTGTTCACGAGCAGCGACGAGAGCCGCCTGATGCTGCTCGCCCACCTCGGCGCCGAGCTGCTGGCGCGGATGGGGTAGGCGCGGCGCGGGCGCCGGTGGGCGACCCCGTGCCTGGCAGCGGCGGGTTTGAAACCGGCCGCTACCAGGAGGCGAGGAACTGGGCGAGCGCCTCGCGCACCGCCTCCGGGGCCTCGGCCATCATCATGTGCCCGCAGTCGAGCTCGACGATGTGCGCCTCGGGCAACGCCCCGGCGAGCGCCCGCCCGGCCCGCGCCGGGGTCATCAGGTCCTGGCGCCCGACCACCACCAGCGCCGGACAGGCGACCTCGGCGGCCCGCTCGAGCCCGGCGAGGTAGGCGTTGCAGGCGCTCAAGTCGCGGTACAGGACCGCCGGGGCGGAGCGCTCGAGGAGGCGCAGCGCCGAGCCCATCATCCACATTCCCGGCGACGGGTTGGCGCCGAGGCGCGCCGCCGCGCCGTGCCCCCACAGGGTGATCATGTCGAAGGCGGCGTGCTCGCCGCTGCGCGCGGCCTCGAGCAGGGCGTCGCTGACCGGCATCGGCTGGGCGCAGCCGAGCAGCGCCAGGGCGCCGGCCCGCCGCGGGTGGCGGGCCGCCCCGTCGAGCGCCACCAGCGCCCCCATGCTGTGCCCGACCAGCGCGGCGCGCTCCACCCCGAGGTGCCCGAGGGCGGCCTCGACCCAGTCGGCCAGCGCCTCGATCGAGGCGAGCGGCGCGCCGCCCGAGCGGCCGTGCCCGGGCAGGTCGAAGGCCAGCACGTTGCGCCCGTGGTGGGCGAACCAGCGGCTCTGCAGGTTCCACACGCTGTGGTCCATCCCCGCCCCGTGGATGAACACCACGGTCGGGCGCCCGGGCTCGAGCGGGCGCGCCCCGGTGTAGGCGAAGACCTCCTGGCCGGCGAGCTCGAAGCGCATCGGTTCCCTCCTGGCGCGGCTCAGCCGCGCGTGGCCCGGCGCAGGGCCCGGCCGAGGTCCTCGATCAGGTCCTCGGGATCCTCGAGGCCGATCGAGAGGCGCACGGTGCCCTCCTCGATCCCGGCCGCGCGCAGCGCCTCGCGGTCCATGCGGTGGTGGGTGGTGGTGGCCGGGTGGATGACCAGCGACTTGGCGTCGCCGACGTTGGCCAGGTGCGAGAAGAGCCCCAGCGACTCGATCAGGCGCCGCCCGGCCGCGCGCCCGCCGCGCACCGTGAAGCTGAACACCGCCCCGCAGCCGTGCGGCAGCAGGCGCCGGGCGAGCTCGTGGTCGGGGTGATCGGGCAGCTCCGGGTAGGTCACCGACTCGACCCCCGGGTGCTCGGCCAGGAAGGCGACCACCCGGCGGGTGTTCTCCACGTGGCGCTGCATGCGCAGGCCCAGGGTCTCGACGCCCTGGAGCAGGTGGAAGGCGGTGGTCGGGCTCATGCACGCCCCGAAGTCGCGCGCCCCCTCCTTGCGGGCGCGCATGATGAAGGCCGCCGGCCCGTACTCCTCGGCGAAGTCCATGCCGTGGAAGCCGGCATACGGCTCGGTGAGCTCCGGGAAGCGCCCCGAGGCCTCCCAGTCGAAGCGCCCGCCGTCGACCAGCACCCCGCCGATCGCCACCCCGTGGCCGCCGAGGAACTTGGTCGCCGAGTGGAAGACGAGGTCGGCGCCGTGCTCGAAGGGGCGGCACAGGTAGGGCGTGGTGAAGGTCGAGTCGACGAGCAGCGGCAGGCCGGCCGCGTGGGCGACCTCGGCCACCGCCGGGATGTCGAGCACGTCGAGCCCCGGGTTGCCGAGGGTCTCGGCGAACAGCAGCCGGGTCTCGGGGCGGATCGCGGCGGCGAAGGCCGCCGGGTCGCGCGGGTCGACGAAGGTGGTCTCGATGCCGAAGCGCGGCAGGGTGTAGCTGAGCAGGTTGTGCGAGCCGCCGTAGAGCGCCCGCGAGGCGACGATGTGCGCGCCGGCCCCGGCGATGGTGGCGATCGCCAGGTGCAGGGCGGCCTGGCCGCTGGCCGTGGCGATTGCGCCGATGCCGCCCTCGAGCGCGCTGATGCGCTCCTCGAAGACCGCGTTGGTGGGGTTGGAGATCCGCGAGTAGACGTGCCCGGGGCGCTCGGCGTTGAACAGCGAGGCGGCCTGCTCGGTGTCGCGGAAGACGTACGAGGTGGTCTGGTAGATGGGGGTGGCACGGGCCCCGGTGGCCGGGTCCGGGCGCTGCCCGGCATGCAGGCTCAGGGTGTCGAAGCGCGGGTAGCGAGGTGCGGCCATCGATGCTCCCTCCGGCGCGGGGGCGCCACCATACACGAGCCCCGCGCGGGCCGTCCACGCGCCCCGCGCGGCGGCTTGTGCCCCTGCCCCGTGGCGGGTTAGTGTCCCCGCTGATGGCGCCCGCCGCCGCGTCCGGGAGGGGCCGGGCGGGCGCACCGGCGCTGCGGGCCTGGCCGGCGTTTCTCGCCGGCGCCTGTGGCCGGGCGGGAGATCGGGCGAGGGGGAGGCAGCGATGGCGTCGGATTCTTCGGGGGAGCGTCTCGAGCGCGGCGAGCGGCGCTCCGGGACGCGGCGTCTGGTCGAGGGGCTGCTCGAGGAGCGCCGCGAGATGCTGGTGCTCTACGAGCGGGCCGCCGGGGTGGCGCCGTACCCGGACGGGGGTGAGGGGGACGAGGCGCTGCCGCGCTTCGTCGAGCTGCTGGTCGACTACATGGCCGCCGGCCACTTCGGGCTCTACCAGCGCATCGCCGAGGGACGCGAGCGGCGCCGCGCGGTGCGCGAGCTGGCCGCCGAGCTCTACCCGGCGATCGCCGCGACCACCGACGCGGCGATGGCCTTCAACGAGGCCTTCGAGCGCAGCGCCAGGGGCGGCGACCCCGACGAGACGCTGCGCGAGCGCCTCGCCGCGCTCGGCGAGGCGCTCGCCCGGCGCATCGAGCTCGAGGACCGGCTGATCGCCGCCCTGGTGCCGCCGGCACCCGCCGGCGATAGGTAGCGCTACGGGTCGGTGCTCTCCCCCCTCGCCGGGGCGATGCGGTGCGCCAAGGCGGACGAGGAGCAGCGGCCGGCCC
>CAZRGU010000205.1:0-6836 GCA_964599705.1 uncultured Ectothiorhodospiraceae bacterium | reverse complement strand
TCGAGGTCGAGGCGATCGAGGACCTCGAGGCCGGGGTCCGTGAGGCCGACGTGATCTCGTGCGCGACCATGGCCCGCGCGCCACTGGTGCGCGGGGCCTGGCTGCGCCCCGGCCAGCACCTCGACCTGGTCGGCGGCTTCACCCCCGAGATGCGCGAGGCCGACGACCGGGCCATCACCCGCGCGCGGCTCTTCGTCGACGCGCGGGCCACCACGCTCGAGGCCTGCGGTGATCTCGCCGCGCCGCTCGCCGCCGGGGTGATCACGGCCGCCGACGTCGAGGCCGATCTGGGCGATCTGTGCACCGCCGGGCTCTCGCCGCCGCGCGCCGACGACGACATCACCGTCTACAAGAACGGCGGCGGCGGCCACCTCGACCTCATGACCGCCCGCTATTTCGTGGATAATGTAGGAACCATCGGGGTCTGACCGGGCGGCGGGGTGCCCGGTCGGCGGCCACCACAACCGGAACGCGGGGCGCCGGCGGCGCCCTACCGAGCAGCATGACCGAGGGGCCGACGGCGGCCCGGGAAGGCGCCCGCGCGAGCGGGGCCGGGGAGAACACAGGAGCACGGATGAGCTCGAGGCAGCCGCTGCAAGCCCGCAGCCCTCACCAGGCCCCGGCCGCGGCGACCGGGCCGCGCGCCACGCGACGGCGCCGCGCCGGCCTGCACGACCGGCGCCACGAGCACGACGCCTGCGGGGTCGGCTTCGTCGCCGACATCCGCAACCGGGCGAGCCATCGGATCATCGAGCGCGGGCTCGAGGTGCTGGTCAACCTCGATCACCGCGGCGCGGTGGGCGCCGACCCGCTGGCCGGGGACGGCGCCGGGATCCTGATCCAGACCCCGGACGCCTTCCTGCGCGCCGAGTGCGCGGCGCTCGGCATCGAGCTGCCCGCTCCCGGCGAGTATGCCTGCGGGCTGCTCTTCCTGCCCCGCGAGCCGGCCCTGCGCGAGGCCTGCGAGCGGGCCCTGGCGCGCACCGTCACCGCCGAGGGGCAGCGCCTGCTCGGCTGGCGCGAGGTGCCGACCGACAACACCTGCCTGAGCGAGGAGGTGCGCGCCCGCGAGCCGGTGATGCGCCAGGTGCTGGTCGGGCGCGGCCCGGGCTGCCCTGACCAGGACGCCTTCGAGCGCAAGCTGTTCGTCATCCGCAAGCAGGTCCACCACGACATCTGGGGGCGCGACGAGCCCGAGGCGCCCCACTTCTACGTGGTCTCGCTGTCCTCGCGCACCCTGGTCTACAAGGGCATGATGCTCGCCCCCAACCTGCCGGTCTACTACCCGGATCTCACCGACCCGCGCCTGGCCTCGGCGCTGGCCCTGATCCACCAGCGCTTCTCGACCAACACCTTCCCCTCCTGGGAGCTCGCCCAGCCGTTCCGCTACCTGTGCCACAACGGCGAGATCAACACCCTGCGCGGCAACATCAACTGGATGCTGGCGCGCCGTCACAACATGGTCTCCAGGCTGCTCGGCGACGACCTCGACAAGCTCTGGCCGCTGATCGGCGACGGGCGCTCGGACTCGGCGACCTTCGACAACGCCCTCGAGCTGCTGGTGGCGGCCGGCTACCCGCTCGCCCACGCGATGATGCTGATGATCCCCGAGGCCTGGGACGGCAACCCGCTGATGAACAAGCGCCGGCGGGCCTTCTACGAGTACCACGCCGCGCTCATGGAGCCCTGGGACGGGCCGGCCGCGGTGGCCTTCACCGACGGGCGCCAGATCGGGGCGACGCTCGATCGCAACGGGCTGCGCCCGGCCCGCTACCTGGTCACCGACGACGACCTGGTGGTGATGGCCTCGGAGGCCGGCGTGCTCGACATCCCCGAGGAGCGGATCGCGCGCAAGTGGCGCCTGCAGCCGGGCAAGATGTTCCTGGTCGACCTCGAGGGCGGGCGGATCATCGACGACGGCGAGCTCAAGCGCGAGCTGGCCCGCGCCAAGCCCTACCGGCGCTGGCTCGACCAGACCCAGATCAAGCTCGAGCAGCTCGCCCCCGAGGTCGCCGCGATGGCCCCCGACGAGCACACCCTGCTCGACCGCCAGCAGGCCTTCGGCTACACCCAGGAGGATCTCAAGTTCTTCCTCGCCCCGATCGCCGAGCGCGGCCAGGACCCGGTCGGCTCGATGGGCCGCGACATCCCTCCGGCGGTGCTCTCGACCCGTCCCAAGCTGCTCTACGACTACTTCGTGCAGTGCTTCGCGCAGGTCACCAACCCGCCGATCGACCCGATCCGCGAGCAGCTGGTGATGTCGCTGGTCTCGCTGATCGGGCCGCGCCCCAACCTGCTCGAGCTCGACCACGGCGGCTCGCACAAGCGCCTCGAGGTCGCCCAGCCGATCCTCTCCAACGTCGATCTCGAGAAGATCCGCCACATCCACGAGAAGGTCGACAACGCCTTCCGCACCTACACGGTCGACATCTGCTACGTCGCCGATCTCGGTGCCGCGGGGATGGCCGAGGCGATCGAGCGGGTCTGCGCCGAGGCCCAGCGCAAGGTCATCGAGGGCTTCAACATCATCATCCTCTCGGACCGCGCCATCGACGCCGATCACATCGCCATCCCGGCGCTGCTCGCCACCGCGGCGGTCCACCACCACCTGATCCGCGAGGGCCTGCGCACCGAGGTCGGGCTGGTGGTCGAGACCGGCGAGGCACGCCAGGTCCACGACTTCTGCCTGCTGGCCGGCTACGGGGCCGAGGCGATCAACCCGTATCTGGCCTTCGAGAGCCTCTCGGCGCTGCGCCCCACCCTCGAGGAGCCGGCCAGCGAGGAGGAGATCCACCGCCGCTACGTCAACGCCATCGACAAGGGCATCCTCAAGGTGATGTCGAAGATGGGGATCTCGACCTTCCAGTCCTACTGCGGAGCGCAGATCTTCAATGCCGTGGGCCTCGCGAGCGCCTTCGTCGAGCGCTACTTCACCGGCACCCCGACCCTGATCGAGGGGGTCGGGCTCGAGGAGATCGCCCGCGAGACCGTCGCCCGCCACCGCGACGCCTTCGGCAGCGCCAGCATCTACCGGGACGCCCTCGACGTCGGCGGCGAGCTCGCCCTGCGGCTGCGCGGCGAGCGCCACATGTGGAACCCGGAGACCATCGCGCTGCTCCAGCACGCGGTGCGCTCCGGCGACGCGGCGCGCTACCGCGCCTACGCCGAGCGCATGAATGGCCAGAGCCGCGAGCTGATGAACCTGCGCGGGCTCTTCGATCTCCGGCCGGCCGCCGAGCCGCTCGCCCTCGATGAGGTCGAGCCGGTCGACTCGATCGTGCGCCGCTTCTGCACCGGGGCGATGTCGTTCGGCTCGATCTCCTACGAGGCCCACACCACCCTGGCGATCGCCATGAACCGCCTCGGGGGGCGCTCCAACAGCGGCGAGGGCGGCGAGGAGCCGGAGCGCTTCGTGCCGCTGCCCAACGGCGACTCGATGCGCTCGGCGATCAAGCAGGTCGCCTCGGGGCGCTTCGGGGTGACCGCCGAGTACCTGGTCAACGCCGACGAGATCCAGATCAAGATGGCCCAGGGCGCCAAGCCCGGCGAGGGCGGCCAGCTCCCCGGGCACAAGGTCAACAAGACCATCGCCCGGGTCCGCCACTCGACCCCGGGGGTGGGCCTGATCTCGCCGCCGCCCCACCACGACATCTACTCGATCGAGGACCTCGCGCAGCTCATCCACGACCTCAAGAACGTCAACCCGCGCGCCCGCATCAGCGTCAAGCTGGTCTCCGAGGCCGGGGTCGGCACGGTGGCCGCCGGGGTGGCCAAGGCGCACGCCGATCACGTGCTGATCTCGGGGGCCGACGGCGGCACCGGGGCGAGTCCGCTCACCTCGATCATGCACGCCGGGGCGCCCTGGGAGATCGGGCTCGCCGAGACCCACCAGACGCTGGTCCGCAACCGGCTGCGCGGGCGCATCGCCGTGCAGGTCGACGGTGGGCTGCGCACCGGGCGCGACGTGGTCATCGGCGCGCTGCTCGGCGCCGACGAGTTCGGCTTTGCCACCGCGGCGCTGATCGCGGCCGGCTGCCTGATGATGCGCAAGTGCCACCTGAACACCTGCCCGGCGGGCATCGCCACCCAGGACCCGGAGCTGCGCAAGCGCTTCACCGGCCGGCCCGAGCACGTGATCCGCTTCTTCCGCTTCATCGCCGAGGAGGTGCGCGAGCTGATGGCGATGATGGGCTTTCGCACCCTCGACGAGATGATCGGGCGCAGCGACCGCATCGAGATGCGCCGCGCGCTCGAGCACTGGAAGGCCAACGGGCTCGATCTCGGCGCCGTGCTGGCCCGCCCCGAGAGCCCGCCCGGGGTGGCCGTCCACCACTGCGAGGCCCAGGACCACGGCCTCGAGGGGGCCCTCGACCACGAGCTGATCGCGGCGGCCCGGCCGGCCTTCGAGCGCGGCGAGGCGGTGCTCATCGAGCGCCCGATCCGCAACGTCAACCGCACCGTCGGGGCGATGCTCTCGGGCGAGATCGCGCGCCGCCACGGCCACCGCGGGCTGCCCGACGACACCATCCACATCCGCCTTACCGGCACCGCCGGGCAGAGCTTCGGGGCGTTCCTGGCCCACGGGGTGACCCTCGAGCTCGAGGGCGACGCCAACGACTACGTCGGCAAGGGGCTGAGCGGCGGGAGGATCATCGTCCGGCCCCCGGAGACGAGCCGCCGGCGCGCCGAGGAGAACATCATCGTCGGCAACACCGTGCTCTACGGGGCCATCGCCGGCGAGTGCTTCTTCCGCGGGGTGGCCGGCGAGCGCTTCGCGGTGCGCAACTCCGGGGCCGTGGCGGTGGTCGAGGGAGTCGGCGATCACGGCTGCGAGTACATGACCGGCGGGGTGGTGGTGGTGCTCGGCGCGACCGGGCGCAACTTCGCGGCCGGAATGAGCGGCGGCATCGCCTACGTGCTCGACGAGGACCGGCTCTTCGAGCGGCGCTGCAACACCGACCAGGTCACCCTCGAGCGCATCCCCGAGGAGGAGGCGGTGCCGGCCGACGTCGGCGAGGAGGAGATGCTGCGCGATCACCTGCGCTACGACGAGCAGCGCCTGCGCGCGCTGATCGAGCGCCACCTGCGCCACACCGGGAGCAGCCGGGCCCGCGCCCTGCTCGAGGACTGGGAGGAGGTGGTGGCCCGCTTCGTCAAGGTCATGCCCGACGACTACCGCCAGGCCCTCGAGCGGCGCCGCGCTCCCGACCGCCGGCGCACCGAGCGCACCGGCGACAGCCCGATGCAGGGTTGAGCGGACCGCAGGGAGAGCGCCGATGGGCAAGCCGACCGGATTCGTCGAGATCAAGCGCCAGAGCCGCACCTACCGGCCGGTCGCCGACCGCATCCAGCACTTCGACGAGTTCGTCATCCCGCTCGAGGACGGCGAGCTCACCAAGCAGGGCGCGCGCTGCATGGACTGCGGGGTCCCGTACTGCCACCAGGGCTGCCCGATCCACAACTGCATCCCGGACTTCAACGACCTCATCTACCGCGGGCGCTGGCGCGAGGCACTCGCCGTGCTCCACTCGACCAACAACTTCCCCGAGTTCACCGGACGGGTCTGCCCGGCCCCGTGCGAGGCGGCCTGCACGCTCAACCTCACCGACGAGCCGGTGACCATCAAGACGCTGGAGTGCGCGATCATCGACAAGGGCTGGGAGGAGGGCTGGATCCGTCCCCAGATCCCGGCCCACCGCAGCGGCCGGCGGGTGGTGGTGGTCGGCTCGGGGCCGGCCGGGCTGGCCTGCGCCCAGCAGCTCGCGCGGGCCGGGCACGGCGTCATCGTGCTCGAGAAGAACCCCAGCATCGGCGGCCTGCTGCGCTTCGGGATCCCCAACTTCAAGCTCGACAAGCGTCACATCGACCGGCGCATGTCGCAGATGCAGGCCGAGGGCGTGAAGTTCCTGCCCAGCGTGCACGTCGGCAAGGACGTGACCATCGAGCGGCTGGTCGACGAGTTCGACGCCGTGGTGCTGGCCGGCGGCGCCGAGCAGCCGCGCGACCTGCCCCTGCCGGGGCGTGACCTCGACGGGGTGCACTTCGCGATGGACTTCCTGGTCCAGCAGAACCGCCGCCTGGCCGGGGAGCGGATCCCCGAGGAGGTCGCGATCACCGCCGCCGACAAGCACGTGGTGGTGATCGGCGGCGGTGACACCGGCTCGGACTGCGTCGGCACCGCGATCCGCCAGGGCGCGCGCTGGGTCAACCAGATCGAGATCCTGCCCCGCCCGCCCGAGCGGGTCGACAAGGCGCTGACCTGGCCGCACTGGCCGGAGGTGCTGGTGACCTCGACCTCGCACGAGGAAGGTTGCCGGCGTGACTGGGGGATCGTCACCAAGGCGTTCCGCGGCCGGGACGGGCGGGTCGAGCGGGTCGACGCGGTGCGTGCCCACTGGAGCCGGGACGCGAACGGCCGGCTGGTGATGAGCGAGCTGCCCGACGAGACGGTGAGCATCAAGGCCGACCTGGTGCTGCTCGCCATGGGCTTCGTCCACCCGGTCCACGAGGGAATGCTCGCCCACCTCGGGGTGGCGCTCGACGAGCGCGGCAACGTGCGCGCCGCGCCCGGCGACTACCGCACCTCGGTCGACAAGGTCTTCGCCGCCGGTGACATGCGCCGCGGCCAGTCGCTGGTGGTCTGGGCGATCCGCGAGGGGCGCCAGTGCGCGCGTGCCGTGGACCTCTATCTCACCGGGAGCAGCGACCTGCCCGAGTGAGAGCTTGTGAACAAATCGCGCACCGACTGCGGACACCCCTGGGTGCGTTGCGGGACCCCCAACATCGGGTCACCTACCCCGCTCCGCTCCCGGATGTAGAGCCGCCGTGGGTCGCGG
>CAZRGU010000204.1:2026-6840 GCA_964599705.1 uncultured Ectothiorhodospiraceae bacterium | reverse complement strand
TCTAGCAGCGCTCGCGCCGGTCGCGCGAGGCGACCGCCGCGTACGGGATCCGCGCCCCGGCCTCTGGCCGGGGCGCTCGTCTTGGCGCGCTGCCGGGAGAGCGCCCCGCATCGCCAGGCTTCACCGGCACCCGCGCCGGCCGCGGGGGACGGTCAGGCGCTTCGCAGCAGCGCGTTGATGCCGACCTTGGCCCGGGTGCGGGCGTCGACCCGCTTGACGATCACCGCGCAGTAGAGGCTGTAGCGGCCGTCCTCGCCGGGCAGGCTGCCGGGGACCACGACCGCGCCGGCGGGCACCCGCCCGTAGTGGATCTCGCCGCTCTCGCGGTCATAGATGCGGGTGCTCTGGCCGATGTAGACGCCCATCGAGATCACCGCGCCGCGCTCGACGATGACGCCCTCGACGATCTCGGAGCGCGCCCCGATGAAGCAGTCGTCCTCGATGATCGTCGGGCTGGCCTGGACCGGTTCGAGCACCCCACCGATTCCGACCCCGCCGGACAGATGCACGTTGCGGCCGATCTGGGCGCACGAGCCGACCGTCGCCCAGGTGTCGACCATGGTGCCGCTGTCGATGTAGGCGCCGAGGTTCACGTAGCTCGGCATCAGCACCACCCCGGGGGCGATGTAGCTGCCACGGCGGACGACCGCCGGCGGCACCACCCGGACCCCGGCGGCGCGCAGCGCCGCCTCGTCCATCCCCGCGAACTTCAGCGGCACCTTGTCGAAGTAGCGGGTGAAGCCGCCCTCGATGGGGCGGCTGTCGGTGAGCCGGAAGGAGAGCAGCACCGCCTTCTTGAGCCACTGGTGGACGGTCCAGTGCCCGTCGGCGCCGCGCTCGGCGACCCGCGCCTGCCCGCTGTCGAGCAGCGCCAGGGCCTGCTCCACGGCCTCGACCAGCTCCCGCTCGGGGTGCTCCGGGTCGATCGCCTCGCGCCGCTCGAAGGCCGCCTCGATGATCCGCTCCAGCCCCTCGCTCATGCCTGCTCGCTCCTCTGCGCTGCCGGGGAGGGCAATGGTACGGGGTTCGCCGCCGCGTGGCGCGCCAGCGCCCAGGCGACGTGCTCGCGGACCAGCGCCGAGGGGTGCGAGCGGCGCGCCTCGAGGCTGGCGATCACCTGCCGGTCGGGCGGGGCGTTGCCGAGCGCCACGGCGAGGTTGCGCAGCCAGCGCAGGTGGCCGAGGCGGCGCAGGACGCTGCCCTCGGTGCGGCGCGCGAACTCGAGCTCGCTCCAGGCGAACAGCGCGCTGAGCCGCTCGCCGTCGAGCCGCCAGCGCGGCGCGAAGTCGGGCTCGGCGCTGGGGCGGGCGAAGCGATTCCACGGGCAGACCAGCTGGCAGTCGTCGCAGCCGAAGACGCGGTTGCCGATCGGGGCGCGCAGCGGCTCGGGGATCGGCCCGTGGTGCTCGATGGTGAGGTAGCTGATGCAGCGGCGGGCATCGAGGCGGTAGGGGGCGATGATCGCGCCGCTCGGGCAGGCCTCGATGCACGCCCGGCAGGTGCCGCAGCGATCCGCCTCCGGGCGCTCGCTGCCCAGCGGCAGGTCGGTGTAGACCTCGCCGAGGAAGAACCACGACCCGGCCTCGCGGGCGATCAGATTGGTGTGCTTGCCGATCCAGCCGAGCCCGGCGTTGCGGGCCAGCGGCTTCTCGAGCACCGGCGCGCTGTCGGCAAAGACCCGGTAGCGGAACGGTCCGATCGCCTCCTCGATGCGGGCGCACAGGCGTTGCAGGCGCCGGCGCACGACCTTGTGGTAGTCGCGGCCCAGCGCGTAGCGGGCGAGGTAGCCGGCCAGCGGGTCGGCGAGCACCGCCTGGGCGGGGAGGGCGCTGGCCGGCAGGTAGTCGATGCGCGCGCAGATCACGCTCCGCGTCCCGGCGATCAGCTCGGCGGGACGGCTGCGCCGCGAGCCGTGGCGGGCCATGTAGTCCATCCCGCCATGGTGGCCGGCCTCCAGCCAGGCCCCGAGACGCCGCTCATCGGCGCCGAGCTCGATGCCGCTGAAGCCGATCCGCTGAAAGCCGAGATCGCGCCCCCAGGCCCGGATGCGGGCGCCGAGATCGGCCGGCAGCGGGCGCTCGCGGCCCGATTGCAGGCCTCTTCTCCCTGGGGGGCGCGATGAGGTCATGCGATCACGGGCGGATCCGGGCGCGGTGGGTGGGGGGCTCGATGTATCGCTGGACGCTTTCCGCTATTCTAGCCGACCGTGCCCGCGCAACCGCGGCGGGCGCCCGATTGGCGGAGTGCCGCGAGCGATGGAAGCCTTCACTCGGATGAGCGGCCTGGTCGCCCCGATCGACCGGGCCAACGTGGACACCGACGCGATCATCCCCAAGCAGTTTCTCAAGTCGATCCGGCGAACCGGGTTCGGCCCCAACCTGTTCGATGCCTGGCGCTACCTCGATCACGGCGAGCCCGGCGCGGACTGCTCCGGGCGGCCGATCAATCCGGACTTCGTCCTCAATCAGCCACGCTACCAGGGGGCCACCATCCTCCTGGCGCGGCGCAACTTCGGCTGCGGATCGAGCCGCGAGCACGCGGTCTGGGCGCTGCTCGACTACGGGTTTCGCGCGCTCATCGCGCCGAGCTTCGCCGACATCTTCTACAACAACTGCTGCAAGAACGGCGTGCTCCCGGTGCGGCTCGGCGAGGAGGAGATCGATGCGCTGTTCGAGGCGGTCGCCGCCCGGCCCGGCTACCGGCTGGCGATCGATCTCGAGGCGCAGACCGTGACCACGCCCGAGGGCCGGGTGCTCGGCTTCGAGATCGACCCGTTCCGCAAGGGCTGTCTGCTCGAGGGGCTCGACGAGATCGGGCTGACCCTGCAGCTGCGCGGGCGCATCGAGGCCTTCGAGCGGCGCTGGCGCGAGCAGGCGCCGTGGCTCGACTCCGGGAGCGAGGCGTGAGCGCGCGGCTGCTGCTGCTCCCGGGCGACGGGGTCGGGCCCGAGATCTGCGCCGCCGCGCGCCCGGTGCTCGACGCCCTGATCGAGGGCGGCGAGGTGCGCTGCGAGGTCGAGGAGGGGTTGATCGGCGGGGCCGCGATCGAGGCCGAAGGGGTTCCCTTGCCGCCGGCGACGCTGGAGCGGGCGCAGGCGGCCGACGCGGTGCTGCTCGGTGCGGTCGGGGGGCCGCGCTGGGACGGTCTCGAGCGGGCGCTGCGCCCGGAGCGGGGGCTGCTCGAGCTGCGCGCGGCGCTCGGGGTATTCGCCAACCTGCGCCCGGTCCGCGCCCATCCGCAGCTCGCCGCGGCCTCGACCCTGCGCGCCGAGGTGGTCGCCGGGCTCGACGTCATGATCGTGCGCGAGCTGACCGGCGGGATCTACTTCGGCGAGCCGCGCGGGGTGCGCGAGCACCCGGACGGCGGGCGCGAGGGCTTCGACACCATGCGCTACAGCGAGGCCGAGATCGAGCGCATCGGCAGGGTGGCCTTCGAGATCGCGCGCGGGCGCTCGCGGCGCCTGTGCTCGGTCGACAAGGCCAACGTGCTCGAGACCAGCGGGCTGTGGCGCGAGGTCATGAGCGCGCTCGCCGGCGACTATCCGGACGTCGAGCTGTCCCATCTCTACGTCGACAACGCGGCCATGCAGCTGGTCCGCGACCCGGCCCAGTTCGACGTGATCGTGACTGGCAACCTCTTCGGGGACATCCTCTCGGACCTCGCCTCGATGCTCAGCGGCTCGATCGGGATGCTGCCCTCGGCCTCTCTCGATGCCCGCGGCAAGGGCCTCTACGAGCCGATTCACGGGGCCGCCCCGGACATCGCCGGACAGGGGGTCGCCAATCCGCTCGCCACCATCCTCTCGCTGGCGATGCTCCTGCGCCACTCGCTGGCCCTCCCGGAAGCGGCCGAGCGCCTCGAGCAGGCGGTCTCGCGGGTGCTCGATGAGGGACTGCGGACCCCCGACATCGCGACCCGCGGGGAGCCGGTGGTGGGGACCGAGGAGATCGGCGTGGCAGTTGCCGCGGCCTTGTGAGCATCGGGCCGCGGCTGCGACCTCCGAGCAACCCCGCGGCGGATCTCCGGCGCGCGCGGTGCCGGGAGCGGATGATATTGGTAAAAGGTGTTCGCTAAGCTATAGTTACTGCCCAATTATAAAGAACATTCTAATGCTCGGCCGATCGCTGCTCGGGGGCGAGGTCGAGCAGGGCGGTGCGCAGAGCGGCGCAAGCCGGGGGGCGGGCCTGGACGGCGAGCCGCTTCACTGCGGGGGATCGAGGGACGAAGGCGGAGTTCAGCTCTTTAACTTAGCTCTTCTAAGGAACCGGCGATGATTCGGAAATCGCGCGCGCTGCTGGGTTGGCTGCTGCTGCTCCTGCCGGTCGCTGCGTATCCGCTGGGTCTGGGCACCATCGAGGTGCACTCGGCGCTCAACGAGCCGCTCGACGCGAGCATCCCGCTGACCGGTCTGCAGACCGGCGACACCGAGGGAATGCAGGTCGGGCTGGGCAGCGTCGAGCAGTTCCGCCGTGCCGGTATCGAGCGTCCCTTTCTGCTCTCGCTGCTGCGCTTCGAGGTCGAGACCGAGGGTGGTGGCCGGGGCCGGATCCGCATCACCACCAGGGAGCCGATCGCCGAGCCGTTCCTCAACTTCCTGATCGAGGTCGACTGGCCGCGCGGACGGGTGGTGCGCGAGTACACCGTGCTGCTCGATCCCCCGGTCTACGGGGCCGCGATCCGCTCGGCGGTCAAGGACGTGGTCACCCGCGCGCCCGCGCCCCCGCCCGCCTCCCCGGGCGCCGCGCCCGCGCCGCGCCCGGCCGCCGGCACGGCGCCTGCGGCCGCCGCGCCGGCCGGAACGGAGGCGGCGCCGG
>CAZRGU010000204.1:0-1926 GCA_964599705.1 uncultured Ectothiorhodospiraceae bacterium | reverse complement strand
GCGCCGGCCGGAACGGAGGCGGCGCCGGGCAGCTACGGTCCGGTGACCACCACCGATACCCTGTGGTCGCTCGCGGCGCGCTTTCGCCCCGACGAGTCGGTGAGCGTGCAGCGGATGATGCTCGCCCTGCTCGCCGCCAACCCCGAGGCCTTCACCATTCCCAATGTCAACGCCCTGCGGGCCGGCGCCACGCTGCGCATCCCGACCCGCGAGGAGATCGGGGCCGACGACCGGGCCGCGGCGCTCGCCGAGGTCAGGCGCCAGTACGCGGCCTGGGAGGAGTACCGCAGCGGCCTGACCGCTCGTCCCGCCGCCCAGCCCGGCGGCTCGCCGGCACCGGCAAGCGCGGCCGCGCCGGCCGCAGAGGCCCCCGAGGGTCCGAGCGGTGAGGGCGAGGGGGCCCGGGTCGAGGTGCTCTCGGCGGGCAGCGCCGAGCAGGGCGTGGGCGCCGCGCCCGGCGAGTCGAGCGATGTCGCGGCGCTGCGCAAGGAGCTGAACCTGGCCCTCGAGGAACTCGAGACCCGCAAGCGTGAGGGCGAGGAGCTCGGCACCCGGCTCGCCGAGGCCGAGTCGATCATCAGCGATCTGCGGCGCCTGATTCAGCTCAAGGACGACAGCATCGCCGCGCTCCAGAGCCGCCTTGCCGAGCTCTCCGAGGGTGGGCAGCAGGCGGCCGAGGAGCCCGGCGGGCAGCCGGCCGCCGAGGAGCCGGCGCTCGGCGCGCAGGAGGAGGTGGGCGCGGAGCAGGCCGGGCCGTCCGGAGAGGCGGCGGCGACGGCCGCGCCCGGGCCGGCGGCCGCAGCCGAGGCGGAGACCGGCGCCCGGGAGGAGGCGTTGCCGGCCGCCGCCCCGCCCGCCGAGCCCGCGGCCGGGCAGCCGGCGAGCGCTCAGGCGCCGCGGCGCGCCCCGCCTCCCCCGCCACCCCCTCCGCCCTCGTTCCTCGAGACGGTGCTCGAGAGCCTCCCGGTCAACCCCCTGGTGCTGGTCGCCGGGCTCGGCGCGTTGCTCGTCCTGGGGGGCGGGCTGGCGCTGGTGCGCCGGCGCCGCAGCGCGGCGGCCGCCGCGGGCGCGGCCGCTGCGACCGCCGCGACCGGCGCGGCTGCCGAGGCGACCGTGGCGCCCGCTGCGGACGGCGAGTCGATGATCGAGCGCTACGCAGACGCGGCTGCGGGCGACGAGGATGCCACCGTGCTCGCCGTCGATCAGGACGAGGAGCGCACCGAGGTGCCGGCGCCGCCCACCCCGGGGGTGGAGGTCGAGGAGTCCGACGAGGACCCGATCGCCAGGGAGATCGAGTACTGCCTGGCCTTCGACCGGTTCGACCGTGCCGAGGAGCTGGCGCGCAAGGGCATCGAGGAGCACCCCGAGCGCCACGAGTACCGCCTCCGGCTGCTCGAGGTGCTCGCCGCGGCCAAGGCGGTCGAGAAGTTCGAGGCGGCGGCGGCCGACCTGCGTGATGCGAGCGGCAACGACAGCGCGTTGATGGCCAAGGCGCGGGAATGGTGGGCGGAGATCGCCCCCGATCGCGAGCTGTTCGCCGAGCCCGCCGCTGCCGCGGCCGAGGCGAGAGACGACATCTTCGACATCACTGCGCCGGCCGAGGGCGACGTCGACGTCACGCTGCCTGCGGCGGGGACCACCGAGGTCGACTTCGACCTCGGTCTCGAGGCGGGCGGCGAGGGGACGGAAGGTGCCGGGACCGCCTCGGTGGACTTCGATCTGGGCCTCGCGGAAGAGACGAGCACCGCCGACGGGGCCGGCGAGACGGTCGTCGACTTCGACCTCTCCGCCGCGCCCGAGGCCGAGACGGGCGAGGGGAGCGGGATCGACTTCGACCTGACCGCGCTGGGCGAGGAGACGGACGAGAAGAAGCCGGACGAGGAGGCGGGGCTGGACTTCGACCTGGGCGGTCTGGAGGCCGAGGCC
>CAZRGU010000203.1:0-6889 GCA_964599705.1 uncultured Ectothiorhodospiraceae bacterium | reverse complement strand
GGACGAGGGCCGCCACGCCAGCGTCGCCCTGCACGAGGGGGCGGCCGAGCTGCCGGCCCCGGCGCGCTGGACGATGGCGGCGGTCTCGCGGCTGATGACCGCCGGGGCCTACTGGCTGTGAGCGGCGCCGGGGCGCGGCGGGGAGCGGGCGGCTGATGGCCACCGAGATCGAGCGCAAGTTCCTGGTCATCGGCGACGGCTGGCGGGCGCAGGCCGACGGCGGGGTGCGCTACCGCCAGGGCTACCTCGGCAGCGCGCCGAGCTGCTCGATCCGGGTCCGGGTCGACGGCGAGCGGGCCTGGCTCAACATCAAGAGCGCCACCGTCGGGGTGAGCCGCAGCGAGTACGAGTACCCGATCCCGCTCGCCGACGGCGAGCGGATCCTCGCCGAGCTCTGCCTGCGGCCGATCATCGAGAAGGTCCGCTACCGGCTCACCCACGCCGGCTCGCGCTGGGAGATCGACTGCTTCGAGGGCGCCAATGCCGGGCTGGTGGTGGCCGAGATCGAGCTCGACGACCCGGACCAGCCCTTCGAGCGCCCGCCGTGGCTCGGCGAGGAGGTCTCCCACGACCCGCGCTACTACAACGCCGCCCTGGTCGAGCACCCGTTCAGCACCTGGTGAGGGCGGGGCGGCGGTGCTTGCGCTCGAGCGCCTCGCCGAGCAGCGGATTGGCGAGGCCGTCGCGCGCGGCGAGCTCGACGGGCTGCCCGGGGCCGGGCGCCCGCTCGAGCTCGACGACGACCGCTTCGTGCCCGAGGAGCTGCGCGTCGCCTACCGGATCCTCAAGAACGCCGGCTGCCTGCCCCCGGAGCTGGCCACCCGCGGCGAGCTGGTGCGCCTCGCGGGGCTGCTCGAGTGCGCGGTCGGGGAGGGCGAGCGGCGGGCGATCGCCACCCGCATGGCGCTGCTGCGCGCCCGCATCGGCGAGGAGCGCGCCACCACCCTCTGGACGGGGAGCTACGGCACGCAGGTCGCCGAGCGCCTGGCCGGCGACTGGCGTCGTGGATCGGTGAGCGAGGCAGGTTAACCGCGTATCTCACCGATGCGCGAAGCGAGGGCGTCGAGGGGCGCGGCGAGCTGCCTCCCCCGCGCCGGGGCGGGCAGCGGGGCGGGGCGCGCAGCGACACGCTGCGAGCACGTCCCTGATGTGGCGCTCGGCGCTCGGCATCCCTGCCTCGCGACGGTCGCTGCCCACCCCACCCCGCTGCCCGCCCCGGCTTGCCGCGGTGCTGGGTTGAGAGCCCGGCGGCCCGTCTCCACGGGCTACGACTCGCCTCCTCCGCCCGGGGTGTAGACCGGGACCGGGAAGGGGGCGACGTTGCTCGCCGCGCCCTCGCCGGCGGCGACGATCTTGGCAGTGCCCTCCTTCTCGACCTCGTCGATGCGGATCACGGCGTGGATCGGCACGAAGGTGCGCTTGACGCCGGCGAACTCGCCCTTGAGCTTCTCCTCGGACGGGTCGACCAGGATCGCGGTGCGCTCGCCGAAGATGATGTCCCCGATCTCGACGAAGCCGTACATCTCGCCGTGGCTGACGCTGCGCGCGTAGAGCTCGTAGATCTTGCCCTGGGCATGGAACACGACCCGGTAGATTCGCTTCTTCGCCATCTGCCTGCGAGGACACCTCGGGGATCGGACCGGGCTCGATTATCAGTGCCGCGGGCGCGGTTGAAAAGCACCGCCGGGTACCCATCTGGCAGGCGCCGAGTCGAGTTTCGAGCTTCGTGACATGCTGGAGGATTGATCATGACCATCGCACGCTACGATCCGTGGACCCTGCTGCAGCGCTTCCAGGAGGACGTCAACCGGCTGCTCGGCGACGGGCGCATCGCCCCGGGGCTGGAGGGCGACGAGTCGAGCGTGGTGACCAGCCGCTGGGTGCCGGCGGTCGACATCCGCGAGGAGCGCGACCGCTTCGTGCTCCAGGCCGACATCCCCGGGGTCGACCCCAAGGAGATCGAGGTCACCATGGACAACGGGGTGCTCACCATCAAGGGCGAGCGGCGCCTCGAGGAGAGCCGCGAGGAGAACGGCTTCAAGCGCATCGAGCGCGCCTACGGGACCTTCTACCGGCGCTTCTCGCTGCCCGACACGGCCGACGCCGATCGGATCAGCGCGAGCGGCAGGAACGGGGTGCTCGAGGTGGTGATCCCGAAGCAGGAGCGGGTCCAGCCGCGACGCATCACCGTCGAGTAGCCACCTTCCCCAGCGACTGCGCTCCGCCGGGCGCCCGGGCCCCAAACCCGGGCGCCCGACACCTCTCTCAGAGCACCTCGTCGAGCGCCGCGATCAGCCGCTCGACCTCCTCGGCGCTGTTGTAGTGGACCATGCTGGCGCGGATGACGCCCTGCTCGCCGAGCCCGAGGGCGTCGATCAGGCGCCGGGCGTAGAAGTCGCCGGAGCGGATCCCGACCCCGCGCCGGGCGCAGTGGGCGGCGACCTCCGCGGCCGCCCGGCGCTCGCTGACGAACGAGAAGGTCGGCACCCGCACCCCGCGATCGGCGCTCTCCGGGCCGATGATCCGCACCCCCGGGCGCTCGCGCAGGAACTCGACCAGGGGGGCGGCGAGGCGCTCCTCGTGGGCCGCGAACAGCTCGAAGCACTCGGCGAAGCGCCGTCGCAGCCCGGCGCTGGAGCCCGGGAAGTGGTGTCCGTGGAGGGCGTCGAAGTAGTCGACGATGCCGCTCAGCCCGGCGGTGAGCTCGTGGTTGGGGCCGCCCGGGTTGAGCTTGATCGGGATCTCGTCCTCGCCGAAGAAGTAGTGGTTCTGCCCGCGCGCGGCGAGCAGGTGCTCGCGCCGGCCGTAGAGCAGCCCGAGGTGGGGCCCGTAGAGCTTGTAGGGGCTGAGGAGCAGGAAGTCGCAGTCGAGCGCCCGGACGTCGAGCGCGCGGTGGGCGGCGAGCGCCACCGCGTCGACGCAGGCCAGCGCCCCGGCGGCGTGGGCCTGCGCGCAGATCGCGGCGACGTCGTGGAGCGCCCCGGTGATGTTCGAGCAGGCGGTGAAGCAGACCAGCCGGGTGCGCGCGCCGAGCAGGGGCTCGAGGTCCGCGGGGTCGAGCGCGGCGCTCGCCCGCGCGACGCGCCACTCGCGTACCACCACGCCGTGCTCGGCCAGCCGCCGCCAGGCGCCGTTGTTGGCCTCGTGGTCGAGATCGGTGACCACCACCTCGTCGCCGGGGGCGAGCAGCGGGCGCAGCGCCTGGGCGAGCAGGTAGACGTTCATGGTCGTCGAGATGCCGACCATCAGCTCCTCGGGGGCGGCGTTGATCATCTCGGCCATCTGGGCGTGGGCCCGGGCGATGCGCTCGGCGGCGAGCGCCGAGGGGGCGAAGTCGGCCCCCGGCTGGACCTGGGTGTCGGTCATGTAGGCGCGCACCCGCTCGATGACGCTGTAGGGCACCCGGGTGCCGCCGGCGTTCTCGAGGAAGGCGCACTGCTCGAGCGCCGGGAAGCGGGCGCGCACGAAGGCGCCGTCGAGCTCGGTTCGGTGGCTCATGCCAGGATCTCCAGCCGGCTCACTCGCTGTCCAGGAACGCCCGGTAGTCGCGCTCGATGGCCTCGACCGCGGTGCGCCACAGCCGCTCGCCGTGCGCGATGCTGGCCAGGGCCGGGTTCGAGCCGATCCGCCCGTCG
Source organism: uncultured Ectothiorhodospiraceae bacterium (assembly GCA_964599705.1). Lineage (GTDB taxonomy): Bacteria > Pseudomonadota > Gammaproteobacteria > HK1 > HK1 > CAZRGU01. Next base: position 3,254 of record CAZRGU010000203.1, on the reverse strand, counting down.
GGGAAGCGGCGCCGGAAGTCGGCGGCATCGCGAATCGGGCCGCGCGGGGCGACCGGCGGGTCGAGGGCGGCCTGCTTGACCGCGGAGGGCACCGCGAAGTAGCTCAGCGAGACCTCGGAGGGGGTCGCATGGCTGCCCTCGGCCTCGCCGAAGAGCTCCTCGGCCAGCCCCTTGACCGCCGGGGCCATGTACCAGTTGCTGAGCCGGAAGCGCAGCGCGGCGAGGCGCTGCTCGCCGCGGCTCGCCCGGGCGTGGAGCTCGGCGAAGGCGGCCTCGAGGGTGGCGACGTTGCCGCCGTGGCCGTTGAGGAAGTAGAAGCGCTCGAAGCCGTGGCAGGCGAGCGAGTCGACCAGATCGCCGACCAGGGCGATCAGGGTCGAGGGGCGCAGGGTGATCGAGCCGGGGAAGCCGAGGTGGTGCTGCGACATGCCGATCGCCACGGTCGGTGCGACCAGGGCCCCGGTCCGCTCGCCGACCTCGCGGGCGATCACCTCGGGGCAGATCGCGTCGGTGCCGATCAGGCCGGTCGGGCCGTGCTGCTCGGTCGAGCCGATGGGGATCAGGATCCCCCGCGAGCGCTCCAGGTAGCGCTCCACCTCCTGCCAGGTGCTGTGCTGTAGCAACATCGCCCACTTCCTCCCCTCGACGGCCTGCCCGGCGCGGATGTTAGCCTGGATTCCCGGCCGCTGCGCGCCCGGCGTTGCTCGGTGCTCGGCGGCCCGGGCGGCGGTTTGCGCCCCCCGCCCGGGGCCGGCTATGGTCCGGTCATGGGCCCGCCACCCGCAGCGCCGTCGATCCCGCCGCCGGCCGGCGAGCTGTGGGTCTTCGCCTACGGCTCGCTGATGTGGGACCCGGGGTTCCCCCACGACGAGGCCCGTCACGCCCGGCTGCACGGCTACCACCGGGCGCTGTGCGTGTGGTCGTGGCGCTACCGCGGGACGCCGGCCCGTCCCGGGCTGGTGCTGGGGCTCGACCGCGGCGGCTGCTGCACCGGGATCGCCTACCACGTGCCGCCGGGGGCCTGCCGCGATGCGCTCGCCTACCTGGCCGAGCGCGAGCTCCAGGGCGGCGTCTACCTGCCGCTCTATCGCCCGGTACGCCTCGCCGGCGGCGTCGCGGTCGAGGCGCTGGCCTTCGTGGTGCGCCGCGACCATCCCCAGTACGCCGGGCAGCTCTCGACCGAGCGGGCGGCGCGCACGGTGCGCGGGGCGAGCGGGCGGCGCGGACCGAACGTCGACTACGTGGCCAACACGGTGACCCACCTCGAGCGGATGGGGATGCCGTGCCGGCGGCTGCGCCGGGTGCTCGATGCGCTGCTCAGCGCGGCGCCGGGAGGCGCGCCGAGATGAGCTGGAAGCGCAGCGAGAGGAGCAGCGCGGCGCTCACCGTGCCGGCCAGCACCCCGCCCATCAGCCCGGGCGCGCCAAGCCCGAGCCCGACGCCGAGCAGGTAGCCGGCCGGCACCATCACCCCCCAGAAGGCGAGCAGGTAGAGGCCGGTGGCCGGCCACACGTCGCCGGTGCCGCGCAGCGCGCCGATGACCACCCCCTGCATCCCGTCGGGCAGCAGCGCGAGCGCGCCGACCGCGATCGTCGGGATGGCGACCGCGGTCACCGCCGGGTCGTCGCTGTACACGGCGGCCAGCACGCCCGGGGCGAGGGCGAAGCCGGCCGCGCAGGCCGCCTGCACCACGCCGGCCGTTCCGACCGCGGTCCAGCCGGCGGTGCGCACCGCCGCGCGGTCGCGCCGGCCGATCGCCTGGCCGACCCGCACGCTCGCCGCGGTGGCGAAGCCGACCGCGCACATGAACACCAGGGCGAGCAGGTTCATCGCGATCTGGTAGCCGGCGACCTGGCCCGGACCGAGCAGGCCGGCGAGCAGCACCATGGTCGCGAAGGCGCCGCTCTCGAGCCCGTGGGCGATGCCGAGCGGCAGGCCGAGGCGCAGCAGCCGCCGTCCGACCGCGGCGCGCCCGGCGCGCCGCTCGCGGGTGCCGTAGCGGCGCGGGTCGACGGCGAGCAGGACGTAGAGGGCGGTGGCCGCGAACAGGAACCAGCGCGCCACGGTGGTGGCCAGCGCGGCCCCCTCGGCGCCGAGCGCCGGGGCGCCGAGGTGGCCGTAGATGAACACCCAGTTGAGCGCGGCGTTGACCCCGTTGGCGGCGAGCATCGCCAGCATCCCCGGCAGCGGCCGGTTGATGCCCTCGAGGAACAGCGTGGTGGCGGTGTAGAGCAGCATGCCCGGCAGCCCGAGGCCGAGCATCACCATGACCCGCCCGGCGCCGGCGGCGACCGCCGGCGACTGGCCGGTGGCGAGCAGGAAGCGCTCGCCGGCGAGGGTGGCGAGCGCCAGCACGGCGCCGTAGAGCAGGGCCTGGCCCAGCGCCACCCGCCACACCGCGCCGCACTCGCGCTCGCGTCCGGCCCCGGCGGCCTGGGCGGTCAGCACCACGGTGCCCATCAGCAGGCCCACCCCGATCAGGACCATGGTGACCTGGGGGGCGAGGCCGACCGCGTAGTAGGCGAGCTCGCTCGCCCCGGCGTGCCCGGTCATCGCGGTGTCGACCGCGACCAGCACCAGGATCCCGATCCGTCCGACGGTCACCGGCGCGGCCAGGGCGACGGTCTCGCGGATGTGACGGGGCAGTCCGATCGGGTCCATCACCGGGCCGGTTCCCGGGGCGCGCGCGGCGCGGGCCGGCGATGGTAGCGCAGCGCGCCCGCGCCGCGCGCGAGGCTGTGGTACCGTTCCGGCTCGACGCGGGCCGGCGGCCCGGTGGTTGGCCCGCAGCGCCCCCGCTGCGCGTTGCGGGGGCCGGAGGGCGTCGGGGCGCCGGATCGGCGCCCGCGGCGGGGGGCGGGTGGAGACCAGGCCGGGTGGCCCGGGACGGGGCCAGCGCGGGTCAGCGGAGGCGAGGATGCGATATCGGGTGATTCGTGCCCTCCTCGAGCAGCTGCTCTGCCGGATCGGGCTCCACGACGACCGGGTGGTGTCGGCGAGCTTCGGCTTCTCGCCCGGGACCGGAACCGAGACCGTCGAGTGCCGTCGCTGCGGGCGGCGGGCGGTGCGCAACCCGCGCTCCTGAGAGCCTGCAAACAAACGACGTCGTATCCGCGGCGCCGTGCGCCCTTGCACGCTGCCCGGTGCCATCCCACGCCGGACCCCGGGCGTAGGTCGGACGCCGGCCCGACGGGGAGCCCGCTTCGGCAGCGAAGGTCGGGTGCGAACCCGCGCTCGATCCCGGGCAGAGCCCG
>CAZRGU010000202.1:0-6983 GCA_964599705.1 uncultured Ectothiorhodospiraceae bacterium | reverse complement strand
AGGGCGAGACAGCCGCTGCCCGAGGGGCTACCATGGCGCGCGGCGTGCCGGTGCCCCCCCGGCGCCGGCGCATGACAACAACGCCAAGGGAGTGAGAACCATGATCCACAGCCTACGACGCGCCGCGGCGCTGGTTGCGGGTGCCGCCCTGCTGGGTGCCTCGGCGGCCCACGCCGGTCCGGTCCTCGACCGGGTGATGAAGACCCACGTGCTGACGATGTCCTCGGACGCGGCCTATCCACCGCAGTCATTCCTCAACGACAAGAACGAGATGGACGGCTTCGACGTCGAGGTCGGGCGCGAGATCGCGCGCCGCCTCGGCGCCGAGCTCAAGATCGTCACCCCGGCCTGGGAGATCATCACCGCCGGCAAGTGGGGCGGGCGCTGGGACATCTCGGTCGGCTCGATGACCCCGACCAAGAAGCGCGCCGAGGTGCTCGACTTCCCGGCCGTCTACTACTACACGCCGGCGGCCTTCGCGGTCCACAAGGCGAGCAAGGCCGGCTCGCTCGCCGACCTCAACGGCAAGACCATCGGGGTGTGCGGCGGCTGCACCTACGAGGCCTACCTCAAGAAGAACCTGGTGATCGACGCCGAGGGGGCGCCGTCGTTCGAGTACCTGGTCACGCCGGGCAAGATCCGCAGCTACGAGACCGACACCAACGCCTTCGACGACCTGCGCATCGGCGACGGCAAGCGCCTCGACGCAGTGCTCTCGGCCCAGCCGACCATCGAGGAGGCGATCAAGAACGGCTACCCGATGCGGGTGCTCGGCAAGCCGGTGTTCTACGAGCCGCTGGCGGTCGCCATCGACAAGGGGGACCCCGAGTTCGGCGCCAAGATCAAGAGCATCGTCGAGGCGATGCACGCCGACGGCACACTGAGCCGGCTGTCGAGGAAGTGGTACGGGGTCGACTACAGCAAGGCCAGATAATCGCCAGCGAGGGGGCCCCCGCCGGCGCGGGGGCCCGCCGAGGGTGACCTTCGACCCGTTCGAGGCCCTCGAGCGGCCCTGGGTCCAGCGGCTGCTCGGATTCGTGCTGATCACCGCGCTGGTGACCGGCGCCGACCTGCGCGACACCCGCTTCGCGGCGCTGTTCGCCCCGGCGCTCGGCGCCCCCGAGCAGATGGGCGCCTTTGCGCGGCTGGCGATGGCGGCGGTCGTCGGCGCGCTGGTGGTGCTCAACGTGCTGGCGCTGCGCCTGTTCGCGCTGCGCGTCCAGGTCGTGATCGTGTGGCTCGAGCTGCTCTCCCTGGCGCTCGCCTTCTTCTACTCCTTCGATCTGTCCTACGCCTTCATCGCCCGGCGAATCGGCTTCCTGATCACCCAGGGGGCGGTCACCACCATCTACGTGTCGCTGGCCGCGATCGTCATCGCCTGCCTGCTGGCGCTGGTCGCCGCCCTCGGCCGGCTCTCGCGCAGCGCCCCGGCCTATGCGCTGGCGACCTTCTACATCTCGTTCTTCCGCGGCACCCCGCTGCTCCTCCAGGTCTACCTGATCTACCTCGGGCTGCCGCAGCTCGGCTTCGTGGTCGACGCGGTGCCCTCGGGGATCGCCGCGCTGGCGCTGTGCTACGGCGCCTACATGGCCGAGATCTTCCGCGCCGGCATCCAGGGAGTGGCCTACGGCCAGAGCGAGGCGGCCGCCGCGCTCGGCCTGCGCAAGGGGATCATCTTCCGCAAGATCATCTTCCCCCAGGCGATGCGCCTGATCGTGCCGCCGACCGGGAGCCAGTTCATCGCCATGCTCAAGGACAGCTCGCTGGTCTCGGTGATGGGGGTCTGGGAGCTGATGTTCCTGGCCCGCACCCAGGGACGGGCCGAGTTCAAGCACCTCGAGATGCTGATCACGGCGGCCATCATCTACTGGATCATGTCGATCGGCTTCGAGCTCGTCCAGGCTCGCATCGAGGCCCACTACGGCAAGGGGGTGACGGTGCGCTAGCCCGGATGTCTCACCGATGCCCGCCCGGGGAGTCGGGCCTTTGCAGGCCACGGGCGAGCGGGTACCATCGGCGCGGGCCGATTGGGTCGGATAACAAGCACGCCCCGCCGACCGGCCGACCCGGCACGCGGGGGACGCGATTGGCCGTAAACCGACGGAGGAAGGAAGGATATGCGCACCATCACCACGACCACCACGGCGGCGATCGTCGCCGCCGCCCTCGGGCTCGCCAGCGGGCCGGCCAGTGCCCGGGTGGAAGGCGACACCATCATCCTCGGCTCGGCGATCTCGCTGACCGGCAAGTACTCGACCAATGGCATCCACGCCCAGAACGGCTACAACCTCGCCGCCAAGGTGATCAACGAGGCCGGCGGGGTCAAGGTCGGCGGCAAGTCCTACAAGATCAAGGTCCAGTACTACGACGACGAGTCGACCCCGGCGCGCGGCGCCCAGCTCGCCGAGCGCCTGATCAAGCAGGACGGGGTCAAGTTCATGCTCGGCCCGTACAGCTCGGGGCTGACCAAGGCGATCGCGCCGGTCACCGAGAAGTACCGCATCCCGATGGTCGAGGCCGAGGGCGCCTCGCGCTCGCTGTTCACCCAGGGCTACCGCTACCTCTTCGCGGTGCTCTCGACCTCCGAGCAGTACCTGGCGAGCGCCATCGCCCTGGCCGCCGAGATCGCCGAGAAGCAGGGCAAGAAGCCCTCGAGCATCAAGGTCGCGATGGCCTTCGAGAACGACCCCTTCTCGCTCGACGTGCGCGCCGGCGTGATCGAGGACGTCAAGAAGTACGGCATGAAGATCGTCATCGACGACAAGCTGCCCCGCGACCTGTCCGACATGTCGGCGACCCTGACCAAGGTCCGCGCCCTGCGCCCCGACCTGCTGGTCGTCTCCGGGCACTCCAAGGGGGCGGCGACCGCAGCCCGCCAGATCAAGGAGCTGAAGATCAACACCCCGCTGGTCGCGGTGACCCACTGCGAGGCGGCCAAGATCGTCGCCAAGTTCGGCGGCGCGGTGAACGGCTTCCTGTGCCCGACCCAGTGGGCCGAGACCCTGAGCTACAGCGACCCGCTGTTCGGCAGCGCGGCCGACTACGACCGGCTGTTCAAGAAGACCTACGCCGGCTACAAGAACGTCCCCTACCAGGCCGCCCAGGCCTCGGCGGCGGTGATGGTCTGGAAGGACGCCTTCGAGCGGGCCAACTCCTTCGACACCGAGAAGCTGCGTGATGCGCTCGCCGCCACCAACCTCAAGACCTTCTACGGCGACATCCGCTTCTCCGAGGCCGGCAACAACGTCGCCAAGCCGATGGTCCTGCGCCAGATCCAGGACGGCAAGTTCGTCGTCGTGGCGCCCACCAAGTGGGCCACCGGCAAGATCCAGTACCCGCGCCAGCCCAAGTAGGGTCTCGCCGCGCCCGCGCCCGCGCCGCCCGGCGCGGGCGCGGCCCACACCGGGGACGAACATGGTCAAGGCCAACCTGCTGCTGCTCTTTCAGGCCCCGCTGCTCAACATCCAGCTGCTGCTCGACGGGTTGATGATCGGGGCGATCTTCGCGCTCGCCGCCTACGGGCTGGCCCTGGTCTGGGGGGTGATGAACGTCAAGAACCTGGCCCAGGGCGACTTCGTGATCATGGGTGGCTACATGGCCTTCTGGCTCTCCAAGCAGGGCATCCACCCGATCTTCGGGCTGCCGATCGCGGCCGTGGTGATGTTCGCCCTCGGCTGGCTGTGCTACGTGGCGATCATCCGCCGGGTGATCGGCCGTGACCTGTTCACCTCACTGCTCGCCACCTTCGGGCTGGCGCTGCTCATCCAGCAGGTCCTCAACCTGATCTTCGGCTCCGAGGTGCAGACCGCGGAGTCCGGTCTCAAGACCCTGATGCTGTTCGACGGGGCGGTGACGATCGCCGAGGTCAAGCTGGTGGCGCTCGCCTTCGCAGCCCTGCTCGCCGCCTGCGTGGTGCTGTTCATGAAGCGCTCGCGGATGGGCCAGGCGATCCGCGCCACCGCCCAGGATGCGCGCGCAGCCCGCGTGCTCGGCGTCGACACCGACCGCGTCTACGCCTTCACCTTCGCGCTCAACGCCGCGATCTGCGGGGCCGCCGGGGTGCTGGTGGCGATGATCTGGGTCATCCAGCCCTACTACGGGATGACCTACTCGCTGCGCTCGTTCGTGATCGTAACCGCCGCCGGGCTCGGCAACCTACCCGGGGTGATCGCAGCGGCGCTCGGCATCGGCGCGCTCGAGCAGTTCGCCGCCTTCGCCCTCGGCGCCGAGTTCCAGATCGCCTCGGTCCTGGCGATGCTGCTCGCCGTGCTGCTGTGGCGCGAGTACCAGCACGCGCGACGCCGCGAGGCGCTGGAGTAGACCGCGATGAGCGCCAAGCAGGGACTGCTCTACGCGCTGATCCTCGCCGCCGGCATCCTCGCCCCGCTGGTCTTTCCGAACTACTCATTCCAGGCCGCGATGCTGTGGGTGATGATCCTGTTCGCGCTGACCTGGGACATCCTCGGCGGCCAGACCGGCTACAACTCGCTCGGCAACATCTTCTTCTTCGGCGCCGGGATGTATGCCAGCGCGGTGGTCCAGATCGCGATGTTCTACGACGTCGGCGAGTACACCTCGGCGTTCGGCGCCATCAAGGTCGAGTTCACCGCCACCCAGTACTTCAGCGGGCTGATCCTCGGCCTGATCGCGGCGGCGGTGGTCGCGGTGGTGCTCGCCGCGCTGCTCGGCGCGCTGCTGTTCGGGCTGCGCGGCCCCTACTTCGCGATCGGCACTCTCGGCGTGCCGCTGGCCGCCGGCGAGCTGTTCGGGGCCTGGCAGTACATCGGCGGCGGCGGCGGGATCTCGATGCCGGTCTACCCGGGCCCGCCCGACCAGCGCTCGCTGCTGTTCTACTACCTGTGCTTCGTGCTCGCAGTGGCCTGCTTCGCCTTCCTGCGCTGGCTGTACTCGGGGCGCTTCAAGCTCGCCATCAACGCGATCCGCGACGACGAGGACAAGGCCGACGCGATGGGCATTCCGACCCTGCGCCACAAGGTCGCCGGCTGGTGCATCGCGGCCTTCTTCCTCGGCATCAGCGGCGCGATCTTCGGCAACATGATCGGCTTCATCGAGCCGCTCGAGGTCGCCTTCCCGACCGTGACCTTCGGCATCTTCATGGTCGCCATGGTGCTGCTCGGCGGCAAGGGGACGCTGTGGGGGCCGGTGATCGGCGCGACCCTGTTCCAGGTCATCAAGGAGCTCACCTGGACCTACCTGCTCGGCTGGCAGTGGGTCGCGCTCGGCTTCCTGATCGTGGTCAACATCGTCTACTTCCAGCAGGGGATCATGGGCTGGATGATGGAACGCTGGCCGGAGCGCTTCGGGATCGCGGTCGAGGAGCGCGGGAGCGGCGGCGAGGAGGCGGCCCGATGAGTGCGATCATCGACGTGCGCGGGGTCAGCAAGGCGTTCGGCGGGGTGATCGCCAACCACGACATCAGCCTGTCGGTCGAGCGCGGCTCGATCACCGGCCTGATCGGCCCCAACGGCTCGGGCAAGACCACGCTGTTCAACTGCATCGCCGGGACCCACCCGATCGATTCCGGCAGCATCGTCTTCGAGGGCCAGGAGATCTCGCGCTTCAACGTCGGTCACATCGCCCGCCTCGGGCTGCTGCGCACCTTTCAGCAGACCCGGATCTTCACCCGCATGGACTGCGTGCAGAACATGCTGATCTCGGCCCCGCAGCGCGACGCGAGCTGGGTGCACATGTTCGGCGCCTACCCGGCCGAGCTCACCGAGCGCGCCGAGGCGCTGCTCGACTTCGTCGGCCTGTACTCCAAGCGCAAGCTGCTCTCCGGGGACCTGTCCTTCGGCCAGCAGAAGCTGCTCGAGTTCGCCATGGCGCTGATGAACGAGCCCAAGGCGCTGCTCCTCGACGAGCCGACCGCGGGCATCAACCCGACCCTGATCAACGGCCTCATCGACCGGCTGCGCCGGGCCAACGAGGAGATGGGGGTGACCCTGTTCGTGATCGAGCACAACATGCGGGTGATCATGAATCTTGCCGAGCACATCTACTGCCTGGCCCACGGCGAGCTGCTCGCCGCCGGCCCGCCCGAGCGGATCCAGAACGACCAGCGGGTGATCGACGCCTACCTGGGGGCCCACTGATGAGCGGCAACGGCGGCCAGCGCCGGCGCTCGACCGGCTACCACACCGGCGATGTCGACACGGTCATCTCGGTCGACCAGGTCCAGCGCGAGGCCGAGCGGCTCGCCCAGCGCGGCCTCGACACCGAGCGGCTGGCCGCGATCTCGGGGCTGGAGCCGTTCGTGGCCATCGACGCGCTGCGCGCCGGCTACGGCAAGATGGAGATCCTGCACGGCTTCGACCTGCGCGTCGGGCGCGGCCAGTCGCTGTGCCTGATCGGCCCGAACGGGGCCGGCAAGTCGACCATCCTGCACTCGATCTTCGGCTTCACCCAGATCTACAGCGGGCGGATCACGGTCGGCGGCCGGGACGTGACCCATCTGAGCTCGAGCCAGAAGCTCAAGCAGGCCGGGGTCGCCTACATCCTCCAGGACAAGTCGGTCTTCCCGGCGATGAGCGTCGAGGAGAACCTGTGGATGGGCGGCTACCTGATGGACTCGCCGGCCGAGGCCCACGAGGCCGCCGAGCGGATCTTCCAGAAGTACCCGCGCCTCGCCCAGCGCCGCAGCCATCCGGCCGGCGTGCTCTCGGGCGGCGAGCGGCGCCTGCTCGAGATCTCGCGCGCCCTGGTGATGCAGCCCGAGGTGCTGCTCGTCGACGAGCCCTCGATCGGGCTCGAGCCGCGCTTCATCGACATGGTCTTCGAGATCCTCGATGACCTCCAGCACAGCGAGGGCAAGACCATCGTCATGGTCGAGCAGAACGCCAAGCGGGGCCTCGAGTTCGCCGACATCGGCTACGTGCTGGTCTCGGGCTCGCTGGCGATCGCCGGGCGCGGCGAGGAGCTGCTCGACAACCCCGACGTCGGCCGCCTGTTCCTCGGCGGCTGAG
>CAZRGU010000201.1:3396-7038 GCA_964599705.1 uncultured Ectothiorhodospiraceae bacterium | reverse complement strand
ACCGCGCCGGCTGGCCCGCATCGCTCACCGATACGCGAAGCGAGGGCGCCAGGACAGCGTCTCGGCACCCTCGCTTCGCGCATCGGTGAGATATCCGGGCTAGGGCTCGCGGTCGGCGCGCAGCACCGCCACGAAGGCCTCCTGCGGGATCTCGACCGAGCCGACCCGCTTCATCCGCGCCTTGCCGCGGCGCTGGCGCTCGAGGAGCTTGCGCTTGCGGGTCACGTCGCCGCCGTAGCACTTGGCGGTGACGTCCTTGCGGAAGGCGTTGATGGTGGCCCGCGAGATGACGTTGCCGCCGATCGCCCCCTGGACCGGGATCTTGAACTGGTGGCGGGGGATGGTGCGGGCGAGCTGCTCGCAGTAGTGCAGGGCGCGGGCCCGGGCCTTGTCGACGTGGCTCAGGAAGGCCAGCGCGTCGACCCGCTCGTGGTGGACCAGGATGTCGACCCGCACGATCTCGCCCGGGCGGTAGTCGAGCGGCTCGTAGTCGAACGAGCCGTAGCCGCGGGTCACCGACTTCAAGCGGTCGTAGAACTCGAACAGCACCTCGGCGAGCGGCATCTCGGCGCGGATCTCGAGCCGCCCCTTGGCCAGGTACTGGGTGTGGATGCTCGCCGCGCGGTGCTGGCGGCACAGCTCGAGGGCCGCGCCGAGGTGCTTGTCGGGGACCAGGATCGAGGCGCGGATGTAGGGCTCCTCGACCCGCTCGATGGTCGCCGGGTCGGGCCAGTGGCCGGGGTTGTCGACCTCGATGGTGCGCCCGTCGCGCAGCTGCACCCGGTAGAGCACCGAGGGGGCCGACAGGATCAGGGCCAGATCGAACTCGCGCTTGAGCCGCTCCTGGACCACGTCGAGGTGGAGCAGCCCGAGGAAGCCGCAGCGAAAGCCCAGGCCGAGCGCCGCCGAGGTGTCCTTCTGGTAGACCAGCGCGGCGTCGTTGAGAGCGAGCTTCTCGAGCGCGGTGGCCAGGCTCTCGTAGTCGTCGCGCGACATCGGGTAGATCGAGGAGAAGACCACCGGCTTGGCCGGACGGTAGCCGGCCAGCGGCTCGGCCGCCGGATGCTCGGCGAGCGTCAGGGTGTCGCCGATGCTGACCTCGCGCACGGTCTTGATGCCGGTGATCACGTAGCCGACCGCGCCGCAGGCGAGCTCCGCCAGGGGCTCGCGGTGCAGCCGGTGGCAGCCGACCTCGTGGACCTCGTACTCGTGGCCGGTGTGCATGAAGCGCACCCGCTGCCCGGCGCGCAGCGCCCCGTCGCGCACCCGGCAGGCGAGCACCACGCCGCGGTAGGGATCGTAGCGGGCATCGAAGACCAGCGCCCGCAGGGGCGCCTCCGGGTCGCCGCTGGGCGGCGGCAGGCGGGTGACGATGCCCTCGAGCAGCTCCTCGATCCCGGCGCCGGTCTTGGCCGAGACCGGGATCGCGGCGAACGGGTCGAGCCCCAGGTCGGCGTCGATCTCCTCGCGCACCCGCTCGATGTCGGCCGCCGGCAGGTCGATCTTGTTGATCACCGGGAGCAGCTCGAGGTCGTGCTCGAGGGCCAGGTAGAGGTTGGCCACGGTCTGGGCCTCGACCCCCTGGGTGGCGTCGACGACCAGCAGCGCCCCGTCGCAGGCCATCAGCGAGCGGCGCACCTCGTGGGAGAAGTCGACGTGCCCGGGGGTGTCGATCAGGTTGAGCCGGTAGCTGCGCCCGTCGCGGGCCCGGTGCTCGAGGGTCACCGAGTTGCTCTTGATGGTGATCCCGCGCTCGCGCTCGATGTCCATGTCGTCGAGCACCTGGTCGCGGAACTCGCGGGCGGCGACCGCGCCGCAGGCCTGGATGAGCCGATCGGCCAGGGTCGACTTGCCGTGGTCGATGTGGGCGATGATGCAGAAGTTGCGGACCTCGTTCACGCTGCGTTCCCGGCTCCAGGCGGCCGCCTCTCCGGCGGCGCCGCATTATCGGCGATCTCGGCGTTCGCCGTTTGATCGGCGCGCGCCGCGGCGCGTACTCTCGGGCCGCCGGGACCGCCGGTGCCAGGGCCGATGAGCGATGCCGGCTGACGGCCTGCGGATCTGCTTCCGCTTCGACGTCGACACCTGCCGCTGCGCCCGCCAGGGGCTGCCGGCGCTGCTCGACCTGGCCGCGCGTCTCGAGCTGCCGCTGACCCTGTTCTTCAACATGGGCCGCGCGGTCTCGCGCCGCCATGCGCTGGCGGCGCTGGCCGGCCGGCGGCCCGCGGCGCCACCGGCCGCCAAGCTCTCCAACCTCGCCAAGCTCGGCACGGCCGGCTACCTGCGCACCCTGGTGGCCAACCCCTGGGTCGGGCGGGGGGCGCCCGGGGTGGTTCGCCGGGCCGCCGCCGAGGGCCACGAGGTGGGCCTGCACGGCGGGCGCAACCACGGCGAGTGGATGCGCTGCGCGCTTGGCTGGGGAGGCGAGCGGCTGCGCGCCGAGGTGCGCTGGGGGCTCGCCGAGCTGGCCCGGGCCGGGGCCGGTGCGGTGCGCTCGTTCGCCTCGCCGGGCTGGGTCTCGCCGCCGGGGCTGCCCGAGGTGCTGGCCGAGGAGGGCTTCGCGCTGCTCGCCGATCGTCACGGCCTCGAGCTCGAGGGGCCGCTGGCGCTGGCCGGCGGGCGGCTCCGCGACTGGCCGACCAACGTCCTCGGCGAGCCCGGCGGGGTCGGCTTCATCGAGCACCAGCTCGCCCTCGGCCGCGACCCGGCCGCCGCGGTCACGGCCTTTCGCGCGGCCCTTGCCGGCAAGCGCCGGGCGATGCTCTACGACCACCCCCACCTCGCCGGGGGCCGCGGCCTGGGGCTGCTCGAGCGGCTCGTCGAGGCGGCCCGCGGGCTCGGCTACCGGCCGGTGACCCTGGCCGGGCTGGAGGAGGCAGAGCGGTGAGGGTGGCGCTCGCCTGCCGGCGCGGCTGGGAGGGGCTCTACCTCGCCCACCGGATCGCCGCGACCGTGCCGCTCGCCGCCCTGATCCTCGAGTCGGGGCGCAGCGCCCGACGGCGCAAGCTCGCCCGGCTGCGCCGCAAGCTGCGCTGGTGGCAGGTCCCGAGGGCGGCCGCCGACCTGCTCGCGCTGGCCCTCTACGGGCGCTGGCAGGGGGCGCACACCCGGCGCTTCGTGCGCCGCGCGCTGGACACCGGCGAGTACCCGGCCGCCGGCGAGCGCCTCGCGGTCGACGACGTCAACGAGCCGGCCTGCCGGGCGCTGCTCGAGCGGCTGCGCCCCGAGGTGCTGGTGGTCTACGGCACCTCGCTGCTGCGCGCCCCGCTGATCGCGGCCCTCGAGGGGCTGATCCTCAACATCCACACCGGCATCGTGCCCGCCTACCGCAACGTCCACTCCGAGCTGTGGGCCTACCTGCGCGGGGATCTCGGGCGCATCGGGGTCTCGATCCTGCACCTCGACGAGTCGGTCGACGGCGGGGCGGTCGCCGCCCAGCGGGTGCTGGCGCTGCGCGGCGACGAGTCGCTGGCCGCCATCCGCTGCGCCAACCTGGCGCTCGCCGGGGATCTGATCTGCGAGCTGCTCGGGCGCGACCCGGCCGCCCTCGAGCGCCACCCCCAGGGCGGCGAGGTCGGCTTCCACCCGACGCCGGGGGCTGCCGAGCTGCTCGCGGTGCTGCGCCGCTCGCTCGGCGCGCGG
>CAZRGU010000201.1:0-3296 GCA_964599705.1 uncultured Ectothiorhodospiraceae bacterium | reverse complement strand
CTCAGCCCTCGCGGCTCTCGCGCAGCGCCGCCCGCCAGCCGTCGCGGAACAGCGCCCGCATCGACCACGGGAAGAGGGCCGCGAGCACCAGGTAGAGGGTGACCCGGACCATCAGCGCGGCGAGCAGGGTCTGGGTCACCGGGAGCTGCAGGGTGGCGCCGCCGAGCACCATCAGCGCCTCGGTCACCCCGACGTTGCCGGGGGTGATCTTGATGAACAGGCCGAGGCTGGTGACGGTGGCCACGTAGAGCAGCGCCGGGAACGGGGTCGCGACCCCGAGCGCGCCGAGCGCGGCGCCGAGCAGGGCCGCCGTGGTCGCCAGGTTGACGATCACCAGCGCGCTGATGTCGCGGGCCAGCCGGTGGTCGCGCGAGATCACCGCCCAGCTCGCCACCACCCGGGCGAGGCGCTCGCCGGCCGCCCCGGGAAGCCGCGGCACCCAGCGCGGGAAGAAGGCGAGCGCCGTGCACGCTGCCAGCCCGGCGGCCAGTACCGCGCCGAGCAGCGGGCTGGCCAGCCCCCAGCGCAGGTAGAGGTAGGCGGTGGCCAGCACCCCGGCGAGGAACACCACCAGGTAGTTGAGCACGTAGGTGCCGGCGAGCATGCCCAGGAAGCGGCTCAGCGCGAAGCCGTGGGCGCGCTTGAGGTAGAGGGCGCGCAGCGCGACCCCGGTGGTCAGGGGCAGGAAGCTGTTCAGCGCCGTGGTGGTGACGCTCAGGTGCAGGGCCTCGGCGAGCGACAGGCGGACCTCGAAGCTCGCCATCACCCGGCGCAGGTAGACGCCGTTGGTGACCAGGAAGAGCAGGTTGAGGGCGGCGAGGGCGGCCAGATCGGCCCAGCCGGCGCCGGCCAGCGCGGCCAGCCCGCTGCGGTCGCCGGCGATCACGTAGCCGGCCCAGGCCAGGAAGACGGCCAGCCCTGCCCCGGCGAGCGCCCGGCGGGCGGTGGCGCTCAGCGCCACGGTGCGTTGACCGGGCCGGCGGCGCGAGCCAGGGCCGGGGGGGCCGTGCCGGGGCGCGAGGCCCGGGCAGGGACGGGCGGCCGCCAGCGCCGTGCGGTCCGTGCGGGCGCGGATCGGGGAGCGACCCGGGTCCGGGGCAGGCGGTGGCTGGAAAAGGTCCGGGGCGTGGCCGACACTACGTCGAGCCGGCTGGAGGGAGCACGTCCCGCCAGGGCGAGCGGATCGACGGGCGCAGCCGTGAATCGGTGAGCGATGCGGGCCGGCGCGCGTCTCCGGGCGGGGTGGCGGCCGGCGGCCTCGCCCCGGCGGAGCCCACTCAGCGGCGGCCCGGCGAGCGCGACGACGTGATACACGCAGTGATCGGCACCAAGGCGCAGCTCGTCAAGATGGCGCCGCTGATGCGCGCCCTGCAGGAGCGCTCGATCCCCTACAACTTCATCCTCACCGGCCAGCACCGCGAGACCATGGACGACCTGCGCGAGAACTTCTCGCTCAAGGCGCCCGACGTGGTCCTCCACGCCGGGCGCGACGTGGTCTCGCTGCCGGCGATGGCGCTGTGGATGGCCCGCGCGCTGGCCGCCAGCGTGGCCCGCCGGCGGGCGATCTTCGGCGGCGATCGGCGCGGCATCGTGCTGGTCCACGGCGACACCTTCTCGACCCTGCTCGGCGCCCTGATGGGGCGCCTCGCGGGGCTGACCGTCGGCCACGTCGAGGCCGGGCTGCGTTCCTTCCACCTCTTCCACCCGTTCCCCGAGGAGCTGACCCGGCTGCTCACCTTCCGCCTCGCCCAGGTCTACTACTGCCCCGGGCGCTGGGCGCTGGAGAACCTGCGCGGCTACCGCGGCGAGAAGGTCGATACCGGCTACAACACCCTGCTCGATGCGCTGCGCCACATCCGCACCCGCTTCGCCGAGGCCCGGGTCGAGGTCCCCGCGGAGCCGTTCTGCGTGGTGACCACCCACCGCTTCGAGAACCTCTACAGGAAGGAGGTGCTGGAGCGCAACCTGGCCCTGATCGAGCGGCTCGCCGCGCGGATGCGCTGCCTGTTCATCCTCCACCCGATCACCCGCAGCCGCCTCGAGCGCTGGGGGCTGCGCGCCCGCCTCGAGCGCCACCCGCGCATCGAGCTGCGCCCGCGCTACGACTTCCTCGACTTCATCCGCCTGATCTCGGCCGCCGAGTTCGTGGTCAGCGACGGCGGCAGCAACCAGGAGGAGTGCTTCTACCTCGGCAAGCCGTGCCTGCTGCTGCGCCGCACCAGCGAGCGCCGCGAGGGGCTCGGCGAGAACGCGCTGCTCAGCGAGTACCGTCCCGAGGTGTTCGAGCGCTTCGCCCGCGACTACCCCCGCTACCGGCGGGCGCCGATCGAGACCGCGCACTCGCCGGTCGAGCGGATCTGCGAGCACCTCCTCGCCTATGCCTGAGCCCGGCCGGCTGGTGCTCAGCGTCATCATCCCGGTCTTCAACGGCGAGGAGACGCTCGCCGCGTGCCTGGATGCGATCACCGCCCAGCGCGGCTTCGAGCTCGGGCGCGACTACGAGGTGATCGTGGTCGACGACGGCTCGCGGGATGCCAGCGCGGCGATCGCCGAACGCTACCCGGTGCGCCTGATCCGCCTCGAGCGCAACCGCGGGCGGATCGTCGCCCGCGAGACCGGGGCCCGGGCGGCGCGCAGCGAGCGGCTGCTGTTCATCGACTGCCGGGTGATTGCCGCCCCGGACCTGCTCGCCAGCTACCAGCGGCTGGGACTGGAGATCTGCTACGCGGGGGACTACGGAGACGAGGAGGGGGCCCGCGAGTCCCTGGTGGACCGTCTCTACCTGGCGCTGCGCCGCCTCTACTACCGCCCCCACTATCCCCAGCGCGAGCCGGTGATCACCCTCGGCGCGGAGAACTTCTTCGCGGTCCCGAAGGGCAGCGCCGCCCTGTTCATCGACCGCGAGACCTTCCTCACCGCGCTCCCGGAGCGCAAGGACGCCACCGTCAACGACGACGCCAGGCTCTTCGAGCGCATCGTGCTCGGGCAGGGCAGGCCGATCCACCGGGTGCGCGCCCTGCGGGTGCGCTACCTGCAGCGCCGCTCGCTCGCCGCCCAGGCCCGCTGGCTGATCGGGCGCGGGGTGCTGTTCGCCGACTACCTGCTGGTGCGCCGGGCCCGCTACCTCGGCGCCTACCTGCTCTCGCTGGCGCTCCTCGCGGGGCTGGTGGCCCTCGCCTGGAGCGAGCCGGCGCTGGCCGTGGCGCTGCTCGCCGGAGCCGCGCTCCTCTACCTCGTCGCGGTGGCCTGGATCACCCGTTCGCTGCGCGACCTGCTGCCCTTCGCCGGGCTGCTGC
>CAZRGU010000200.1:0-7049 GCA_964599705.1 uncultured Ectothiorhodospiraceae bacterium | reverse complement strand
CGAGGGCGGGTGGCCCGCGCAGCCACCGCGCACCGTGCCTTCCCTGGCACGGCCCGCTGCGCGCCGGCCGCCTCGCTACCGGCCCCCGGCCGGCGGGGGGGTGACCTCCTCGAGCTCGATCAGGGTGCCGTCGAAGTCGCCCGGGTGCAGGAACAGCACCGGGCGGCCGTGGGCACCGGGGCGCGGCTCGCCGTCGCCGAGGACCCGGGCGCCGGCCGCCACCAGGCGGTCGCGGGCCGCGCCGATGTCGGCGACCTCGTAGCACAGGTGGTGCATCCCGCCGCCCGGGCTGCGCGCCAGGAAGCGGGCCACCGGCGAGCCCTCGCCGAGCGGGGCCAGCAGCTCGATGCGGCTGTTGGCGAGCTCCACGAAGACCACCCGCACGCCGTGCTCGGGCAGCTCCTCGGGTGCCGAGACCTCGGCGCCGAGCAGCTCACGGTAACGGGCCGCCGCCGCCTCGAGATCCGGGACCACCAGCGCCACGTGGTTGAGTCGCTCGATCATCGCTCCGCTCCCTCCTCCTTGCCGGGGCCGGCGGCCTCGGTGAACGCCTCGCGCAGCGCGGCGCGCACCGCCGCCCCGGGGGTCATGCTCCCCGCCGCCACCGCCGCCTCGAGGGCCTCGAGCGTGCTGGCCAAGCCGGCGCGCCCGCGCAGCGCCTCGAGCAGCGCGGCGGCGAGCTCGGCGCGGAACCAGCGCCGGGCCTGCTCGGCGCGCCGTGCCGCGAGCTCGCCGCTCGCCGCCAGCGCCGCCCGGTAGCGCTCCAGGGTCTCGCCGATCGCCTCGATCCCGGTCCCGGTCAGCGCCGAGCAGGCCCGCACCTCGACGCTCCAGCTCGGGGTGCGGGGGCGCAGCAGGCGCAGCGCGCTGCGGTACTCGAGCGCGGTGCGCTCGGCGGTCGCGGCGAGCTCGCCATCGGCCTTGTTGACCACCACCAGGTCGGCGAGCTCGACGATCCCGCGCTTGATTCCCTGCAGCTCGTCGCCGCCGCCGGGCAGCAGCACCAGCACGAAGAGATCGGTCATCTCGGCCACCGCGGTCTCGGCCTGGCCGACCCCCACGGTCTCGACCAGCACCCAGTCGTAGCCGGCCGCCTCGCAGACCCGGATCGACTCGCGGGTGCGCCGCGCCACCCCGCCGTGGCTGCCCCCGGCCGCGCTCGGGCGGATGAAGGCCCGCGGGTCGCGGGCCAGCTCGCTCATCCGCGTCTTGTCGCCGAGGATCGCCCCGCCGCTCAGCGTCGAGCTCGGGTCGACGGTGAGCACCGCGACCCGGTGCCCGCGCCCGGTCGCCCAGCGCCCGAGCGTCTCGATCAGGGTCGACTTGCCGGCCCCCGGGGCCCCCGAGATGGCGATCCGCAGGCTCTCGGTGCCGCTCCCGGCGAGGCGCTCGAGGAGCCGCTCGGCGGCCTCACGGTGATCGGCGCGGGTCGACTCGACCAGGGTCAGGGCGCGGGCCAGCGCCCGGCGCTCACCGCCCAGCACCCCGGCGGCGAGCGCCTCGAGCTCGCTAGCGCGCATGGCTTGCTCCCCTGGCCCGCATCTCTCACCAATCCACGGCTGCGGCCGCCGATCCACTCGCCCTGACGGGACGTGCTCCCTCCAGCCGGCTCGACGTGGTGCCGGCTACCCCTTCGCCGCCTTCCGGTCCGTGCGCCCCGCCACAGGGGCGTCTCGGTACCCTCGCTTCGCGCATCGCTGCGCTATCCGGGCCAGCCCGCATCGCTCACCGATGCGCGGCGGGCAATGCCCCCCACGGCGCCGTGGCAAGCCGGGTTGAGGAGTGGGGCAGGGCGCGGAGCGACCGCGGCCACGCAGGCGAGGCGCCTCCCCCCGCCCCGCGGAGCATGAGCGAGCGCCGGAGACGCCCGCCGGCGCTCACCGGAACTCGAGGATCGGCTGGTCCACGGTGAGGCTGGCGCCGGGCTCGGCGAGCACCGCGGCGACCGTGCCGTCGCGCTCGGCGCGCAGCACGTTCTCCATCTTCATCGCCTCGACGATCGCCAGGTCCTGGCCGGTCTGGACCGGGTCGCCCGGGGCCACCAGCACCGCCGAGAGCAGCCCGGGCATCGGCGAGAGCAGGAAGCGCGAGGTGTCGGGAGGCGCCTTGGCCGGCATCAGCGCGTGGAGCTCGGCGCCGCGCTCGGTGAGTACCAGCACCCGGGCCTGGTAGCCGCCGTGGTGGAGGCGCAGCGCCGGCCCCTCGGGCTCGACCTGGAAGGCCAGGGGCGCATCGTTGACCGCCACCTCGAGGAGCGCCTCGCCGGGCACCCAGGCGCTCTCGAGGCGCCAGACCCCGCCCTCGGCCTCGACCTCGCAGCCGCCCTCCCCGCGCCTGACCTGCACGGCGCGACGCTCGTCTCCGACCAGCGCCACCCAGCGCCCGTCGAGGCGCCGCGCCCGCCCGGCGAGCTGGCCGCT
Organism: uncultured Ectothiorhodospiraceae bacterium; assembly: GCA_964599705.1. Lineage (GTDB taxonomy): Bacteria > Pseudomonadota > Gammaproteobacteria > HK1 > HK1 > CAZRGU01. The sequence goes on along the minus strand of CAZRGU010000200.1, from coordinate 4,629 downwards.
GATCCGCGCGGCGCGCCGCTCGAGGGTGTCGTGGCAGAACCCGGCCACCACCGCGAACAGGGTCACCATCGCCGCGGGCAGCTCGCTGGCGCGGTAGCCGTCGGGGAACTCCTGGTCGATGAGGCCGGTGTGCAGATCGCCGGCGCAGAAGCTCGCCCGCCCGAGCAGCGCCCGCAGGAAGCCGATGTTGTGGGCCACGCCGCGCACCAGGTAGCGATCCAGCGCCCCGCGCAGGGTCGCGATCGCCGCCTCGCGGTCCGGCCCGTAGCCGATCAGCTTGGCGATCATCGGGTCGTAGAACATCGAGATCTCGCCGCCCTCGGCGACCCCCGAGTCGACCCGCACCCGCTCGCTGGCGCTCGGCTCGCGGTAGCGGACCAGCCGCCCGGTGGAGGGCAGGAAGCCGCGGGTCGGGTCCTCGGCGTAGACCCGCGCCTCGATCGCCCAGCCGCTCACCCGCACCTCCTCCTGGGCGAAGGGCAGCGCCTCGCCGGCCGCGATCCGGATCATCCACTCGACCAGGTCGAGGCCGGTGACCATCTCGGTGACCGGGTGCTCGACCTGCAGCCGGGTGTTCATCTCCAGGAAGTAGAAGCTGCGGTCCGGGGCGGCGATGAACTCCACGGTGCCGGCCGAGCGGTAGCCCACGGCGCGGGCCAGCGCGCAGGCCTGCTCGCCCATCGCCCGGCGGGTCGCGGCGTCGAGGAACGGCGAGGGCGCCTCCTCGATGACCTTCTGGTGGCGGCGCTGCACCGAGCACTCGCGCTCGCCGAGGTAGAGCACGTTGCCGTGGCCGTCGGCGAGCACCTGGATCTCGATGTGGCGCGGGCGCTCGATGAACTTCTCGATCAGGATCCGGCCGTCGCCGAAGCTCGACAGCGCCTCGCTGGTGGCCCGCGCGAAGCCCTGCCGGCACTCCTCCTGGTCGCGGGCGATGCGCATCCCCTTGCCGCCGCCCCCGGCGCTCGCCTTGAGCATCACCGGGTAGCCGATCTCGGCGGCCACCCGCAGCGCGTGCCCGGCATCCTCGATCACCCCGGCGTGGCCGGGGATGGTGCTCACCCCGGCCTCGGCCGCGATCCGCTTGGAGGCGATCTTGTCGCCCATCGCCCGCATCGCCTCGCCGCCCGGGCCGATGAAGGTGATCCCGGCCTCGGCCAGGGCGGCGGCAAAGTCGGCGTTCTCGGACAGGAAGCCGTAGCCGGGATGGACCGCCTCGGCGCCGGTCGCGCGGCAGGCCTCGACGATCCGCTCGGCGCGCAGGTAGCTCTCGGCGGCCGGCGCCGGCCCGATGGCGACCCGCTCGTCGGCCATCTCGACGTGCAGCGCCCCCTGGTCGGCCTCCGAGCACACCGCCACGGTGGCGATGCCCATGCGCCGCGCGGTGCGGATCACCCGGCAGGCGATCTCGCCGCGGTTGGCGATCAGGATCTTCTCGAACATCGGCTCGTCGCCGTCCTGCCGGCGGGCAAGCCCGCTGCTGCTCGGGGAGCGGTGGTGACCTGGGGGCGGATCGCGGGCAAGCCGGGTCCTCCTAGAGGGGGATGTTGCCGTGCTTGCGCCACGGGTTCTCGAGGCGCTTGTCGCGCAGCATGGCCAGCGCCCGGCAGAGCCGCTGGCGGGTCTCGCGCGGGCGGATCACGTCGTCGATGAAGCCGCGGTGCCCGGCGACGAAGGGGTTGGCGAACTTGGCCCGGTACTCCTCGGTGTGGGCCGCGATCCGGGCCTCGTCGCCGGCGTCCTGGCGGAAGATGATCTCGACGGCCCCCTTCGGCCCCATCACCGCGATCTCGGCGCTCGGCCAGGCCAGGTTGACGTCGCCGCGCAGGTGCTTGGAGCTCATCACGTCGTAGGCCCCGCCGTAGGCCTTGCGGGTGATCAGGGTGACCTTGGGCACGGTGCACTCGGCGAAGGCATAGAGCAGCTTGGCCCCGTGCTTGATGATCCCGCCGTACTCCTGGGCGGTGCCGGGGAGGAAGCCGGGCACGTCGACGAAGGTCAGGATCGGGATGTTGAAGCAGTCGCAGAAGCGCACGAAGCGGGCCGCCTTCCTCGAGGAGTCGATGTCGAGGCAGCCGGCGAGCACCATCGGCTGGTTGGCCACCACCCCCACCGTCGAGCCCTCCATGCGCGCCAGGCCGACGATGATGTTGCGCGCGTAGTCGGGCTGGAGCTCGAAGAAGGCGCCCTCGTCGACCACCGCGGTGATCAGCTCCATCATGTCGTAGGGCTTGTTGGGGCTGGCCGGGACCAGGGTGTCGAGGGCCGGGACGCTGCGCTCGGCGCGGTCGGTGCTCGGCCACACCGGCGCGCGCTCGCGGTTGCTGGCCGGCAGGTAGTCGATGAAGTGGCGCAGCATGAGCAGCGCCTCGACGTCGTTCTCGAAGGCCCGGTCGGCGACCCCGGAGCGGGTCGCGTGGGTCATCGCCCCGCCGAGCTCCTCGTGGGTGACGCTCTCGTGGGTGACCGTCTTGACCACCTCGGGGCCGGTCACGAACATGTAGGAGCTGTCCTTGACCATGAAGATGAAGTCGGTCATCGCCGGCGAGTAGACCGCTCCGCCGGCGCACGGCCCCATGATCATCGAGACCTGGGGCACCACCCCGGAGGCGAGCACGTTGCGCTGGAAGACGTCGGCGTAGCCGGCCAGCGACGCCACCCCCTCCTGGATCCGCGCCCCCCCCGAGTCGTTGATCCCGACGATCGGCGCGCCGACCTTCATCGCGTGGTCCATGACCTTGCAGATCTTCTCGGCGTGGGCCTCCGAGAGCGATCCCCCGAAGACCGTGAAGTCCTGGCTGAAGGCGAACACCAGGCGCCCGTTGACGGTCCCGTAGCCGGTCACCACGCCGTCCCCGGGGATGGTCTTGCCATCCATCCCGAAGTCGTGGCAGCGGTGCTCGACGAACATGTCCCACTCCTCGAAGCTGTCCTCGTCGAAGAGCAGCTCGAGGCGCTCGCGGGCGGTCAGCTTGCCCTTGGCGTGCTGGGCGTCGATGCGGCGCTGGCCGCCGCCGAGGCGGGCCGCGGCGCGGATCTGCTCGAGGCGGCCGACGATCTCCTGCATCGCTCCTCCCCCGGCGGCGCTCAGGCCCGTCCCCGGCGCCGCGCGATCAGCTCCAGGACCTCGCCGGCGGCCACCGGGATGTTGGTGCCCGGACCGTAGATCGCGGCCACCCCGGCGGCGAGCAGCGCCTCGTAGTCCTGGGGCGGGATGATCCCCCCGCACACCACCAGCACGTCGCCGGCGCCGGCCTCGCGCAGCGCCGCGATGAGCTGCGGGACCAGGGTGCGGTGGCCGGCGGCCTGCGAGGAGACCCCGACCACGTGGACGTCGTTCTCGAGGGCCTCGCGGGCCGCCTCCTCGGGGGTCTGGAAGAGCGGCCCGATGTCGACCTCGAAGCCGAGATCGGCGAACGCCGTGGCGATCACCTTGGCGCCGCGGTCATGCCCGTCCTGGCCGAGCTTGACGACCAGCATCCGCGGGCGGCGCCCCTCGCGCTCGGCAAACGCCTCGACCGCGCGCTGGATCCGCGCGAAGCCCTCGTCGCCGGCGTAGGCCGAGCCGTAGACCCCGGCGATCGAGCGCACCACCGCGCGGTGGCGGCTGAAGACCCGCTCGAGCGCGTCCGAGATCTCGCCCACGGTGGCCCGCGCTCGGGCGCAGTCGATGGCCCGCTCGAGCAGATCGTGGCCCGAGCCCTCGGCGGCCCGGGTCAGCGCGGCGAGCGCGGCGCGGCAGGCGCCCTCGTCGCGCCCGGCGCGGACCCGCTCGAGGCGCCGGATCTGGGCCTCGCGCACCGCGCTGTTGTCGATCGAGAGGATCTCGACCTCGGTGTCCTCCTCGGGCCGGTAACGGTTGACGCCGACGATCACCTCCTCGCCGCGGTCGATGCGCGCCTGGCGCCGGGCGGCAGCCTCCTCGATGCGCAGCTTCGGCATCCCGGCGATCACCGCGCGGGTCATCCCGCCCAGCTCCTCGACCTCGCCGATCAGCGCGCGCGCCTCGCCGGCCAGGCTGGCGGTCAGCCGCTCCAGGTAGTAGCTGCCGGCCAGCGGGTCGACGACCCGGGTGATCCCGGTCTCCTCGCGCAGGATGAGCTGGGTGTTGCGCGCGATGCGCGCCGAGTGCTCGCTGGGCAGGGCGAGCGCCTCGTCGAAGGCGTTGGTGTGCAGCGACTGGGTGCCGCCGAGCACCGCGGCGAGCGCCTCGATGGCGGTGCGCACCACGTTGTTGTAGGGGTCCTGGCCGGTCAGGCTGACCCCCGAGGTCTGGCAGTGGGTGCGCAGCATCAGCGAGCGCGGGTCGGCCGGGGCGAACTTCTCGGCCATCAGCTCGGCCCACAGGAGGCGCGCGGCGCGCAGCTTGGCGACCTCCATGAAGAAGCTCATGCCGATCGCGAAGAAGAACGACAGGCGCGGCGCGAAGGCATCGACCTCGAGCCCGCTGGCGCGCGCCGCGCGCACGTACTCGAGGCCGTCGGCGAGGGTGAAGGCGAGCTCCTGGACGCAGGTCGCACCGGCCTCCTGCATGTGGTAGCCCGAGATCGAGATCGGGTTGAAGCGCGGCATGTGGCGGGCGGTGTAGCCGATGATGTCGGCGACGATCCGCATCGACGGCTCGGGCGG
>CAZRGU010000199.1:0-7079 GCA_964599705.1 uncultured Ectothiorhodospiraceae bacterium | reverse complement strand
TCTGAGCGGCCGCTCGCCGGCCGATGACAGCGGCGCGGCGGCTTGGCTATACTGCCGGCCTCCTTCCCTCGGAGCGCACGGAGATGCGCCGGGGCGCGGGGCCGGCCGGCTCCGCGGGTCGTTCTTCCGACGGCTTCCGATGCACGGATCTCGCCCCGGAACGCCGTCCCCGCCGCGAGTCTGGGCGCGCCCGAGGCCCGCGGCGCGAGGGCGCGGGCCGCGGCGGGCCGCAGCGAGGGTCGGCCTGCCGCCGTCGGCCGCCCTGCGCGGACTTGGGGGTATGCGAGTGGCACGGGAAGCACGACGGCCCCCCGGGGGCCTCCACCTGCCGGTCTTCGAGCGCGCGAGCTGCGGCTTCGGGCTGATCGCGCAGATCGACGACCGGCCCAGCCACTGGCTGGTCGCCACTGCGATCGGCTCGCTGGCGCGCCTCGCCCATCGCGGCGCGGTGGCCGCCGACGGCAAGAGCGGCGACGGCTGCGGGCTGCTGATCAAGCGCCCCGACGGGTTCTTCCGGGCCCTGGCCGAGGAGCTCGGGATCGCGCTCGGCGAGCGCTACGCGGTGGGGATGGTCTTTCTCGAGCGCGACGGCGCCGAGCGCGAGCGGGCCCGCCTGGGCGCCGAGCTCGCCGCCGAGGGCATCGAGGTCGCCGGCTGGCGCGAGGTCCCGGTCGATCCGGATGCCTGTGGCAGCGAGGCCCTGGCCAGCCTGCCGCGCATCGAGCAGGTGTTCGCCAACGCGCCGCAGGGGATGGACGACGAGGCCTTCGAGCGGCGCCTGTTCATGGCCCGGCGCAGGAGCGAGCGGGCGCTGCGCGACAGCCATCCGGAGTTCCACGTCGCGACCCTCTCGGCGCGGGTGATCGCCTACAAGGGCCTGGTGACCCCGGCCCACCTGGCGCGTTTCTACCCGGACCTCGGCGACCCGCGGATCAGCGCCTCGCTGGCGATCTTCCACCAGCGCTTCTCGACCAACACCTGGCCGCGCTGGCGGCTTGCCCAGCCGCTGCGCTTCCTCGCCCACAACGGCGAGATCAACACCATCCAGGGCAACCGCAACTGGGCGCGAGCCCGCGAGCGCAAGCTCGCCTCGCCGCTGCTCCCCGATCTGGCCGATGCCCTGCCGCTGGTCGACTCCCGCGACTCGGACTCGGCGAGCCTCGACAACATGCTCGAGGCGCTCCTTGCCGGCGGCATGGACCTGTTCCGCGCCATGCGCCTGCTCGTTCCCCCGGCCTGGCAGAACGTCGACACCATGGACCCGGACCTGCGCGCCTTCTACGAGTACCACCGCCAGCACATGGAGCCCTGGGACGGGCCGGCCGGGATCGTGCTCACCGACGGGCGCCATGCGGCCTGCGTGATGGACCGCAACGGGCTGCGCCCGGCCCGCTACGTGCTCACCGCCGACCGCCACCTGACCCTGGCCTCGGAGGTCGGGGTGTGGGACTACGAGCCGGCGGCGGTGCGCGCCAAGGGGCGGCTGCGCCCCGGCGAGATGATCGCGGCCGACACCGCCACCGGCGAGCTGCTGCTGCCGGCAGCGATCGACGAGCGGCTCCGCTCGCGCCAGCCCTACCGGCGCTGGCTCAAGGCGCGCAAGCGCCGCCTCAAGTCGACCCTGGAGCGCGAGCCGCTGAGCAGCCGGCCGCTCGCCAGCGAGGAGCTGGCCGTCTACTGCAAGCTCTTCCAGGTCTCGCGCGAGGAGCGCGAGCAGGTCCTGCGCCCGCTCGCCGAGGGCGGCCAGGAGGCGGTCGGCTCGATGGGCGACGATACCCCGCTGCCGGTGCTCTCGCGCCGGGTGCGCTCGCTCTACGAGAGCTTCCGCCAGCAGTTCGCGCAGGTCACCAACCCGCCCATCGACCCGCTGCGCGAGCACATCGTGATGTCGCTCGAGACCTCGTTCGCCGCCGAGGGCAACCCGTTCGAGGAGCGCGAGGAGCTCGCCACCCGGCTGGTGGCCAGCTCGCCGGTGCTCTCCGAGACCAAGTTCGAGCGGCTGCTGGCCGCCGGGCAGCCGGCCCTCGGCCACCGCCGCCTCGACCTCCACTACCCCGCCGAGGTCGGCCTGCGCGAGGCCATCGAGGACCTCTGCACCCGGGCGGTCGCCGCGCTGCGCGAGGGCAAGACCGTGCTGGTGCTCTCCGACCGGGCGGTCGCCCGCGAGCGCCTGCCGGTCCACGCCCTGCTCGCCACCGGCGCGGTCCACCAGCGGCTGGTCCGCGAGGGGCTGCGCTGCGACGCCAACATCGTGGTCGAGACCGCCACCGCCCGCGACCCCCACCAGGTCGCGGCGCTGATCGGCTACGGGGCCACCGCGGTCTACCCCTATCTCGCCTACGAGCTGCTCGGGGAGATGGTGCGCAGCGGCGAGCTCGCCGAGCTCGAGCCCCACCAGGCCGGGGTCAACTACCGCACCGGGCTCAACAAGGGGCTCTACAAGATCACCTCGAAGATGGGGATCTCGACCATCACCAGCTACCGCGGGGCGCAGCTCTTCGAGATCGTCGGCCTGCACCGCGAGGTCGTCGACCTGTGCTTCACCGGCACGCCGAGCCGCATCCAGGGGATGGGCTTCGCCGACCTGGAGGCCGATCGCCGGGCGCTCGCCGAGCAGGCCTTCAATCCCCATCGCCGGCCCGAGCCGGGCGGGCTGTTCAGGTACGTGCACGGCGGCGAGTACCACGCCTTCAACCCCGATGTCGTCACCGCGCTGCAGGAGGCGGTGGCCAGCGGCGACTACGGCCGCTACCGGCGCTTCGCCGAGCGGGTCGACGCCCGCCCGGTGAGCACCCTGCGCGACCTGCTGGCGCCGCGCCTCGCCGCCGCCCCGATCCCGCTCGAGGAGGTCGAGCCGGAGAGCGCCATCCTGGCCCGCTTCGACAGCGCCGGGATGTCGCTCGGGGCGCTCTCGCCCGAGGCCCACGAGACCCTGGCGCGGGCCATGAACCGCCTCGGCGCTCGCTCCAACTCGGGCGAGGGCGGCGAGGACCCGTCGCGCTACGGGACCGAGCGGATGTCGCGCATCAAGCAGGTCGCCTCGGGGCGCTTCGGGGTCACCCCCCACTACCTGGTCAACGCCGAGGTGCTGCAGATCAAGATCGCCCAGGGCGCCAAGCCGGGCGAGGGCGGCCAGCTCCCCGGGCACAAGGTCAACCGGATGATCGCCCGGCTGCGCTACTCGCGCCCGGGGGTGGCGCTGATCTCGCCGCCGCCCCACCACGACATCTACTCGATCGAGGATCTGGCCCAGCTCATCTTCGACCTCAAGCAGGTCAACCCCGAGGCGCTGGTCTCGGTCAAGCTGGTCTCGGTGGCCGGGGTCGGGACGATCGCCGCCGGGGTCGCCAAGGCCTACGCCGATCTGATCACCATCGCCGGGCACGACGGCGGCACCGGGGCCAGCCCGCTGACCTCGATCCGCTACGCCGGCAGCCCCTGGGAGCTGGGTCTCGCCGAGACCCACCAGGTGCTGCGCGCCAGCGGGCTGCGCCACCGGGTGCGGCTGCAGGCCGACGGCGGGCTCAAGACCGGGCTCGACGTGATCAAGGCCGCGATCCTCGGGGCCGAGTCGTTCGCCTTCGGCACCGCGCCGATGATCGCGATGGGCTGCAAGTACCTGCGCATCTGCCACCTCAACAACTGCGCCACCGGAGTGGCCACCCAGCGCAACCTGCTGCGCCTGCGCCACTTCAAGGCCGACGCGGTCGAGCGCGCCGAGCGCTACTTCCGCTTCCTGGCCCGCGACGTGCGCGAGTGGCTGGCCCGCCTCGGGGCGCGCTCGCTGGCCGAGATCATCGGCCGCACCGGGCTGCTCGAGCCGCGCGAGCCCGAGACCGAGCGCCAGGCGCGCATCGACCTCACCCCGATCATCGGCGAGCACCCGGCGGCGTGCGACGAGCCGCACCACTGCACCGTCGATCGCAACCGCCCCTTCGACCGCGGGGCGCTCGCCGAGCGGATGGTCGCCGAGGCGGCCCCGGCCATCGAGTCCCGCCGCGGCGCCCGGCTCGCCTACCGGGTGCGCAACGACGACCGCTCGATCGGGGCGCGGCTGTCGGGCGAGATCGCCCGGCGCCACGGCAACCTGGGGATGGAGGGTGCCCCGCTGGTGGTGCGCCTGACCGGCACCGCCGGGCAGAGCTTCGGGGCCTGGAACGCGGGGGGGCTGCACCTCTACCTCGAGGGCGACGCCAACGACTACGTCGGCAAGGGGATGGCCGGCGGCAAGATCGTCATCGCCCCGCCTGCCGGGAGCGCCTTTGCCAGCAACGAGGCGGTGATCGTCGGCAACACCTGCCTGTACGGGGCGACCGGCGGGCGGCTGTTCGCCGCCGGGCTGGCCGGCGAGCGCTTCGCGGTGCGCAACTCGGGGGCGATCGCGGTGGTCGAGGGGGTCGGCGATCACGGCTGCGAGTACATGACCGGCGGGGTGGTCGCGGTGCTCGGCGCAACCGGGCTCAACTTCGGGGCCGGGATGACCGGCGGGTTCGCCTTCGTGCTCGACCTCGAGCGCGCCTTCTTCGATCGCTACAACCACGAGCTGATCGACATCCACCGGCTGCACACCGAGCAGATGGAGGCCCACGCCAACTGCCTGCTCGCCCTGATCGAGGAGTTCGTCGGCGAGACGGCGAGCGCCTGGGGGCGCAGCGTGCTCGAGGACTTCGACGAGCTGCTGAGCCGCTTCTGGCTGGTCAAGCCGAAGGCGAGCGCGCTCTCGAGCCTGCTCGAGACCCTGCGCGAGGCGGCCTGATGGGCAACCTCTTCCAGTTTCTCGACGTTCCTCGCCAGGACCCGCGGCGGGTCTCGGTCGAGGTGCGGATCCGCAACTTCCGCGAGATCTACGGCGACTACCGGGAGGAGGACGCCGCCGCCCAGGCCGAGCGCTGCCTCGATTGCGGCAATCCCTACTGCGAGTGGCGCTGCCCGGTCCACAACTACATCCCCGGCTGGCTCAAGCTGATCGCCGAGGGGCGGCTGCTCGAGGCGGTCGAGCTGTGCCACGAGACCAACTCGCTGCCCGAGATCTGCGGCCGGGTCTGCCCGCAGGACCGCCTCTGCGAGGGAGCCTGCACGCTCGAGGACGGCTTCGGGGCGGTGACCATCGGCGCCATCGAGCGGCACATCACCGACGAGGCGATCAAGCTCGGCTGGCGCCCGGACCTGTCGGCCGTGGTCCCGAGCGGGCGCCGCGTGGCGGTGGTCGGCGCGGGGCCCGCGGGGCTGGCCTGTGCCGACGTGCTCAGCCGCCACGGGGTCAGCGCCGTGGTCTATGACCGGCACCCCGAGATCGGCGGCCTGCTGACCTTCGGCATCCCGCCGTTCAAGCTCGAGAAGGCGGTGGTGCGCCGCCGCCGGGCGGTGCTCGAGGACATGGGGGTGGAGTTCCGCCTCGACACCGAGGTCGGGCGCGACCTGCCGTTTCGCGAGCTGCTCGACGGCCACGACGCGGTGTTCCTGGGGATGGGTGCCTACGCCGCGATCCGCGGCGGCTTCCCCGGGGAGACGCTGCCCGGGGTGGTCCAGGCGCTGCCCTACCTGGTGGCCAACGTCGAGCGCCTGCTCGGCCTCGAGCGCGACCCCGAGGCCTACGTCGACATGAGCGCGCGCCGGGTGGTGGTGCTCGGCGGCGGCGACACGGCGATGGACTGCCTGCGCACCGCGATTCGCCAGGGTGCCTCGAGCGTGGTCTGCGCCTACCGGCGCGACGAGGCCAACATGCCCGGCTCGCGCCGCGAGGTCGCCAACGCCAAGGAGGAGGGGGTGCGCTTCCTGTGGAACCGCCAGCCCGTGGAGCTGGTCGGCAGCCGCCGGGTCGAGGGGGTCAAGCTGATCGAGACCCGCCTCGGGGAGCCCGACGAGCGCGGCCGGCGCCGCCCCGAGCCGGTCCCGGGCAGCGAGGAGGTGCTGCCCGCCGACCGGGTGGTGATCGCCTTCGGCTTCCGGCCCAGCCCGAGCCCGTGGCTGGCCGACTTCGGCATCGAGACCGAGCGCGACGGGCGGGTGATCGCGCCCGCCGATGCCCGCTTCCCGTTCCGGACCACCCATCCCAAGGTCTTCGCCGGCGGCGACATGGTGCGCGGCTCCGACCTGGTGGTCACCGCGGTCGCCGAGGGGCGCGCCGCGGCGCTCGCCATCTGCGAGTTCCTCGGCCTCTGAGCGTGCCCGAGCTGCCCGAGGTCGAGACCACCCGGCGGGCCCTCGAGCAGATGATCGACGGGACCCGGGTCGCCGCGGTGCAGGTGCGTGAGCGGCGCCTGCGCCGGCCGCTGCCCCGCGGGCTCGCCGGGCGGCTGGCCGGGGCGCGCCTCGGCCCCTTCCGGCGCCGTGCCAAGTACCTTCTGATCGGGGCGGGCGAGTCGACCCTGATCGTGCACCTGGGGATGTCGGGAAGCCTGCGCGTCGCCCCCGCCGGCGAGCCGCCCCGGCGCCACGATCACGTCGAGCTGCTGCTCGAGGACGGGCGCGCCCTGCGCTACCACGATCCGCGCCGCTTCGGGCTGATGCTGCTCACCGGCGCCGACCCGCTCGCCCACCCGCTGCTCGCCGCGCTCGGCCCGGAGCCGCTCGAGGAGCGCTTCGACGGTGCCTGGCTGGCCCGGCGCGCGCGCGGGCGACGGGTCGCCGTCAAGGCCTTCCTCATGGACTCGCGCACGGTCGCCGGGGTCGGCAACATCTACGCCGCCGAGGCGCTGTTCGCGGCCGGCATCGACCCGCGCCGGGCGGCCGGTCGGATCGCGCCGGCGCGCTACGAGCGCCTCGCCGCGGCGCTGCGCGCGGTGCTCGAGGCGGCCCTGCGCGAGGGCGGCACCACCCTGCGCGACTACCTGCGCGGCAGCGGTGAGCCCGGCTACTTCCGCCAGCGCCTGGCCGTCTACGGGCGCGCCGGCGAGCCCTGCCGGCGCTGCGGTGCGGCGCTGCGCGAGCAGCGCATCGCCCAGCGCGCCACCTGCTTCTGCCCGCGCTGCCAGCGCTGATAGCCCCGACGCGCGCGGGTCGCGCGCTTCCCTGGTCTGCCCGCCGTGGGACCGCACCGGGCAGCCATCCCCGTAGCCCGGGCTCTGCCCGGGATCGGG
>CAZRGU010000198.1:0-7081 GCA_964599705.1 uncultured Ectothiorhodospiraceae bacterium | reverse complement strand
GCTCATGAGATCGGTCCTGCTCGCGGCCGCGCCGAAGCGCGCGGCCGAACAGCCGTTTAGCATAGCAGCTGGGCGACGACTGTGCCCAACCCACCGCCCTCTCCCCGGGGGCCGTCAGGCAGCACCGGGCAGCTTAGTTCTGCTCCGGATACCAGTAGGTGGGCACCGGGGTCTGCGAGAAGTCCACCTCGAGCTTCTCGGCCCCGACCAGGGCCACCGGCGAGGCGTCGGCGAGACCGGGGAAGAGCACCGTGACCTCGGGCGGCAGACCAGTGCGAACCAGGGTGTGGGCTCGGTCGGTGCGCGTCAGCGCGGTCGCGGGGCCGAGATTGTCGTAGTTGTAGACCGGATCGGCGGTCAGCAGGTCGACCGCGTAGGCCTTGCCCTCGCCCTGGCTCGGCGCGCAGCTGCTCGTCGAGCCGCTGCTCACCGGCGTAAAGGTCGTGAACAGCAGCGTGCCGGAGAAGGTCAGGGCCTCGGCGAGCACCTTCTCGCCCTGGAAGGCCTTGGTACGGGGGTCGTTGAGCTTGATGTACCACCCGCGCGAGCCGGGGAACTCCCTGGCGCCGAGCTCGGTGCGGTCGACGAGCCGCGACTCGTCGATCGGCGTGTAGGTGATCCTCGGCGGGTTGCCCCTGGTCGGTGGCTGGTAGATGTCGTAGTCCTTGATCATGTAGAAGCGATCCTCGATGGTCCTGTCGAGCGGGTGGGCCCGGTAGCCCGAGCCGATCGCGATCGAGAGGAAGTCCTGTCCGTCGGGAATCTTCACGTAGGCAACGTCCGGCGGATAGAAGAACCGGCGATTGTCGGCCGCGCCCGGTATCGCCGTCGAGCTGGTCTTCTGCAGCTCGGCGATGACACCCCCGGTGATCCGGTTGGCGAGGGTGTCGACCGTCGCGTTGTCGATGTCGAAGCGCCATAGCTGGCCACCCATGTCGCCGACGTAGAGCCGGTCGGCATAGCCGTCGGTGTTGACGTCGAGCACCCGCACGGTCGACGGAATGCTGTAGTCCATGGCCGCCAGCGCGAGATCTGGCACGGGATTCTCCGGGCTCTCGCGGTTGGCCTTGCCGGCCCACCAGAGCAGGCTCCCGGTGCGCGCATCGACGATGTATACGGCCCGCCCGACACTGTCGGCGGTGGCAGTGGTGACCGTGTCCTGCTGGGTGTCGTAGCCGCCGGCGAACACCAGCACGTCGCGACCGACCAGCGTGCGGCCCGATCTGACCTTGATACGGTGGTGCTTGGGCTGTGACCAAGTCTGGCCAAGCTCCTCGAAGGCGTCGTTGGAGAGTCCGCCTTGAATGTGCCAGAGCAGCCTGGGGGCGTTGCGGTCGGTGACATCGAGCGCGTAGTAGTTGGAACCGCCACGGCGCTGCCCGAAGTACAGATAGACGTGATCGGTGTTGCCGTCGCTGTCCGGGGTCTCGATCTGGCCGTTGCCGTTGTGATCCTTGACCCAAACCTCGACGCCGCCGTCGAGCCCGTAGTTGTGGGTGCTGCCGGTACCGACGTTCTGGTAGAGGACCTTGAGCTTGCCGAGCAGTTCCTTGGGCACGAAGCTGAACACCTCGGTGCCGTCGTCGACGTCGATCGCGTGCAGGTAGCCGTCGTTGGTGATCACGAACATCGTGATGTCGGGGCTCGCATCGGTGCCCCCGTAGGTCACCAGCACCGGCTTGGAGTGCAGCGGATCGCCCATCACCCGCCGTCCGTCGCTGGTCGAGCCATCGAGGTCCTCGTCGTTGACGTCGACCCCGCGTGCCCAGGACAGCAGGGTGTTGCGGCTCGGCTCGCCGCTCGCCCCGGTCAGCTCGAGAAGGCCATCAGTGATCAACGTGTTGCTCTCGTGCAAGGCGTTGCTCGGATCGGACAGATCGGGGCTGGTAGCGACGTTGGTGTAGACCCGGCGGGTCGACGGCGGATCGGGGAGCTTGCTCGCCGCACCGCCCTTGGCGGTCTCGTCGCCATCGGGAGCGTCGGCGGCCAGGGTCCAGAAGCTGGTCGCGCTGCCCTTGAAGAAGCCGGTATTGGGATCGACGGCGGGAACGCCATTGACGTCGAGAATCTCGGGCGGATCCGGGATGCCATCGCCGTTGCTGTCCACGGGATTGCCGTTGCCGTCGCGCACGTAGTCGAGCTCGAAGCGCTTGACGTTGCCGTTCCAGTGCGGGGTCGCTGCCGGCTTGAAGAGGGTGAAGTAGAGCTCCTTGCGGTGGGTGACCCGGTTGAACGCGTTGACCGAGACGGCCGGTGCGGTGAAGGTGGTGTTGACGGCCTGGATCTCGGTGATGATCTGGGTGAACGCCGAGCTCAGCTCGAGGGCGTCGTTGGCCACGTAGTACTTGCCACCGCCCTTGCTGGCGGCGCTGTTGAGCAGCGCCTGGTCGGTGGCGAAACCGACCGTGTAGGTGATCACGTTCTGCTTGTTGGCAAGGTCGTTGCCAAGCGCGGCGGTGGCGTTGTCGCTCTCGTAGAGCAGCTCGGCGAGCTCGTCGAGGCAGTCATCCCCCGCCCAGTAGTTGCAGCCCCCAAGGGTCAGCCCGGATGCGGCCGCAAGATCAGCGTTGATCAGCGCATCGGCGTCGCTGTCGTAGGTCGGATCGCCGTCGGTCAGGTAGACGATGAAGTTCTTCTGGCACTCGTACTGGATCGGTGATGCGTAGCGGCTCGGGTCAGAGGGGTCGAGCGAGCTCGGGACGCTGGTGATGGCGTTCGGCGACTTGCCGTACACGACCTTCCCGCCGCGGTAGTAGCGCAGCGCCTCGTACATGGTCTCGGCGAGCGGCGTCCAGCCGCTGGCGGAAAGCGAGTCGACCGCCGACTTCACCGCAGTCTTGACGCCGGGCTGATCGATGTCGGTGATCGGATAGATGACCGGTCCGCCTCGATTGGCTCCCGGCCAGTAGAACCGGGTGTCGAAGCGCATCAGGCCGACGTTGAGCCCGTTGTTGGCGTCGACCAGGTCCTTGACCACCTGCTTGACCAGCGCGATGCGGGTGGTGGTGGTCGAGCCGCCGCTGTTGTTGATGAAGTTCAGGTAGTTGCCACTGTACAGGGTGTAGAAGCGCCCGGTGCTGCTCCAGCTGATGCCCTGGCTCGGGTTCGAGGTCCACGGGTAGGTATCGCGGCCGCGCTGGTTCTTGATGTAGGTGCGCGCATCGCCGGCGGTCTCACCATGACGGCCGTTGTCGGCCTTGCACTCGACGTGGGGCGGATTGCGGGCCTTGGTGCTCAGCGAACGCCATCGGTCCGTACCTCGGGTCGACCAGCGCGCCACCCGATCCTGGTAGAAGCCGACCCCGACGCCGGCATCCTTCAGGTCCAGGGCTGTGGTCGCCGCCGAGCAGCGCAGCTTGTTGCGGGGAAAGTACTGCCGGGTGCTGCACTTCGGAGTGGCACCACTTGAGCTCCAGTAGATGCGGTCCCGCCGGCAGCGCCCGGGATAGACCACGCTGGGATCATAGCTTGGGGTCGGCGCGGTAATTGTGACCTTCGAGTTCATGCTCCCCGAGGTGTCGATCACGAACAGGACATTGGGCTGGGCGCCACTCTGGGTGCTGGCCAGCCCGACGTAGATCTCGGTGTCCTCGGCGAGCAGGGGGCTGCCGGCCGCCGCCCCGTAGAGCAGCCCGGCGAGCAGCCAGCCGCACGCGGGATGTCGCTGGATCATGATCGCGATGCTCCCGCCGCAAGTACCAGCCGTCGCTGTCACCAGGTGATGCGGCTGACCTTGCGGTCCTTGACGGTGAAGAAGACCACTACGTTCTCGCCGACCAATCGGGCCGCGCGTTCGAGTTCGACCTCACGCCCTCCCTGGTAGGCCCGTGCGTCTCGCGCGACTTCGAGGCGGATCTCCGGGCAGCGATCGCACTGGCGAACCACGGCGGTAAGGGTCCCGCCCGGACCCTGGCGCAGCTCGACGGAACGTGCCTCGATGGCATCCTCGAGCTCGGTAATCGTCGGGCCCGCGGCGGCGCCCTGGAAGAGGAGGACGGTCAGTACCGCCGCCAGGTACCTGTATCGCGATCGGCGATGTCCGCTCATCGTGCTCCCTCCGCGGCCGGGTGGCCCGCGCTCGCGCACTCAGCCGCCCGGGCCGATGACGTAGTAGCCCCGGTGGTGAACGGCGCTTGCACCACCGCTGGTAGTGGCGGTGCTCTTCATCTGGAAGAAGTGGGCCCGGAACGGCCCGCCCATGCTGTAGCCGGGCGGCGCCTCGCGGCCCATCGCCTGGTACCAGCTCTCGGTCACCGCGGTCTCGTTGCCGCTGCGAAAGGTGAAGGTATTGGTGTTCGGGCTACTCTCGGTGGCGCTCGCATCGAGCGCGCTGGCCAGCTTCAGCGCTGAGGCGATCCCCGACTCCGCGGCCTGAAAGGCGCTGGTGTGCTCCTGGGCGTTGAAGGCCATCTTCTCCTCGATGCCGGTGACATTGAGGGTGGTGATGCTGAGCAGGCTGAGAACGACCAGCAGCACCAGCACCACGACCAGCACCATGCCCCGCTCGGCGCCACCGAAGTGGCGCCCTGTGCCGCCCTGCCTCACGCTCCCCGCTACCATCTCCGCTGCCCTCAACCAGACCGGTTTCGCAGGTTGACAGTGGTCGAGAAGACGCGCCGCATGCGCCGGTCATTGGCGGCCGGAACGGTCACGTCGAGCAGCGTGTAGCTCGCCGTGTCGAGATCCTGGCCGTACTCTTCCACTTGACTGACCAGCAGCGCGATCCGAACGCTGACCACGCTGTCCCAGTTTGCGTTGCTCTGCATCCCCACCGCCCCGGCGGGCAGAAACACGTCCGGTGCCCCATCGCCAGTGGTGTCCTTGCCGTATAAAACTTGCAGGCTCTCGATACCCTCGACCAGCTCACGGGCCTCGCTTGCGCTGCGATCCCCGCTGTCCGGGATTACCGCCCGGTACAACGCCGGGCGCCCACCGGCTCCCGGCGCGACGTAGTAGATCACGGCGGCCAGCTTGGCCACCGTGGCGTCCGCGCCGTAGGTCTTGCCGAAGGACTGAGTGGCATTGCCGGGAGACTCCGAGGAGCCGGTATTGTGGTTGAGAGTCCCCGATGTGCCCGGGTCATTCGGTCCGGTGATCTGGAAGACGTCCGCATTGTCGCAATCGCTCACCGCGACGATGTCCCCCGCGCTGAGACCGTTGCCGGCCGCGACATGCAGCGCAGCCGAGGGCTGGGGCATGAACGGGGCTTCGACGGGCAACGCGCTGTCCGGATCGAGGTAGCGAACCACGAACGCGTCGCTGCCTTCGACCATGCCTGCCGGCATGGCCGTGGCGCCCGACGGGTACCAAACGTTGCCAGTGGCGGCCACGTCATTGACGCCCTCGATGCGCACGGTTGCGTCGAGCAGCCCGCCGCTCGCACCATTGACGTGGTTGCTGACCTTGGTCGTGTCGGTCAGACAGCCGAGGTAGCCGGCCATGCGCAGGTCCCAGGTGAGGAACTCGACGGCCAGCCGTCCGTTCTCCTGGATCCGGGAGACGCTCTCGGCGATGCGATAGGTCCACTTGTTCGAGATCAGCATCGACATCGCGCCACCGAGCAGGATCAGGCCGATGGTCAGCGCGACCATCATCTCAACCAGACTGAATCCGTGCTCCCCCGCGACCCGGACCGGCCTGCGCCGTGGCGCGCTCACGGCTCGACTTCCCACTGCTGGGCCAGGGTGCTACCCGAATCCCGATCGAGCCACGAGATCGTGATCCGGTAGGCCCCGGCGTTGCCAGCCACCGGAGCGATGGCCGCGCTGGCCCCCGGAAGGGTCTGTGCGATCCGCTCGTACCAGCAGTTGAGGTCGTTGGTAATGCCTGCCGCCGTCGCGGAACAGGTTCCCGCCGGATCGGCAGAACTCACGTAGCTGGCCGCGTTGTCTGCATTGGCCCGCAGCCGCTCGGTGATGTCATAGGCGAGGATCGTCGCCTGACTGCGCAGGTAGGCGTCGTGCCCGAAGCGCAGGCCGCGAATCTGCACGGCGGTCACCCCGAGGGCTCCGATCGCCAGGATCACCAGGGCGACGAGGACCTCGATCAGGGTGAAGCCGGGCTGGCGCTCCCGGCAGCTCGTGCGCCAGACAGCCGCGCGGGGCACCAACCGCCAAGCGGTGGGGCTCATGACGGACATACCAGGTCGTTCCCGGCGTCGTCCTCGTCGACGCCGTCCCCGTCGCTGTCAGTCGAAAGGCGCGGACGGCCCGTGCTGGTGATGATCACTGCCCGGGCCTTGGCGGCGCCACGGTCGTCGCAGTAGACCAGCATGCCGCCGGCGCTGCTCGATCCCGGAACCTGCGCGAAGCCTCGCGATCGGTAGCTGATCGCGCTGGTGTAGCTTCCGGTGCCGCGCAAGGTGACCGTGCCCTCGATCGCGCGGCCGACCCGCAGCACGGTCTCTCCCGGGTCGACCACCGGAGGGTCGTCGGCGTCGTTGTTGACGAACACGATCCACCCGAGCTCCCACGACCCGGAGCTGTCGCAGCTCCTCCCGTCTGTCGATGCACAGAGCGTCACCATTGCGCGACGCCTGATCGCCTCGCTGCGGGCAAGGTTGATCGCCCCGACGACGCGGTTGATCTCGGCGACTCGGCGGTTGTCGGAAACCACCGCCGACATCCGTGGGACGCCCAGGGTCAGCAACACGCCGGCGATCAGGATCACCGTGATCAGCTCGGTCAGGGTGAAGCCGCGTGCCCGCCCTCGTGGCCCATGGCCGGGCGCAGCAGGCGCCGGCCACGAGTCAGGCCGACAGCGAAGCTCGGTGCTGCCTGCCGCAGGGCAGTGGAGGTGGCGGACCGGCAGCCGGTCGCCCACCGGTGGTACGCTCGGGGTCCTCATGGCCCGAGGTATCGGACACGGACGGTGGAACTTGAGCCCCCCGAGGACCGTTCGTCGCCCGCCGCAGGCCGCCCGTCCGAACGCGGCGCCGGGCCTGGAAGCAGGAAAGGGGGCCTCGCCCCCCCCTCGGCGTGCGGGCGTCGGCCGGGGCGGCCAGCCGGGGGCGCTGGCGCCGCAGCGGCTACTCGCCCCCGGCCTCGATCGCGGCGAGCACCTTGGCGGGGTGATCGGCGGC
>CAZRGU010000197.1:0-7123 GCA_964599705.1 uncultured Ectothiorhodospiraceae bacterium | reverse complement strand
GGCCCGGTCGAGCCCGGCGAGCGCGTCGAGGTGCAGCCGTTCTTCGGGCTGATGTGAGCGCCGCTGGCGGCGGTCAGCGCCCCGTCGCGCCCAGCAGGCTGGCGTTGCGCTCGCCGAGCAGCGGCGGCTCAGCGAGCGCAGCCTCCCACCCCGAGATCTTGATCGGATTGCCCACCGCTCGGATCCCGCGATCGAGCTTGGGTTCTGGCATCTCGAAGGACATCCGTGTTGACATGGCGCTGACCCCGCCCGGCCGGTTTCCGCCCGGAAGGGCTCGGCTACAGCCTGCCACCGCCTCCCTGGCCGGCCTGCATAATCCGGTATGCCAGGAGCACAGGCACGAAGGTGATCGCGGTCACCACTAGAACCACGACGTTGACCTCCGGCAAGCGCTGCCCGAGCCGAATGGCGCCGAAGATCCAGAGCGGAAGCGTGTTCTGCGCGCCGGCCGTGAAGGTGGTGACAATGACCTCGTCGAAGGACAGCGCAAACGCCAAGATCGCACCGGCGACCAGCGCCGTGGAGATGATGGGCAGCGTGACCCTGCGAAAGGTCAGCCACGAGTCGGCACCGAGATCCATCGAGGCCTCGGCGAGCGAGCGCGGCATTCGCCGCAGGCGGGCCAGAACGTTGTTGTAGACGATGACGATGCAGAAGGTGGCGTGTCCGACGATGATCGTCCACAGCGACAACCCCACCCCGGCGAACACGAAGAAGGAATTGAGCGCCATCCCGGTGATGATCCCGGGCAGCGCAATCGGTAAGACAACCACGAAGGAGACCGCCTCGCGGCCGAAGAACTCGAAGCGGTGCACCGCGAAAGCAGCGAGCGAGCCCAGCAGCACCGCGATCGCGGTCGCCGCCGTACCCGCCTTCAGCGACAACCACAGCGCGCTGCGGATCTCCTCGTTGGCCCACGCCGAGTAGAACCAACGCAGGGTCAACCCGGGAATCGGCCAGCTCTGGATGTTGGACACGTTGAACGCGTAGACGAAGATGATCACGATCGGCACGAACAGAAAGAGCAGGACCAGAACGACCCACGCCCCGAGCAGCCAGCGGGTGAGCGGTGATTCCATCCCGTCAGCCCCTCACATGACCTCGAATGCGCCGAGGCGGCGCGCCACGGCCAGATAAAGCCCCATCACCACCAGCGGCACGGTGGCGAAGGCTGCCGCGAACGGGACGTTGTTGGCGATCCCCACGTTGGCATAGACGACGTTGCCGATGAAGGTCGAACCAGGGCCTCCGACCAGGATCGGTGTGATGTAATCCCCCAGGGTCAGCGAAAAGGTGAAGATCGAGCCTGCCACCAAGCCCGGCGTGGCCAGCGGCAAGGTGACCTTCCAGGTGGTACGCAGGGCCCGAGCGCCGAGATCCTGCGATGCCTCGAATAGCGAGACGGGAATGCGCTCGAGAGCAGCATAGATCGGCATGATCATGAACGGGAGCCAGATATAGGAAAACACGATCCACATGGCCCAGTTCGAGTAGGCGATCGAGAGCTCGGGCAGACCCAGGGCACCGAGCAACCAGTTGAGTGCCCCGTCGTGCGCCAGGATCAGCCGCCAGGCATAGACCCTCGCCAGGTAACTCGACCACAGCGGCAGAAGCACCAAGGTGAACAGCACGACCCGCAGCTTCGGCCCGGCAACCCGGGCCATGAAGTAGGCGAAGGGAAAGGCAAGGATTGCGTCGGTGATGGTCACCGCGGCCGCGATACCGATGGTGCGCAGCGCGATCGCCCGGTAGGTGACCTCCTCGACGAGGACCCGGAAGTTGTCGAGATTCCAGACCCGCTCGATCTGGCCGGTGAAGTCGTTGGTCGTCCAGAAGGCCGACAGGAAGAGCACCAGCAGGGCACCAAGGTAGAGCCCGAAGAACCAGCCGATCGGAGGCGCCAGGAGGGAGCCTGCCCCGAGCCCGGGGCGGCGCCACACGAGAGTTGAGAGCCGCCTCGCGACTCCCCCCTGGCGCGCGCTGGTAGGAAACACCGTCATCCTGCGCAAGCCATCTCCGACCTATGCCCGGCCTACCCCTTTACCGCCTGCCACAGGCGCTGCCAGTCGGAGTAGCTGGTGCACTTGCGGGTGCCGTCGGCGCACTGGCGGCGCGGCGTCTTCCAGAACTTGATCTTCTCGTAGTACGAAGCCGGCGCGTTGAGATGGTAGCGCTCGCAGGAACCCGCCTCGATCTCGTTCATGTACCTGCAGGCCTTGGGGTTGGCGGGGGTCTCGCCGAAGTAGACGGCCTGTTGCGCCTGAACCTTGGGGGTGGAGACGTACTCCATCCAGCGGTACGCGCAGTTCGGATGCTTGGCCTTGCTGGAGAGCATCCAGCTATCCGCCCAGCCCGTCGCCCCCTCCTCGGGAATCGTGTCGGCGACCGGAACGCCGGCCGCCTTCAGGGTGTTGGTTTGATACGGCCAGGCTGCGCCAATGACCACGTCCCCGTTCTTGAACAGCTCGATCTCGTCGGAGGCCAGCGCCCAGTACTTCTTGATTAGCAAGCGCTGCTTCTTGAGCAGTACGCCGACCGCATCGAGCTGCTCGCGGGTAAGCTCGTAGGGGTCGCTGATGCCGAGCTGCGGCTGGTGCTTGGCGAGGTACAGCGCCGCATCGGCGATCTGGATCGGATTGTCCGGGACGGTGATCTTGCCCTTGTGCTTCGCATCGTAGATCGCTGCCCAGCTGGTCGGAGCAGGGCGCACCTGCTCGGTGTTCCAGAGCAGCACGTTGGGACCCCACTCGTAGGAGATCCCGTAGTGAATCCCGTTGATCGTGTTGTAGGGAGGGGACTTTAGCTCCGGGACGAAGTCTTGCCACGCCGGAATGAGGGTCACGTCGATCGGCTGCACATCGCCGCCATAGATGAGGCGCAGCGAAGCGTCGCCGGAGGCCGATACCAGATCGTACTCGCCGCCGCCGCCCTGGCGCATGAGGGTGACCATCTCATCGGACGAGCCCGCGTACTTGCGATTGACCTTGCATCCGGTTCGCTCCTCGAAGGGCTTGACCCATTCATCCTGAGCGTATCCCTCCCATGCCACGATGTTCAGCGTTCCCTCGCCCGGGCCGATCGAGGTCGGATAACGCGGGGCAACCGGTGCTGCTTCGGCCACCGGGATCGCGAGGGTCGCGGCGAGCGCCGCCGATGCGGCGATCTTGATGCGCTTGATCTTCATGTCTTCTCCTCCTGAGGTGGACCGGCCTCGGGCAGAACGTGGAGTTCGTCGGGCCTCCACGCCACCTGGACCGGTCGGCCTTGCTGCTCGATGACCCGGAAACCGAGCCGATCGAGATTCTGCTGGACACCGAGAACCCGGACCCGGTCCTCGAGTTCGACCACGAAGCGGCTGAACATGCCCACGTACACGCACTCGACGAGGCGGCCGGTCTCGACGTACAGCCCGTCCTCCTCCAGCGTCTCATCGGGGGCCACGATTCGGACCTTCTCGGGCCTGACCACCAGGCGTCGGCCGCCTCGCCGGATGATGGTCGAGGTGCCGACAAACCCGGCGACGAACTCGCTCGCCGGGTGCTCGTAGACTTCCGCGGGGGTACCCACCTGCTCAATGCGACCGAGATTGAAGACCGCGAGGCGGTCGCTCATGGTCAGAGCTTCCTCCTGGTCGTGGGTCACGTAGAGAAAGGTAATCCCGACCTGCTCCTGGATGTGCTTGAGCTCGACCTGCATCTGCTGGCGCAGCTTGAGATCGAGGGCGCCGAGGGGCTCGTCGAGAAGCAGGACAGCCGGGCGGTTGACGATCGCACGGGCCAGGGCCACGCGTTGCTGCTGGCCTCCCGAGAGCTGGCGCGGGAAGCGTTCACCGAGGTCGGCCAGGCGAACCATGCGCAACGCATCGGCCACCCGTCGCTCGCGCTCGCTCCTGGCGACACCCTTGGCGCGCAGCCCATAGGCGACGTTCTCGCGCACCGACATGTGCGGGAACAGGGCGTAGTCCTGGAACACGGTGTTAACGTTGCGGTCGTAGGGCGGGACACGGCTGACATCCCTTCCCCCGATCTCGATCACCCCGCCATCGGGGCGCTCGAAGCCCGCGATCACGCGCAGGGTTGTCGTCTTCCCGGATCCCGAAGGCCCGAGCAGCGTGAAGAACTCCCCGCGGCGGACCTCGAGATCAATCCCCTCGATGGCGACCACCTGGCGATAGCTCTTGCGAACGCCGGCGAGCCGGACCAGGACCGGCGGCGCGGCTGAGCGGGCCGAGATCTCATTGGATCTGCCCATGGGGACCGCTTCCCTCGTGCGAAGGGCTGAGTCGGCGCCTCAGAACCTCACCATGACATGACGCACCACGGTGTAGTCCTCGAGCGCGTACACCGACATGTCCTTGCCGTACCCCGAGGCCTTCATGCCCCCGTGCGGCATCTCATTGACCAGCATGAAGTGGGTGTTGATCCAGGTACACCCGTACTCCAGACGGGCGGCCGTACGCATCGCCTTGGAGATGTCGCGGGTCCACACCGAGGAGGCGAGCCCGTAATCGGAGTCATTCGCCCAGGCCAGCGCGTCGTCCGGATCAGTGAATCGGGTCACCGAGACGACCGGGCCGAAGACCTCCTTGCGCACGATCTCGTCCTCCTGGCGCGCGCCGGCGATCACCGTAGGCTGGTAGAAGAATCCGGGACGCTCGACCGCGCACCCGCCGGTGACGACCTCGACGTGATCGAGGGCCCGGGCACGTTCCACAAATCCCGAGACCCGCCCGCGCTGGCGCTCGCTGATTAACGGGCCGATCTCGATATCAGGCTCGTCGGGTGAGCCGAACCGGATGCTCGCCACCGCCGTGGCCAGATCGGCAACCAGCTTTTCGTAGATCCGGGCGTCGGCGTAGACTCGACACGCGGCCGTGCAGTCCTGGCCGGCGTTGTAGTAGCCGAAGGTCCGGACCCCCTCGACCACCGCCTCGAGGTCGGCATCATCGTAGACGATCACCGGAGCCTTGCCGCCGAGTTCGAGGTGAGTGCGCTTGAGGGTGCGGGACGCGGTTTCGAGCACCTTGCGCCCGGTCGCGATGTCACCGGTGACCGAGACCATTCTCACTCGCGGGTGAGCGACCAGCGCCGCGCCGACGGTCTCGCCGCGGCCGAGCACTAGGTTGAATACGCCTGCGGGAAGGACGTCGGCAAGCACCTCGGCAAGCATCACCGCGGTGAGCGGAGTCTGCTCCGAGGGCTTGAGGACGACGGTGTTGCCAGCGGCAAGCGCCGGCGCGATCTTCCAGGCAACCATCAGCAACGGGTAGTTCCAGGGCGCGATCGAGGCCACGACACCCAGTGGATCGCGCCGGATCATGCTGGTATGACCGGCCAGGTACTCCCCGGCTGCGCTCCCCTCCAGGCATCGCGCCGCCCCGGCGAAGAACCGGAAGCAGTCGACGATCGCCGGGATCTCGTCCTCGAGGACCCGTGGATACGGCTTACCGCAGTTGTGACTCTCGGCGCGCGCGAAGGCTTCGGCCTGGCCCTCGATGCGCTCCGCGATCCGCAGCAGGGCGTGCGCCCGGTCGCCGGGCGTGGCCGATGACCATGAATCGAATGCCTGGGCGGCGGCAGCGACGGCACGCTCGATCTGAGCCTCCGAGGCATCCGCGGCCTCGACGATCAACTTCCCGGTCGCCGGATCGAGGATCGGCTGCCCGGGGCCCTCCCCGGGCACGAAGTCACCGTCGATGAATAACTGCGCGCGCATGACCCACCTCCACGAGAGCCGGGAGATTCGCTTGCCCTCCGGGCGACCCGGCCGAGCCCGCCGGGGAGCCCGCGAGGCCGCTTCTCGCCGGCGGTTACGAACTCCCTGACGATGGTAGGCAAAGGGCCTTCAGAATAAAAATCAGAAATTTGCAGCTTTTAATTCTGAAAAACAGATGGGTGAGGCCTCGCCGCAGCGGCCGGTTCCGGCCCGCATCGCTCGCCGGCACGAGCTGACTCGCTACGCGAGACGGGCGGCATGGGTCGGCGCGTAGTCCCGGCACATGGCCAGGAAGTGGGAGGCTGCCGGAGGGAGAGGAGTCCCTCGCCGCCAGACCAGCCCCACGTCGACGCTCGGGATCGCATCGATGAGTTCCCGGGCCTCGATTCGATCACCCTCCAGGGACCAACGGCGATACGCCATGTCGGGGAGCGTGGCGAGTCCGATGCCAGTGCCAACCAGGCTGCGCACCGCCTCAAGTGACGCGGTCCGGAGCACGGTGTTCGGGCGCAAACCGGCTGCCTCCCAGTAACGGGTGGTGACCTCGGCAAGTTCGTCGGTGGTGAGCATGATCAGTGGCTCGACCGCAACCTCGGCGAGGCTGAGAACGGGCGCAGCGAGGAGCGCATGCCCGTCGGGCAACCAGACCCGCCACGGAGATCGAACCAGGGTCTCGCTCACCAAGGCATCGCGATCCTGCAGGTTGGAAACCAGCAGCAGCGCCAGATCGAGCTCCCCGCTGACCAGCAAATGCTCCAGGTAGCTGCGATCGTCCTCCACGATCCGGACGACGACCTGACGATAGACCCGCTTGAAGCGTGCCAGCATGTCCGCGAGGTAGTACCCCGAGACCATCCGGGTCACGCCAAGATTGAGTTCTCCGGAGATCTTCTCCGGCCGTGCACCGACCGCGCGGCGCGCATCGGCGACCGCCGAGAGCACGTGGCGCGCGTGGCGCAGCAGCTGATGGCCCTCGTGCGTCAGGCGCACCCCGCGGGCATGGCGCACGAGCAGCGTCGCGCCGGTCTCGAACTCGAGCGCCTTGATCGCCGCCGTGATCGCCGACTGCGAGATGCCGATCTCGCGCGCCGCCCGCGACACCGACTCTGCCTCGGCAGCCGCGACGAAATAGCGAAGCTGGCGCAACGTCACCCGAACAGGCTAGCACGCTCCCCGGAGAACGGCGCCGAGGCGGCAGGATGCGCCGGTCAGGCCTCCAAGACCGCTCCACCGCCCACCGGCGCGCCGGCCCCGCGCGCGATGCGGCCACCTGACCGGCGACCCCCTCGCCCGCACCGTCGGCCGGCTCAATCGGCCTCGGGCACGAGCGTGGGGCTGCGGGTGCCACGGACGTTC
This sequence comes from uncultured Ectothiorhodospiraceae bacterium, assembly GCA_964599705.1. Taxonomy (GTDB): domain Bacteria; phylum Pseudomonadota; class Gammaproteobacteria; order HK1; family HK1; genus CAZRGU01. The sequence goes on along the minus strand of CAZRGU010000197.1, from coordinate 52 downwards.
ACCCGCCCCCGGCGAGGCGCTCGCGGTGGAAGACGTAGAGCCCGGCGCCGAC
>CAZRGU010000196.1:0-7131 GCA_964599705.1 uncultured Ectothiorhodospiraceae bacterium | reverse complement strand
TCGGACGTCTACCTGCGCGGGCTGCTGCGCGCGCTGCTCGCTCATCACCGGGAGGCAGGGGGGCGAGCGCTGCTGCTCTCCGCGACCCTCGGCGCCGATGCCCGCGCCGAGCTCCAGACGCCTCTCGACAAGGCGCATGACACGCCCCCCTACGGCGCGGCGGAGCGTGTTCCCTACCCCATGCTCACCGCGAGCGGTGGCGAAATCAGAGAACTCCCGGCGGGCAAGCACGGCCCGGAGAAGGTGGTCCGGATCGAGGCCCTGGCGCGACACGGGCAACCGGAGGCGATTCTCGAGGCAGCCAGCGCGGCGGTCGCCGCCGGGGCCAGGGTGCTCGTCGTGCTCAACACCGTGGCTCGGGTGATCTCACTGCTGCGGCAGGCGGAGCGCGAGAAGCGCCTCGCCGATGCCCTGTTCCGCTGCGAGGGCGTGATCTGCCCGCATCATGGACGCTTCGCCCGTCCTGACCGTGAAGTGCTCGACCGGGCCGTCAGCGCGACGCTCGGGAAGACAAGCCCCTCGCGGTCGGTGCTTCTCATCGGCTCGCAGACCCTCGAGCAGAGCCTCGACATCGACGCCGACTGGCTGATCACCGATCTCTGCCCGATGGACGTGCTGCTCCAGCGCATCGGTCGCCTCCACCGCCACCGCCGCTGGCGGCCATCCGGCTTCGCGCAGGCTCGCTGCACGGTGCTTGTGCCGGAGGATGCGAGCCTCGAGTATCTGTTCGACGAGCGCGGCACGCTGCACCCCCGAGACGGGCTTGGCAACGTCTATCCCGACCTGCGCGTGCTGCGCTTGACCCGTGAGATCGTCGGTGACGGAGTCACCATCACCATCCCCCGCGACAATCGCCGCCTGGTGGAACGGGCCACGCATCCCGAGCGTCTCGCCCATCTCCGCGACGGTCCCTGGGAGCAGCACCGCGTCGAGCTTCTCGGTCTCGGCGTGGCCCACGGCCAGGCGGCCCGCGCCGCCCTGATCCGCGAGGATGCCGCCTTCGGGGACCCGGAGGTGGTGTTCCGCCCCCTCGATGAGAAGCTCGCCACCCGTCTGGGCCTCGAGGACCGCTGCATCCCGCTGCCCGAACCGGCGATCAGCCCGTTCGGGCGGCTGCTCGAAGAGCTCCCGATCCCTGGATGGATGGCACGGGGCATCGAGGCCACCGTCCCCGACAGCCCGCCGGTAGCGGCGCCCGACGGCTTGCATTTCTCCTTCGGCGGGAGGAAGTTCCGCTATACCCGCCACGGCCTGGAGCGAGAGGATGAATGCCAATCTCCTGACCGATGAGATCTTCGGCATCGAGCGCGGGGACGGCAGCCGAGCGAGGCTGTCGCTGCCCGGGCTGCTGGCGGCGCTCGGCGAGAACGCGATCGAGTCGCTCACCGGACTGCGTCGCCACCAGGGCGACACCTTTCACATCTTCCTCTGCTACCTCGCCGCAGCGGTCCTCGAGCGGGACGGGACGACCGAGCCCGTGCGGACCGAGGGCTCTTGGCGCGCAGGCCTTCGCCGGCTCAGCGGCCGCGACGACGACCGTGCCTGGACCCTGGTCGTCGAGGACCCGGCGCAGCCCGCGTTCCTGCAACCACCCTCCCCGGTGGGCCTGGCCGGATACCGCCTCCAGGCATCGACCCCCGACGCGTTGGACGTGCTCCAGACCGCGAAGAATCATGACTTGAAGTCCGCGCGCGCGATTGGCGGCTCGCCGGAAAGCTGGGTGTTCTCCCTGATCTGCATGCAGACCGCCAGCGGCTTTCTCGGCCGGGATAACTACGGGATCTGCCGCATGAACGGCGGCCACGGCTCGCGTCCCTGCGTCGAGGCGCTGCCGGATCCACATCTCGCCGCGCGCTGGCGCCGCGGTACCCGCAAGCTGCTGGACCTGGGCGCGAGCCTGCTTCCCCCCAACCGTCCCTACCGGCGCGATGGCCACGTCCTGCTCTGGCTGGTCCCGTGGGACGGCGAGAGCTCGCTTGCCTTGGACGAGCTTCATCCCTTCTTCATCGAGGTGTGCCGGCGGGTGCGTCTGGTGAACCGAGCCGACCGCGTTGCGGCGCTGGGAAAGCCGACCAGATGCTCGCGTATCGCGACGGCCAAGAAAACGCAGGGCGACGTCGGTGACCCGTGGACTCCGTTGAGGCGCGCGGGACGCAGCGCGCTGACGGTCTCGGCGCGCGGCTTCGCACCTGACCTGCTTCGCGATCTGATCGTCGCCCACCAGACGTACGAGCCGTGCCCGATGCAGGCCCTGGAGCCCGGGGGCGGCGCGGCATGGTTCCATGCGTCAGTGCTCGTCCGAGGCCAGGGGACCACGGACGGGTACCACGAGGCCCGCGTCTACATCGCCCCGCAGGCCAAGCGGCTGCTGCTCGCGGGAGGGGAAGGCAGAGAACGGCTCGCCGCGCTGTCCGAGTGGGCCCTGACCCGGGCCCGGGACGTCCGCGCCAAGGCCCTGCGACCGGCGCTCTTCGCGCTGCTCGAGGGCGGGCCCGAAGGCTGGCCCGACACAAATCGCCGGGAGATGAGCGCCTGGATCGATGTCTCGCTGGGACGCTACGACTCGCACTGGAACGAGCGGTACTTTCCCTGGCTCTGGGACACGCTCGAGCGGAGCGATGCCAGCGCACGGCGGGCATGGCTAGAGGAGCTTCGCGACCGCGCGACCACCGTCCTCGGGCAGGCCCTGCGGGGATCGCCGCAGCGCAGCGCGCGGCGCTATCGTGCCAAGGTCAGGGCGCGCGGTCTGTTCCGCGCCGCTTTTCGCAGACACTTCGGGGAGGAGATGATGAATGTCGCAGCCTGAGCCCGAGCTGAAGCACCCGCCCGAGCTGGTACCACGGCTCGCCGCGATCATCCACGCGGCGGCGTTTCCCACCGGGGATCGTGCCGCGCTGCGGCGAATGGGCATCACCGGCCCGGCCCCGCTCGCCTTCCACCGGCTGATGCTCCGCCACATCCCGGAGCGCTGGAACGGGCCACGAGACCGCGACAGGTGGCGCGCGCTGGTCAGTGCGCTCGCGATGCAGCATCTCAATCCGCACGACCCTTCCCGTTCGTTCGGCGGCGCACTCGCCGAGATCGGCTTTGCCGAGTCCCGGCTCGAGAGCCTGCTCGCCGCGCGCGGAAGGGTTGGCGCGACGCTCGCGCTGCGCGTCGCCAGACGTCTCGCGGTGAACCGGGCGCGCTGCGACTGGTGCGACCTCGGCTGGCTGCTCTTCTCGCGAGACGATGAGACCCGCGAGCGCGTCAACGAACGAATCGCCCGTGCCTTCTACCGCGTGGCGGTCACCAGCTAGCACTCCTCAAGGAGGTCGGCATGTTCCTGCAGATACACACCCTCACGTCCTACCACGCCACCCTGCTCAACCGAGACGACGCCGGCCTAGCCAAGCGAATTCCCTTCGGAGGCATCGAGCGTGTGCGCATCTCGTCGCAGTGCCTCAAGCGTCACTGGCGCGAAGCGCTTCACGAAATGCTCGACCTTCCGGCAGGGATCCGGTCTCGCCACTTCTTCGACCGCGAGGTGTATCGCCGGGCGGTATCCGGAGGGGTCGATGCGGATCGCGCGAAGGAGCTCACCGCGCAGCTCGTCAAGACGGTGATGCAGAGCCGTGATGCACAGGACTCCCAGAACCCCCTCTTCCTGAAGCAGCCGGTCCTGTTCGGAAAGCCGGAGGCGGACTACTTCGTGGCCCTTGTCAAGGAGTGCGCCAGCAGCGGAGAGAACCCCGGAGATCTGCTCTCCGAGCGGCTTCGGGAGCACAAGAAGAACTTCCGGGCGCTGCTCCGTGCCGCCGGTGGTGAGGATCTCGTGGCCGGCATCGAGGGTGCCCTGTTCGGACGCTTCGTGACCTCGGACATCCTCGCCCGCACCGACGCCTGCGTCCACGTCGCCCACGCGTTCACCGTCCACCCGCTCGACAACGAGGTCGACTACTTCACGGTCGTCGACGACCTCAAGGACCCGGGCGAGGACGCCGGGGCGGCGCATGCCGGGGACATGGAGCTCGGAGCCGGTGTCTTCTACGGCTACGTGGTGGTCGATGTCCCGCTCCTGATCTCCAACCTGAGCGGCTGTGAGCGCTCGGAGTGGCGGGCGCAAAGCGAGGCGCTGGAAGACGCCCGTGACGTGCTTCGCGCGCTCGTCGATGCGATCGCCACGGTGTCACCGGGGGCCAAGCTCGGTGCGACGGCCCCCTACGCCCGTGCCGCGCTCGTCCTCCTCGAGAGCGGAGAGACCCAGCCGCGGTCGCTGGCCAACGCCTATCTCAAGGCCGTTCGCCCTCGCAATGGTGTCATGGAGCAGGCGATCGCGGCGCTGGGAGAGCACCTGGCGGCGCTCGACCGGATGTATGGGGCGAGCGAGACCCGCTTCGCCGCCTCCCTGTACGATCCCGGCGTGATCCCCGAGGCCCGGGCCATGCCCCTCGCCGAGTCGGTCGAGGGCGCCCTGGACCACGCACTCGGAGGCCGGTGATGAACTGCCTGTTGCTGCGCTTCGACGCGCCCCTGATGAGCTTCGGCGGCGTGCTGGTCGACCAGCACAACCCCACCGATCGATTTCCCGGTCGCGCCCAGCTCACCGGCCTGATCGCTAACGCCCTGGGCTGGTGTCATGGGGACTTCGAGCGATTGGAGGCGCTCCAGGCTCGAATTCAGTACGCGGCTCGCTGGGACGTCACCCCCCAGCCACTGCTCGACTACCACACCGTCGATCTCGGCCAGGAACATCTGCGCCATCCGGGGTGGACCACTCGCGGGATTCCAGAGCACCGGGAAGGCGGGCCTGCGGCGCGCTTCGGTACCCACCAACGATACCGGCACTACTGGGCCGACGGCGTACTCACGGTTGCGCTGTCGCTGAGCCCAGGAACTCCGTCGCTCGGGGATATCGAACAGGCCCTGCGGCGGCCCGCGCGGCCACTGTTCCTCGGGCGCAAGACCTGCCTCCCGGCCGCACCCATCGTGCTCGAGAAGCGCTCGGCGAACGATGTGCTCGAAGCCCTTGGGCAGGTGCCCATGGATCCGAGAGCCGGCACCAGGGCGACCGATCTGGAAGCGTGCTGGCCGCCTGGTCTCGGGGCTACCGCCAGCGAGGAACGCCAGCGCGTCTACCGCACAGACGACCGCCGCTGGTGCGACCAGATCCACGTCGGCCAGCGGACGATGGTCCTCGGACAGCTCCGCGGGGTACCACCGTGCACATGATAGAGCTTCAGTTGCGCGCCGACCGCCTCGTGGCACATGCGCAGGCGAATGGGCATAACCATGCTGCCGACGAGGACTTGGGCTATGCCGTGCACGCCTGGTTGCAGAGCGCTTTCGGCGCGCTCGCGCCGACCTGTTTCCGAACGATCCCGGGGCGCGCCGACAGGATGCGTGTGCTCGGCTATGCACGCACTGCTCTGGACAGTCTCCACGACCACGCCCAGGCGTACGCCTCGCCGCTCGCCTTCGGTGTCTGCGACTGGTCGCTGAGCGCCTCGAAGTCCATGGACGACGTGCGCTGGCAAGCGGGCCAGGGGCTGCGATTCGAGGTCCGGGTCTGTCCGGTCGTGCGGGGAAAGCAAGGAGAGCGAGACGCATTCCTGGCGGTTCTCCCAGCCGTGGATGGGGCGGCGCGGCGCGGCAGGGAGGAGGTGTATCGCGACTGGCTCCTGGTGCGCCTTGGCGAGACCGTCACGGTGACTGAGAATTCCGTACGGCTCAAAGCGTTCCGGCTGGTATCGACGTGGCGGCGCGGCAACCGCGGCGCCAGCGGTGCCGCCCGCGGCCGTCGGGTGATTCGCCCGGACGCGCTGATGATCGGCCGCATCGAGATTCGCGCCCCGACCGAGTTCCCGTCCTTGCTAGAGCGAGGAGTCGGTCGTCACCGCGCCTTCGGCTTCGGCATGCTCCTGGTACGACCGGCGTGAGCACCGGAGGACTCCTGATCGGCCGGCTTGGGCTCGCCGAGTCCAGGATCCCCCACGCGGACCGGCATGGCCTGCTGTGGCTCTCCCGAGGCCGGCTCTTGGTAGAGGACGGCACGCTACGCTTCTCCTGCACGGCATCCGAGGATCTCGAAGCCGGCGACTACGCGATCCCGTACCAGGGGTTGTCGATGATCCTGCTCGGGCCCGGGACCACGATCACCCACGACGCGCTCCGCCTCCTCGCGCGCCACGGTACGCTGCTAGCTGCCGTTGGAACGGGTGGCACCAAGTTCTACACCGCACCACCGATGGGCCAGGGTCGCTCGGAGGTGGCGCGCGCCCAGGCCCGTCTGTGGGCTGACGAGCGGGCCCGGCTCGACGTTGCGCGGCGGATGTACGCGTTCCGCTTCGGGCGGATACTTCCCCACCGCGACATCGCCGTCCTGCGCGGCATCGAGGGCGGCAGAGTCAAGGAGGCGTACCGGCTGGAGGCTGAGAAACACGGCATTCCCTGGCGGGGAAGGCGCTACGATCGCGCCCGGCCCGAGAGCGCCGACATCCCCAACCAGGCGATCAATCACGCTGCGACGTTCATCGAGGCTGCAGCGGACGTGAGCGTAGCCGCAGTCGGAGGGTTGCCGCCCCTCGGGTTCATTCACGAGGAATCGAGCATCGCATTCACCCTGGACATCGCGGATCTATATCGTTCGGAGCTTACGATTCCGCTCGCCTTCCAGGTCGCCCGTCGGGTTCTCGACAATCCCACCTTGAACCTCGAGCGAGCCCTCCGCCACGAGGCGGCGAGCCAATTCAAGCGCCGCAAGCTGATCCCGGGCATGATTGATCGAATCAAGGAGCTGTTGGGTGTCGATGACCGTAGTGGTGACGCGCAACGTGAGTGACCGCATGCGCGGCTTCCTCGCCTCGTCCATGCTCGAGCTCGGGCCGGGCGTGTACAGCGCACCCCGCATCTCGAGCTCGGTTCGGAACCGGATCTGGGCCGTCCTGGAAGCTTGGTGGGGGTATGAACGAGGAGCCTCGGTGGTCATGGTATGGGCGACCCCGCAGGCCCCGTGCGGCCAGCGAGTTCGAACGCTTGGAATTCCGCCGATCGACCTGGTCGACGTTGACGGCTTAGTGCTAGCCCGCAGACCACCGGCCGATTAGCCACGCTCTTTAACAAATTGAGGAAAATCTGCTAGTTATACACTAG
>CAZRGU010000195.1:0-7253 GCA_964599705.1 uncultured Ectothiorhodospiraceae bacterium | reverse complement strand
CGGGTCCTGCTTCGACAGCTCGGGGCCCGCTCGGCAATGAACACCCGGCGCCGTCCCCGGGCTCGATCCCTCTCGTAGCCCGGGCTCTGCCCGGGATCGGTCCCCCAGCGGGCACCGGCGGGAAGGCCCGGGAAGCGCGCGAGGGGCCCTCATCGGGGCTCTGAGCGGTGCGCCGCGGCCCTGGGCGCGAGGCGCGGCGGCGGATATCCTTTCCCGACCGTCCTCTTCGCCAGGGAGCCGGATCCGATGGCCAAGCCCGAGAAGCACGTCTTCGTGTGCATGCACACCCGCCCCGCCGACTCGCCCAAGGGGTCGTGCCAGGCCCGCGGCGCGCAGGCGGTGGTCGACGCCTTCGCCGAGCAGTTCGAGCGCCGCGGCCTGTGGGGGCGCTTCAAGCTCTCCACCTCGAGCTGCCTCGGGATCTGCGAGCATGGCCCGAGCGTGCTCGTCTACCCGGAAGGGGTGATGTATTGCAAGGTGCACGCCGAGGATGTCGCCCCGATCATCGAGGAGCACCTGCTCGGCGGGACGCCGGTCGAGGCCCTGCTCGCCCCGCCCGAGGTCTGGGGCTGAGGGCCGGCGAAAGAATCACGTGCCCGCCGCGGACGCCGCGGCGCTCAGAGTTTGTGAAAGAACCGGGCGCCGTCGCGAGGGCGTTCCTGGACGACCCGGACAAGGCGCGGGGGTGCACAACGTGGAGGAGCGTACTGGAGTACGTGACTCCATGTCGGGGGTCCCCGCACCCATCCGCCGGGAGCGGATGGGGTCGCGCGCAGCGCGCCCGCAGGGGCCGGGCCAGGGAAGGCCCGGAACAGCGCAGTCCGGGGCGACCAGGGGCGTCCGCAGCAGGCGGGGGGAGTCCTTTCACAAACGCTCAGGGCCTCGCCCCGAGGCGCTCGAGGAGCGCCGGGAGGAGCCGCTCGGCCGGGGCGCGCAGCAGCTCGACGCGCGGGTGCGGGGCGCGCGCGGCGCCCGGGTCGATCGCCCAGAGCGGCACGCCGCGCTCGAGCCCGGCGCGCAGGAACAGCTCGGTGACCCCGACCGCGAACGAGGTGCCGACGAACAGCGCCAGATCCATGCTCCCGGCCGCGGTGAGCACCCGCGGCCACTGGTAGTCGCGGTGCTCGTCGTAGAACTCGTCGAACCAGAGCACGTGCTGGCGCAGCAGCTCGCCGCAGCTCGGGCAGCGCGGCAGGGTCGCGAGCGAGGGCTCGCGCTGGAAGGCGGCCAGCTCGACCTCGGCGCGGGCCAGCGAGCCGCCCGGCGCGCCGTGCTCGCAGCCGGTGCGCGCGCAGCGCACCCGGTCGGCGCTGCCGTGGACCTTGACCAGGGCGCGGCTGCCGGCCGCCTCGTGGAGGGTGTCGATGTTCTGGGTGACCAGCAGGAACTGCCCGCCGCGCTCGAGCTGCCAGGCCTCGAGGGCAGCCAGCGCGTGGTGGGCGGGGTTGGGGCGCTTGTCGAGCACCTGGTCGAAGCGGCTCTGGTACCAGCGCCAGCTCCCCACCGGGTCCTCGCGGAAGTAGCGCCAGGTGCCGAGCTCGGTCACGTCGCGCTTCCAGACCGCCTCCGGGTCGGAGCCGCGAAAGGTCGGGATGCCGCTCGCCAGGCTCACCCCGGCACCGGTGATCACCACCAGGTGCCCGGCGCCGAGCGCCTCGAGCGCGGCGGCCAGCCGCTCGCGTTCGTCCTCGATCCCCTCGCCGCCGCGCGCGTCGTCCACGTCATCCATGGGATGGGAAGGATAGCGGGCAGGGAGCGGCGCGAGTAGCCGGGAAGCGGTGCGCCGGGGAGGCCGAGGCGTGCTCCGGGCCGGGCGCGGCGCAGGGCGTCGGGCGCGGCACCGGCACGCGGGCCTCGCGCCCCTGCCCACGGCCACGCCCTGCCGGGCGCACGGCGCGGGGTCGGCGGGGGCCGACGCCGCACGGGCGGCCCGCCGCTTTGCATCGCCCCGCTCCTTGCTAAGATGGCGCCGCACCCCGGGCGGCCCGGGAGGAGGCAGGCAGATGAGCACCATCACTCGACAGGTCGCCGAGTTCGTCGCCGGGATCGAGCACGCCGCGCTGCCCGAGGAAGTCTCGCGGCGCACCCGGATGTTCATCCTCGACCAGATCGGCATCGCCCTCAGGGCCCGCGCCGAGGCCGAACTCGCGGCCCCGACCGCGCGCGCCCTCGGCGAGCTCGGGCTCGCCGCCGGGGCCTGCACCGTGATCGGCGACGGCGAGCGCTACGCCGCCCCGGCGGCGGCCTTCTTCAACGGCAATCTCGGCCACTGCCTCGACTTCGACGACACCCATGCGCGCGGCTCGCTGCATCCGAGCGCCCCGATCGTGCCCGCGGCGCTGGCCGCCGCCGAGATGAGCGGCGCCGACGGGGCCACCGTGATCGCCGCGGTGGTGGCCGGCTACGAGCTCCAGATCCGGCTGAGCATCGCCCTCGACCCGAGCGCCCACTACGCGCGCGGCTTCCACCCGACCGCGACCTGCGGGGTGTTCGGGGCCGCGGCGGCCGCCGCGCGGGTCTTCGGGCTGGCCCCCGAGGCGGTGGTCCGGGCGCTCGGGCTGGCCGGCAGCCAGGCCGCCGGCTCGCTCCAGTTCCTCGCCGACGGGGCCTGGAACAAGCCCTTCCACGTCGGCCTGGCGGCGATGAACGGGCTGCTCGGCGCGACCCTCGCCCGGGCCGGCTTCCGCGGCACCGGCGAGCCGATCGAGGGGCGCTCCGGGTTCCTCCACGGCTACGCCCCGGAGGCACGCCCCGAGGCGGTCGTGGCGGGGCTCGGCGAGCGCTGGGAGACGCTGGGCATCGCGCTCAAGCCCTACCCGTCGTGCCGCTACAGCCATGCCCCGATCGACGCGCTGCTCGAGCTGCGCGCCGCCCACCGGCTCGACTGGCGCGAGGTCACGGCGGTCGAGGTCGGCATCGCCCGCACCGGGATGCCCCTGATCGGCGAGCCCGAGGCGCGCAAGCACGACCCGAGGACCTACGTCGACGCCCAGTTCTCGATGCCGTTCCTGGCCGCGCTGGCGCTGCGCGAGGGGCGGGTCGGCTGGGACGACTACCGCCGCCACCTCGCCGACCCCGAGACCCTGGCGCTGTGCCGGCGGGTGCGCACGGTGGTCGACGAGCAGGCCGAGGCCGCCTTCCCCGACAAGCTCGCCGGGGTGGTCCGGATCGAGACGGCGAGCGGGCGGCTCGAGCGCTTCGTGCGCATTGCCAAGGGCGAGCCGGAGAACTTCCTCAGCGAGGAGGAGCTGCGCGCCAAGTTCGACGACCTGGCCGCACCCAGCGTCGAGGCGGCGCGCCGGGCCACGATCGCCGCCCGGGTGCTGGCCCTCGACGAGGAGCCCGAGGTGGGTACCGCGCTGGCGCTGGCCCGGGCGCCGGGCGCGGCGCGCGCGGCCGGCTGAGCCGCGCCCCGATCCGCCCGCGGTCGTGGCCCAGTTCGGGCTCCTGCGCGAGCGGCGCTTCGGCCCGTTCTTCGCCACCCAGTTCCTCGGCGCCTTCAACGACAACGTCTTCAAGAACGCGCTGATCATCCTGATCGCCTTCGGGGCGGCGGATGCCATCGGGCTCGACAGCAACGTGCTGGTCAACCTCAGCGCCGGGCTGTTCATCCTGCCCTTCTTCCTGTTCTCGGCCAGCGCCGGGCAGATCGCCGACCGCTACGAGAAGTCGATGCTGATCCGGCGCATCAAGCTCGCCGAGATCGCGATCATGGCCCTCGCCGCGGCCGCCTTCCTGCTCGATCGCCCGCTGGCGCTGATCGCGGTGCTGTTCCTGATGGGCACCCAGTCGGCCTTCTTCGGGCCGATCAAGTACGCGATCCTCCCCCAGCACCTGGCCGAGGAGGAGCTGGTGGGCGGCAACGGCATGGTCGAGATGGGCACCTTCGTGGCCATCCTGCTCGGCACCCTGGCCGGCGGGGTGCTGATCGCGGTGCCCGGCGCCGGGCCGGCGCTGGTCTCGGCGACCGTGCTGGCGGTGGCGGTGGCCGGCTGGTGGACCAGCCGGGGGATCCCGGTCGCCCCGGCGGTGGCCCCGGGGCTGGCGGTGCGCTGGAACCTGCTCGCCGAGAGCTGGCGGATCGTCGATGAGGCGCGCGCCAACCGCACCGTGTTCCTGTCGATGCTCGGGATCTCCTGGTTCTGGCTCTACGGGGCGACCTTCCTTGCCCAGCTCCCCAACTTCACCAAGGAGGTGCTCGGCGGCGACGAGCGGGTGGTCACCGTGCTGCTGGCCACCTTCTCGCTGGGCATCGGCATCGGCTCGCTCGCCTGCGAGCGCCTCTCCGGGCGCAAGGTCGAGATCGGGCTGGTGCCCTTCGGCGCCATCGGGCTGAGCGTGTTCGCCCTCGACCTCGGGGCGGCGGCCGGCGCCGGCGCGCCGCCGGCGGCGCTCGCCGGGCCGCTCGCCTGGCTCGCCGAGCCCCGCCACTGGCGGGTGCTCGCCGACCTGGCGCTGCTGGCGGTCTCCGGGGGGCTGTTCATCGTCCCGCTCTACGCCCTCATCCAGCAGCGCAGCGAGCCCGAGCGGCGCTCGCGGGTGATCGCGGCCAACAACATCCTCAACGCCCTGTTCATGGTGGTCTCGGCGCTGCTCGCCATCGCCCTGCTCAGCGCCGGGCTCGGGATCGTCGAGCTGTTCCTGGTGGTGGCGGTGATGAACGCGGTGGTCGCCTGGTTCATCTTCCGCCTGGTCCCGGAGTTCCTGCTGCGCTTCGTGGTCTGGCTGCTGGTGCACAGCATCTACCGGCTCGAGACCCGCGAGGTCCTCGAGCGCATCCCCGAGGAGGGCCCGGCGGTGCTGGTCTGCAACCACGTCACCTTCGTCGACGCGCTGGTCATCATGGCCGCCTGCCGCCGCCCGATCCGCTTCGTCACCTACCACCGGGTCTACGACCTGCCGGTGCTGCGCTTCGTGTTCCGCACCAGCCGCGCGATCCCGATCGCCCCGCGCAGGGAGGACCCCGAGCGGCTCGAGCGCGCCTACGACGAGATCGCCCGGGCCCTCGAGGCCGGCGAGCTGATCGGGCTGTTCCCGGAAGGCGGGGTGACCGGCGACGGCGAGATCGGCGAGTTCCGCCCCGGCATCGAGCGGATCGTCGCCCGCACCCCGGTTCCGGTCGTCCCGCTCGCCCTGCGCGGGCTGTGGGGCAGCTTCTTCAGCCGCAAGGACGCTCCGGCGATGAGCCGCCCGCTGCGCCTGCTGACCCGGCTGCGCTCGCGCGTCGAGCTGGTCGCCGGCGAGCCGGTACCGCCCGCGGCGGTGAGCGCCGCGCGGCTCCGCGAGCAGGTCGTGGCGCTGTGCGCGGGGGCGGCGTGATCCGCCCGGCCTTCCTTGGCCTCGCCCTGCTCGCGCTGGCCCTCCCGGCAGCGGCCGGCGGCGAGCGGGCCGGAGCCTCGGGGCAGCGCCCGGGGGCTGCCGCCACCGCGGGCGACCGAGGGGGCGCCGCGCTGGTCGCGGCAGCGCGACGCGGCGACCTCGAGTCGGTCGCCGCGCTGCTCGCCGCCGGGGTGCCCGCCGACGAGGGCCAGGGAGGCTTCTCGGCGCTCCTCGTGGCCCTCTCCCGGCGCCACGCCCGGGTCGCCCTCTATCTGATCGAGCACGGCGCCGACGTGCGCCGCAGCGCCGCCTTCGGGGTCGCGCCGCTGCACCTGGCGCGCGACCCGGAGGTGGTGCGCGCGCTGATCGAGCGTGGCGCCGAGCTCGACGCCTGGACCCGGAGCTACGGCACCCCGCTGCACGCCGCCGTGCAGCGCCGCGAGCCCGCGATCGTGCGCCTGCTGCTCGCCGCCGGCGCCGCGCGCGACGCCCGCGACCGCTACGGCAGCACCCCGCTGCACTACGCGGCGGGCATCGGCGACGAGCAGCTCGTCGCGCTGCTGCTCGATGCCGGGGCGAGCCTCGAGGCACGCAACCAGCGCGGCTTCACGCCGCTGCACTGGGCCGCCGGCAACGGGCGCTCGGGCGCCGTCGAGCTGCTGCTGGCCCGCGGCGCGACGCGCACCGCGCGCAGCGCCGAGGGCTGGACGGCGGCCGATCTGGCCCGCCGCAAGGGCCACCCGGCGATCGCCGAGCGCCTGCTGGCCGAGTGACCCGGCACCTGCGGCACGAGGCAGGCCCGCGTCGCTCACCGATTCGCGGCCGCGGGGGTCGAGACGCGGCTCAGAGCGTGGTGCGCTCGAGGTGCTCGGGGTGGATCGAGGTGCCGTGCGAGGAGATGTCGGTCAGGCGCACGATGCGCGCGCCGTCGCTCTCGACCAGCAGGTGCTTGCGCGAGACGTCGCGGTGCTCGGCATCGATCACCACCTCGTTGCCGCGGTCGCGGCCGATCAGGTTGCACCCCTGGCGCAGGAGGTGGTCGCAGCCCCGGTCGTCGACGAACACCGGCCGCTGCCCGCGCAGCACGATCGCGCAGCGGTGGCGGGCGAGCAGCAGGTCGACCGCGCGCTCGGGGTCGAGCTCGATCTCGACCGGCTCGCCCTTGGGCAGGCGCAGGAACTCGCCCTCGCACTCGCCGCTCTCGGCCAGCGCGTTCAGATCGAAGATCACCGTGGTCCTGCTCAGCTCGCTGCCGTCGCGATCCTCGGGCCCGGCGGCCCCGTGGCGCAGCGCGAACACCGAGCGCAGCACCTGCTGGCGGCAGCTCAGGTACTGGAGGTACTTGAGCAGCGCGACCCGCTTGTAGCGCTCGAAGTCGGCGTCGAGCCGCTCGAGCGCCGAGAGGATCTCGCGCCAGCCGTGGTCCTTCGAGATCAGGGTGCGGTCGAGCCCGCTCAGGAAGCTGCCGATGCTGGTCACGTCCTCGCGCATCCCGGTGAGCACGTCGGCGAGCACCTTCTCCACGGCGCGGATGCCCTGCGCCTCGCGGCGCAGCGCCTCCTCGGGCTGCTCCATGACCCGGGCGAGCTTCTCGGGGGGCAGACTGGTGCGCCCGGCGAGCGCGAACTCGAGCTCGCGCGGGCTCGCGAAGCACAGCCGCTCGCCGTCGAGCGCCAGCTCGAGCGGCAAGGGGGCCGCGCCCGGCGCGATGCGTTCTTCCACACGGGTCGCCATCGCTCGATTGTGCGGTGCGACAAAGGGGCTGTAAACGGAAACAACCGGGATTCGTGATGCAGATCACGCTCGCGGCCACCCGGGGTGGGCTGCGCGCCGCTCGCGCTCGCCGAGCGGCGCCCGCGCGGGGCTGCTCCGGCGCTCAGACTCGTGTTTCGCACTTATGCCGCCGCCCGGAGCTTATCAGGAGGCGGTTGAGG
>CAZRGU010000194.1:0-7265 GCA_964599705.1 uncultured Ectothiorhodospiraceae bacterium | reverse complement strand
GGAGGGCCGCCGAAGGTCCCGGGTCGGCAGCGAACGTCTGCTGCATCCAGGTGCGCTCGTCGAGCGCGCGACCCGCGGCGTCGGGGCTCCGAGCGCGGCGAGCGTGCCAGGCTCACCTTCTGCGGTCGGCGAGGATCACCCGCGCCGCGTTGTAGCCGGGGATCCCCGAGACGCCGCCGCCGGGGTGGCTCGAGGAGCCGCACTGGTAGAGGCCGTGGATCGGGCTGCGGTAGTCGGCGTAGTGGGGTACCGGGCGCTTGAGGAAGAGCTGATCGGGGGTGATCTCGCCGTGGAAGATGTGCCCGTGGGGGACGTCGAGGATCGCCTCGATGTCGCCGGGCAGCAGCACCTGCAGGTCGATGATCGAGTCCGAGAAGCCGGGGGCGGCCTCGTCGACCACCGCGAGCGCCGCCTTCACGAAGCCATCGCGCTCGCTCTCCCAGTCGCCGTCGCGCAGCCGGTACGGAGCGTGGCCGCCGAACAGGTGGACGACGTGCTTGCCTGCGGGGGCGACGGTCTCGTCGACGATGCTCGGCACCACCGGGGTGATGAAGGGGCGGCGCGAGTAGCGCCCGGCGCGCGCCTCGAGGTAGGCCTGCTCGAGGTAGTCGATGTCGGGGCCGAGGTGCACGTAGCTCGGGTAGGCGAAGCCGCAGCGGGTCGGGTCGAAGGCGCGGTAGGCAGGGGCGCTCTCGGCGGCGATGTTGATCTTGAAGGCGGTCGAGAAGGTGCGGAAGCGGGCCACGTCCTCGAGCAGCTCGGCGGGGAGCTGCTCGGCGCCGATCAGCCCGCCGAAGAGCCGCGGCGCGCAGACGCTGGCGGCCACGATCGGGGCCCGGTACTCGCGCCCGTCGGCGGTCACCACCCGCGCGACGCGCCCCCCGGCGACCTCGATGCGCGCCACCTCGGCCTCGGTCTCGATCTCCATCCCGTGGCGGCGCCCCGAGGTGGCGATCGCCTCGCTGACCGTGCCCATCCCGCCGCGCACGAAGCCCCAGCCCCCGGCGCCCTCGTGCTCGCCCATCACGTGGTGGAGGATGACGTAGGCCGAGCCGGGGGTGCGCGGGCCGGCGAAGGTGCCGATCGAGGCGTAGTAGGCGAGCACCGCCTTGACCACGTCGCTCTCGAACCAGCGCGACAGGAAGTCGTCGGCGCTCTGGGTGAAGAGATCGATGAGCCGGTAGAGCTCGCGGGCCGCCCGCCGGTAGCGCCACAGCAGCGCGGCGCTCTCCTTGAAGGCCCGCCAGTCGCCGCGGCTCGGATCCGGCGGCACCTCGAAGAGCAGCCCGCGGACCACGCTCGCCGCCCGTTCGATCTCGGCGCAGTAGCGCGGGTAGGCCTCGGCGTCGCGCCGTGAGAAGCGCGCGAACTCGCGCTGGGTGCGCGCCGGGTCGTCGCTGAAGACCAGGTAGTCGTCGCCGCCGAGCGGGCAGAAGAGATCGTTGGCCGGCAGCACCTCGAGGCCGAAGCGCCCGAGCTCGAGCTCGGTGATGATGCGCGGGTGGAGCAGGCTCATCACGTAGGAGAAGACCGAGAAACGGAAGCCGGGCACGAGCTCCTCGGTGACCGCCGCGCCGCCGACCAGGTGGCGCCGTTCGAGGACCAGGGTGCGCAGCCCGGCGCGGGCCAGGTAGGCCCCGCAGGTCAGGCCGTTGTGCCCGCCGCCGACGATGATCGCGTCATAGCTGGTGGCCATCTGCGTTCCTCCCCGCTCGCGCCCGCCTTGCCGGCAAGTGTAGTCCGGGCAGCGGGTCTCGGCCGGCGGCTCCGGCCGGCTCGCGCCGCGGCGCGAGCCCCTTGCGCCAGGACCCGCGGCTGACCGAGACTAGCGCGCCTCGCGCCGCTGCCGCGAGGAGGCGTGAGCGCGGGCACATACTCGAGATGAAGGGGGAGTCACCATGAGGAACAAGCTTGCTGGCACGTTCATGCTGGGCGCCGCGCTGGCCATCCTTCCGGCGCTGGCCAGCGCCGAGAAGCTTAAGTTCGCGCACTCGACCTGGGTCGGCTACGGGCCGCTCTACATCGCCCAGGAGAAGGGCTACTTCAAGGACGAGGGAGTCGATGTCGAGCTGATCGTCATCGAGGACACCAAGGTGCGCATCCCGGCGCTGCTGGCCGGCAAGATCGACGCCATGGCGACCACCATCGACTCGCCGCTCGCCTACCTCAGCGACAAGCAGCAGTACCGCTACTTCTTCGCCATCGACGACAGCAACGGTGGGGACGGGATCGTCGCCAAGAAGGAGATCAAGACCATCGCCGATCTCAAGGGCAAGAAGATCGGCTTCTCGGAGGGCTCGACCTCGCACTTCTACCTGGCCACCCTGCTGCGCGAGGCCGGGGTCGCGCTCAGCGACATCGAGATCGTCAACATGTCGGCCGGCGACGCCGGAGCGGCCTTCGTCAGCGGCCGGGTCGACGCGGCGGTGACCTGGGAGCCGTGGCTGACCCGCGGCAAGCAGGCCCCCGGCGGGCACCTGCTGGTCGACTCCTCGACCAGCCCCGGGCTGATCACCGACATCGGCATCGCCACCCCCGAGACCCTGGCGCGGCGCGCCGACGAGTTCAAGGCGCTGGTGCGGGCCTGGTACCGGGCCGTCGACTTCGTCAAGAGCAACCCTGACGAGGCCAACCGGATCATGGCCAAGGGGGTCGGCGGCTGGCTCAAGAAGCCCGAGGTCTTCGCCGAGACCCTGACCGGGATCAAGTTCTACGACAAGGCGATGAACGAGCGCTTCATCGGCACGGCCGCGGCCCCGGGGCCGATGACCAAGACCATCCAGCGCGCCATCGACCTGTGGTACTCCGAGGGCCGGATGAAGCTGCGCCCCGACCCGGTCTCGCTGATCGAGTTCGGCATCGTGAACCAGTAGCCGCGCGGCCGGCGCAGGGAGCGCGCGAGTGGCCTCGGTCTTCGACCCCAAGCAGGAGATCCCGGCGAGGCTCTACGCCGGGATCGGCATCTTCGTCGGGATCTCACTGCTCGGGCTGTGGTGCCTGCTCACCTACGGCGGGCTGGTGCGCCCGGACTTCCTGGCCCCACCCGACGCGGTGCTGCGGGCCGGCTACGAGGGGCTCAAGGACGGCTCGCTGATCGTCAACACCCGGGCCAGCGTGGTGGTGATCTTCACCGGCTTCGTGCTCGCCTCGGTGATCGCCATCCCGCTCGGGATCCTGATGGGCAGCTTCCGGATCGTGCAGGCCGCCGTCGAGCCGATCACCAACTTCATGCGCTACCTGCCGGTCAGCGCCCTGATCCCGCTGCTCATCCTCTGGATCGGGATCGGCATCGAGGAGAAGATTGCCGTGATCTTCCTCGGCACCATCTTCCAGCAGCTGGTGCTGTTCTCCGACGTCTCGGCGCGGGTCTCGACCGACCTGCTCGACGTCTCCTACACCCTCGGGGCGACGCGCCGCCAGGTGGTCACCCGGGTGCTGTTCCCGGCCTGTCTGCCCGGGGTGCTCGACAACCTGCGGGTGACCATGGGCTGGGCCTGGACCTACCTGGTGGTCGCCGAGCTGGTGGCGGCCAACTCGGGGCTCGGCTACATGATCTTGAACGCCATGCGCGGGCTGTTCTCGGACGTCATCCTGCTCGGGATCTTCGTCATCGGGCTGCTCGGCCTGGCCACCGACCAGGTCTTCAAGCTGGCCGGCCGGCTGCTCATCCCCTGGGCGCGCCAGAAGCGATGAGCATGCTCGTCATCCGCGGCGTCTCGGTGGTCTTCGAGGCCGGCAAGCACGGCCAGGTGACCGCCCTCGAGGACATCGATCTGGAGGTCGCCGACCGCGCCTTCTCGGTGATCGTCGGCCCCTCGGGGTGCGGCAAGTCGACCCTGCTGCGCCTGGTCGCCGGGCTGCTCGAGCCGACCCGCGGCGAGGTGCTGCTCGAGGGCCGGCCGATCACCGGCCCCTCGGCCGAGCGCGGCATGGTCTTCCAGAGCTACACCCTGTTCCCGTGGCTGAACGTGATCAAGAACGTCCAGTTCGGGCTCTCGCTCAAGGGGCTGCCCGAGGCCGAGCAGCGCGCCATCGCCCAGGACTTCGTCGAGCGGGTCGGGCTCAAGGGCTTCGAGAGCGCCTACCCGAACCAGCTCTCGGGGGGCATGATGCAGCGCGTCGCGCTGGCCCGGGCGCTGGCCAACGACCCCAAGATCCTGCTCATGGACGAGCCCTTCGGGGCGCTCGACAGCCAGACCCGCTCGCTGATGCAGGAGCTGCTGCTGCGCATCTGGGAGGGCGCCCAGAAGACCGTGCTGTTCATCACCCACGACATCGACGAGGCGATCTTCCTGGCCGATCACGTCTACGTGATGACCGCCCGGCCCGGGCGCATCAAGCAGGCCATCGAGATCGACATCCCGCGCCCGCGCGCCCTCGAGGTGCTGACCTCGCCGCGCTTCATGGAGATCAAGCGCGAGGTGCTGGCGCTGATGCACGACGAGGCGCTGCGCGCCGCGCAGGCCGGGTTCGGCTGAGATCAGCGCCGGGCGGCCAGGGTGTCGGCCATCAGGCAGAGGATCTCGAAGAGCAGGGTGGCGCCGGCCAGCGCCGTGACCCCGGCCGGGTCGAAGGGCGGGGCGACCTCGACCACGTCGCCGCCGACCACCTCGAGCCCGCGCAGGGCGCGCAGCATGATCTGGGCCTCGAGCGTCGAGAAGCCGCCGATCTCGGGCGTGCCGGTGCCCGGCGCGTAGACCGGGTCGAGCCCGTCGACGTCGAAGCTGACGTACACCGGGGCCTCCCCGACCACCCGCCGCGCCTCATCGGCGATCGCTGCCGGACCGCGCTCGTAGAGCTCGTCCATGTAGACCACGCGCATCCCCGAGTCGTGGCTGAAGCGCCACACCTCGGGGTCGTTGACGGTCCCGCGGATGCCGATCTGGATCACCCGCCGCGGGTCGAGCAGCCCCTCCTCGACGGCGCGCCGGAACGGCGCCCCGTGGTGGAAGCGCGAGCCCAGGTAGTCGTCGCCGGTGTCGCAGTGGGCGTCGAAGTGGACCATCGCCAGCGGGCGCCCGGCGGCGATCGCGCGCAGGATCGGCAGGGTCACCGAGTGGTCGCCGCCGGCCGACAGCGGGCGCACGCCGGCCTCGTGGACCCGCTCGTAGAAGGCGCGGATCTCCTCGTGGCTGCGCTCGAGGTGGTAGGGCGACTGGACCCAGGCATCGCCGATGTCGGCCACCCGGCACAGCGCGTGTGGGGCGATCCCGCTCGGCTGGTGGATGGTGCGCAGCAGGCTCGACTGATTGCGCAGCTCGCGCGGTCCGTGGCGCGCCCCGGTGCGGTTGGTCACTCCGCCGTCGAAGGGCACCCCGGCCAGTCCGATCTCGACCCCGGCGAGGTCCTCGGCGAGCGGTGCGCGGAAAAACGTCGGCACCCCGGTGTAACGGGGGCGCTGCAGCGGGTCGTCGTGCTCGGGCGGGTGGCTCATCGGTCGTTGCTCCTTGCGCGGTCCTGCTCCGGGGCATCCTCGGGCAGGGTGAAGAACTGCAGCTCGCCGAGCTCGCCGGGCAGGCGGGTCAGGCGCGGGACGGCCGCCTCCGGTCGCTGGCGCCCGAGCCGCTCGGCCCAGCCCCGCGCCTCGGCGAGGTAGTGGCGGTAGAGCTGCGCGCGCAGCCGCGGGCCGAGGCCCGGGCCGGCCGGCCGGGCGCTGCGCAGCGCCTCGGCGAGCCCGAACTCGGGCAGCCTGGCGGTCTCGCGGCGGTGCGTCCAGGTGCCGGTGGCCAGCTCGAAGCGGTACTCGGGGAGGAAGAGGTGGCCGTGGCGGGCGACGAAGCGCACCGCCTCGATGACGTAGTCGGCCTCGGCGTCGTCCATCACGTAGTGCAGGCCGAGCCGGCACCAGCCGGGCTTGAGCCCGCAGTGGCCGCTGCGCACCGCCTGGCGGTAGCGCTGCGAGGTCGGCCGGTCGATGGCCAGCAGCCGGTGCCCGTAGGGGCCGGCGCACGAGCAGCCGGCCCGCGACTGGATCCCGAACAGGTCGTTGAGCAGCGCGGTGACGAGCTTCGGGTGCAGGTAGCCGCCGTGCGGGTCGCGGACGTTGAAGGAGAGGATGCCGATGCGCCGCCCGGGGTCGGGGTGGCCGAGGACCTCGATGGCATCCTCCTCGGCCCAGCGCCGCAGCGCCCGGGCGGTCAGCTCCCGCTCGCGGGCCTCGATGGCCTCGATGCCGACCCGCTCCTTGACCTGGAAGGCGAGGGCGGCCTTCAGCGTCTGCAGCACCCCCGGGGTGCCGGCCTTCTCGCGCTCCTCGATGTCGGCGATGAAGTCCTGATCGTCGGGGCCGACGTAGTCCACCGTGCCCCCGGCGCTGACGCTCGGCGCCAGATCGGCGCGATAGAGGCGCTCGTTGAACACCAGGATGCCGCTCGCCCCGGGGCCGCCGAGGAACTTGTGCGGGGAGAGGAAGACCGCGTCGATCGCGGGGTCGTCGCCCGGGGCCCGCGGCGGCGGGTTCATGTCGATGGCCACGTAGGGCGCGGCGGCGGCGTAGTCGAAGCAGGCGATCGCCCCGTGGCGGTGCAGCACGGTGGCCAGCGCGTAGACGTCGCTGCGCATCCCGGTGACGTTGGAGGCAGCCGAGAACGAGCCGATCCGGCGCCGGTGCCGGTACTCGGGGAGCTCGAGCAGGCGCTCGAGCTCGGCCAGATCGATGCCCCCCTCGGCGTCGAGCCCGACCTCGACCACGCTGGCCAGCCCCAGGCGCCAGGAGATCTCGTTGGAGTGGTGCTCGTAGGGTCCGACGAAGACCACCGGCTGGCTCGCCTCGAGGTGGGCGCTGAAGGCCTCGGTGCGCTCGCCGAGGTAGCCGGCGAGCAGCTCGTCGAGCGCGGCGCGGGTCGCCGGGGGCAGGGCGATGCCGAGGATCTGCTGGAGCTTGTCGATCGCCCCGGTCGCTCCGGTCCCGCAGGCGATCAGGCGCCCCTGCGGGCCGGCGTTGACCGCCGCCTTGATCGCGGCCTCGGCCTCGTGGAGCAGCCGGCTCATGCTCCGCCCGGTGATGTCGTCCTCGGTGTGGGTGTTGGCGTAGATCTCCTGCAGGCCCTGGAGGTAGTCCTCGATCAGGCGCAGGCAGCGCCCCGAGGCGGTGTAGTCGCAGTAGACCATCAGCCGCTCGCCGTAGGGGGTGGCGAAGGTCGCGTCGGCGCCGATGATCTGCTCGCGCAGATCGGCCGGCGTGAGGGGGGCGGGGAGCTCGATCATCGCGGGGCTCGGTGCGCTCGGGCGCGCGATTATAGCCGCCCCTGCCGGGGGGCAGCGCG
>CAZRGU010000193.1:0-7323 GCA_964599705.1 uncultured Ectothiorhodospiraceae bacterium | reverse complement strand
GCGGCGCGGTGATCATGAAGATCACCAGCAGCACCAGCATCACGTCGATGTAGGGCACGACGTTGATCTCGGCCATCGGCCGGTGGCGGCGTACGCGCTGGTGGATGTGGGCCCCGGTGCGCATCGCTCAGGCGTGGAGCTGGCGCTGGAGGATGGTCGAGAACTCCTCCACGAAGGTGTCGTAGCGGTTGGCCAGCCGCTCGGCGTCGTGCGCGTAGCGGTTGTAGGCGATCACGGCCGGGATCGCCGCGAACAGGCCCATCGCGGTGGCCACCAGGGCCTCGGCGATCCCCGGCGCGACGTGGGCCAGCGTCGCCTGCTGGACGTTTCCGAGCGCCCGGAACGAGTTCATGATCCCCCACACGGTCCCGAACAGCCCGACATAGGGGCTGGTCGAGCCGACCGTGGCCAGAAACGAGAGGTGGACCTCGAGGGCCTCGGTCTCGCGGGCCAGCTCGACCCGCATCGAGCGCTGGGTCCCCTCGAGCACCACCTTGGGGTCGATGCCGTTCTGGGCCCGCAGCCGCGCGAACTCGCGGAACCCGGCGTGGAAGATCCGCTCCAGGCCGGTCGCATCGTAGGCCGGCGCGTTGATCCGGTTGTACACCGAGACCAGGTCCTCGCCCGACCAGAAGCGCTCCTCGAAGGCGTCGGCCGCGCGCCGCGCACGAGTGAGCGCCATGCGCTTGCGGAAGATCAGGGTCCAGGAGACCACGGACACGGCCAGCAGCAGCAGCATCACCAGCTGCACCACCAGGCTGGCATCGCGCATCAGGGCGAGCAGGGAGAGGTCGGCGGTCACGCTACGATCTCCGTGAGCAGGGCGGCGGGAAGGGCGCGCGGGCGCAGGCGCTCGCTGTCGATGCAGGCGACGGTGACCTCGGCCCGGCAGACCAGCGCGCCGTCGGCCCGATGCAGCGGCTGCTCGAGGACCAGGCGGGCGCGGCGCGCCTGCGCCACCCGCACCCCGACCTCGAGGCGGTCGTCGAGCCGCGCGGGGGTGAGGAAGCGGACGGTCAGCGCGGCGACCACGAGCTGCAGCCGCTGCCCGGCGCGGAGCCGGCTCTGATCGATGCCGAGCGCGCGCAGCCACTCGCTGCGTGCCCGCTCCATGAAGCGCAGGTAGCTCGCATAGTAGACGATCCCGGCCGCGTCGGTGTCCTCGTAGTAGACCCGAACCGGCCAGGAGAACGCCCTGTCCGCCCGACCTCCGCGGCTCACCGCTCCTCGCCCTCGAAGAGGTCGGGCTCGCCGCCCAGGGCGGTGGCCGGCACCGGCAGGCCGAAGTGGAGCCAGGCGCTGCGCGTGGCCATCCGCCCGCGCGGGGTGCGCATCAGGTAGCCCTGCTGGATCAGGAACGGCTCGAGCACGTCCTCGATGGTGCCCCGCTCCTCGCCGATCGCCGCGGCCAGGTTGTCGACCCCGACCGGCCCGCCGCCGAACTTCTCCATCACCGCGAGCAGCAGCTTGCGATCCATGACGTCGAAGCCGACCGGATCGACGTCGAGCAGCTCGAGGGCGGCGCGCGCCACCTCGGCGCTGACCCGCCCGTCGGCCTTGACCTCGGCGTAGTCGCGCACCCGGCGCAGCAGCCGGTTGGCGATTCGCGGGGTGCCGCGCGAGCGCCGTGCGATCTCGGCGGCGCCGTCGGGGGCCAGGGCGACGCCGAGGATCTCGGCCGCGCGGGTCACGATCGAGGCCAGCTCGGCCTGCTCGTAGAACTCGAGTCGCTGGACGATCCCGAAGCGGTCGCGCAGCGGCGAGGTCAGCAGCCCCGCCCGGGTGGTCGCCCCGACCAGGGTGAAGGGCGGCAGGTCGAGCTTGATCGAGCGGGCCGCCGGGCCCTCGCCGATCAGGATGTCGATCTGGTAGTCCTCCATGGCCGGGTAGAGGATCTCCTCGACCACCGGGTTGAGCCGGTGGATCTCGTCGATGAAGAGCACGTCGCGCGCCTCGAGATTGGTGAGCAGCGCGGCCAGATCGCCCGAGCGCTCGACCACCGGGCCCGAGGTCTGGCGCAGGTTGACCCCGAGCTCGTTGGCGATGATGTGCGCCAGGGTGGTCTTGCCGAGGCCGGGCGGACCGAAGATCAGCACGTGGTCGAGGGCCTCGCCGCGAGCCACCGCGGCCCGGATGAAGATCTCCATCTGCTCGCGCACCGCGCGCTGGCCGACGTACTCGGCGAGCCGCCGGGGGCGGACCGCGCGGTCGACGGCCTCGTCCTGGGGCGTGACGCGGGCCGCGATCAGCCGCTCGGGCTCACTCATGCTCGCTCCTCGGGCACGCATCCTGGCACTCGAGCCGGGCGCACGGTGGCCGGATGCGGGCCGCCGGCGGGCCGATCCTGGCCGCCCGCGGGCAGCCCCCGAGGGCCGCCCGCTGCCGCCACCCCGGGCCCGTTCACCGCACCACCCGGCGCAGCGCCTGGCGCACCAGCTCCTCGCAGGCCAGCCCCTCGCCGGCCACCGCCCGGACCCGCCGCGAGGCCTCGGCCGGCTTGAAGCCGAGCGCGACCAGCGCGCTGACCGCCTCGGCGACCGGATCGAGCGGCTCGAGACCGGTGGCGGACCCGGCGAGGACGGCACCGCCGGCCGCCTCGCGGCCCTGCTCGAGGCGGTCGCGCATCTCGATGATCAGCCGCTCGGCGGTCTTCTTGCCGATCCCGGGCAGGCGGGCCAGCCCGGCGGCATCGCCCTCCAGCACGCAGCGCGCGAAGCCGGCCGCGTCCATCCCCGAGAGGATCGCCAGGGCCAGCTTGGCGCCGACCCCGCTGACCCGCAGCAGCGCCCGGAACAGATCGCGCTCCTCGCGCCGCGCGAAGCCGTAGAGGGCGTGGGCGTCGTCGCGCACCACCTGGTGGGTGTGCAGGGCGACCTGGGCGCCGACCTCGGGGAGCCCGTAGAAGGTGGTCATCGGCGCCTCGAGCTCGTAGCCCACCCCGTGCACTTCGAGCACCAGGCTCGGCGGGCGCTTCTCGCGCAGCACCCCGGCCAGCCAGCCGATCATCGCCCCCCCTTGCCAGCTGCCGCCTGGATCCGCCCCAGGGTCTGGCGCACGTGGCCGTGGCAGACCGCGACCGCCAGCGCATCGGCCGCGTCGCTGGGCGGCAGCTCGGCGAGCCCGAGCAGCACCCGGATCATGTGCTGGACCTGCTCCTTGGTCGCGTGCCCGCGCCCGGTCACCGCCTGCTTGACCTGATTGGGCATGTACTCGTGCAGGGCAAGACCCGCCTCGACCCCGGCGAGCAGCGCCGCGCCACGGGCCTGGCCGAGCTTGAGCGCGGCGGCCGGGTTGCGGTGGATGAAGACCTGCTCGACGGCCAGCTCGTCCGGATGGTAGCGGGCCACCACCTCGGCGACCGCCGCGTGGATCGAGCGCAGCCGCTCGCCGAGCCCCTCGCCGCGCGCCCCGAGGCAGCCGCTGGCCACGTGACGGGCCCGTCCGCCGCTGAAGTCGACGACCCCGAACCCGGTCACCCGCGAGCCCGGATCGATGCCGAGGATGCGCACCCCCCGGGGTGCCGCCGCCGCGCCATCCTCCTCCCGCGCGCTCCCTTCAGGCGATCTCGGCAAGGACGTCCTCGGCGATGTCCGCGTTGGAGTAGACCTGCTGGACGTCGTCGAGGTCCTCGAGCATCTCGAGCAGCCGCACCATGCGCTGGGCCTCCTCGGGGCCGAGCGAGACCGAGGTCGAGGGGCGCATCGTGACCTCGGCCTGCTCGGGCTCGAGCCCGGCGGTGCGCATCGCCTCGCGCACCGCGGTGAACCCCTCGACCGTGGTGAGCACGTCGAGCGAGCCGTCCTCGTTGCTGACCACGTCCTCGGCGCCGGCCTCGAGCGCGACCTCGATGACCCGGTCCTCGTCGCTGCCGGGCGGGAAGCTGAGCTGGCCGACCTTGGTGAACAGGTAGGCGACCGAGCCGTCGGTGCCGAGGTTGCCGCCGCAGCGGGTGAAGGCGTGACGGATCTCGGAGACGGTGCGCTTGCGGTTGTCGGTCATGCACTCGATGAGGACCGCGACCCCGCCCGGACCGTAGCCCTCGTAGCGCACCTCCTCGATGTTCTCCGCCCCGCCCTCGCCGGCGGCGCGCTTGATGGCCCGTTCGATGGTCTCCTTGGGGACGTTGCCGGCCATTGCCCGGTCGATGGCCAGGCGCAGCCGCGGGTTGCTGTCCGGATCGCCCCCTCCCCCCTGGCGGGTGGCCACCGCGACCTCGCGCAGCAGCCGGGTGAACAGCTTGCCGCGCTTGGCATCCTGCGCCTTCTTGCGGTGCTGGATGTTGGCCCACTTGCTGTGACCGGCCATTCGACCCTCGGAGGAGCTGGCGGAATATCCGTTGAATTCTATCACCGCGCGAGGCCGGCTTGACACGTCGGGGCACTGCCGGTATCCGGGTTCGCGGGCGGGCGACGGGGAGCGCGAGCGATGGCCGAGCGGGCGGTGCTGCGGATGGGTGACCCGCGCCTGGCGGCGCGTGCCGAGCCGCTGCGCGAGCTCCCCGGCGCCGCGCTGGACTCGCTGATCGAGGACCTCTGGGACACCATGGCCGCGCGCGGCGGGGTCGGCATCGCCGCGCCCCAGATCGGGGTCGGCCTGCGGGTGGTGGTGTTCGGCTTCGAGCGCTCGGCCCGCTACCCGGAGGCGCGGCCGGTGCCGCGCACGGTGCTCGTCAACCCCGAGATCGAGCCGCTCGACGAGACCCGGGAGGCGGGCTGGGAGGCCTGCCTGAGCGTGCCCGGGCTGCGCGGCCTGGTGGTGCGCTGGGCGCGGATCCGCTACCGCGGGCGAGACCCGCGCGGGGCGCCGATCGAGCGCGAGGCGAGCGGCTTTCACGCCCGGGTGGTCCAGCACGAGTGCGACCACCTCGACGGGATCCTCTACCCGCAGCGGATCGCCGACCTGCGCGAGTTCGGCTTCGAGGAGGAGATCGCGGCGCGGCTCGAGGACCTGCCCGCGGGGCCCGCGCCCGGCTAGCCGGAGCGGCGGTTGGCGCCGGCAGTGCGGTTGCCTACCATACCCGCCGCCCCGCACAGCGCCCGGACCAGCACCATGCAGCCAGCCGACCTCGCCACCCCGGAGGACGCCGAGCGCGCCTTCTACCAGGCCTTCGCCGAGGCCGATCTGGAGGCGATGATGCGGGTCTGGGCCGAGGACGAGGAGGTGGCCTGCATCCACCCGCTGCGCGAGGCCGCGCGCGGCCGGCGGGCGATCGAGGAGAGCTGGCGCGAGATCTTCCTGGCCGGCGCGCCGATGCGCTTCGAGGTCGCCAGCACCTGCCGCTACCGCGACGGCGAGCTCGCCGTGCACTGCGTCGAGGAGAGCATCCACCACGGCCCGCGGCTGCGCCAGGTGGCGCGCATCCTCAGCACCAACGTCTACCGGCGCACCGCGGCCGGCTGGCGCCTGGTGGTCCACCACGCCTCGCCGACCGAGGCCGCGGCCAGCGACGAGGAGGGGCGCTCGGCGACCCTACACTGACTCGTCCGCCTC
Source organism: uncultured Ectothiorhodospiraceae bacterium (assembly GCA_964599705.1). Lineage (GTDB taxonomy): Bacteria > Pseudomonadota > Gammaproteobacteria > HK1 > HK1 > CAZRGU01. The sequence continues at coordinate 1,833 of CAZRGU010000193.1, read as the reverse complement.
GCCGGCCCGCACCCGCAGGCCGAGCTCGCGGAGCTGCCCGGGCTCGGCCGGGCTCGGCGCCCCGGTCAGCGGGCAGGCCGCGGTCTGGGTCTTGGGGAAGGCGATCACCTCGCGGATCGAGCCGGCCCCGCTCATCAGCATCGCCAGCCGGTCGAGGCCGAAGGCGATGCCGCCGTGGGGCGGGCAGCCGTAGCGCAGCGCCTCGAGCAGGAAGCCGAACTTGCGCTCGGCCTCGGCCTCGCCGATGCCGAGCACCTCGAAGACCGCGCGCTGCATCTCCGGGCGGTGGATACGCACCGAGCCGCCGCCGATCTCGTGGCCGTTGAGGACCACGTCGTAGGCCCGCGACAGCGCCCCGGCCGGATCGGCGAGCAGCGCCTCGGGGTCGTCGACGGCGGGCGCCGTGAAGGGGTGGTGCAGCGCCGCCCAGCGCCGCTCCTCGCGGCTCCACTCGAACATCGGGAACTCGACCACCCACAGCGGCCGCCAGCCGGGCTCGACGAGCCGGCAGTCCTCGCCGAGGCGCACCCGCAGCGCGCCGAGCGCGTCGTTGACCACCCGCGCCTTGTCGGCGCCGAAGAACACCAGGTCGCCGTCCTCGGCGCCGGTGCGCGCGAGGATCCCGGCCAGCGCCGCATCGTCGAGGAACTTGACGATCGGCGACTGCAGCCCGGCGCGCCCGCGGGCCCGGTCGTTGACCTTGATCCAGGCCAGCCCGCGGGCCCCGTAGCGGGCCACGAAGCCGGCGTAGCCGTCGACCTGGGAGCGCGGCAGCTCGCCGCCGCGCGGCAGGCGCAGCGCCGCCACCCGGCCGTCGGGGTCGGCGGCCGGGCCGGCGAAGACCTTGAACGGGCAGTCGCGCACCAGGTCGGCGATCTCGACCAGCTCGAGCGGGATGCGCAGGTCCGGCCGATCGGTGCCGAAGCGCTCCACCGCCTCGGCCCAGCGCATCCGCGGGAAGGGATCGGGCAGGCGGATGTCGAGCACCGCGTCGAAGCAGTGGCGCACCAGCGCCTCCATCAGCCCCATGATCCCCTCCTCGTCGAGGAACGAGGTCTCGACGTCGAGCTGGGTGAACTCGGGCTGGCGGTCGGCGCGCAGGTCCTCGTCGCGGAAGCAGCGCACGATCTGGTAGTAGCGCTCCATGCCGGCCATCATCAGGAGCTGCTTGAAGATCTGCGGGGACTGCGGCAGGGCGTAGAAGGAGCCGGGCTGGTTGCGGCTCGGCACCAGGTAGTCGCGCGCCCCCTCGGGGGTCGCCTTGGTCAGCATCGGGGTCTCGATGTCGAGAAACCCGTGCCCGTCGAGGAAGGCGCGCATCGCCCGGGTCAGCCGGGCGCGGGTCTCGATGCGCCGGTACATCTCCGGGCGGCGCAGGTCGATGTAGCGGTAGCGCAGCCGCACCTCCTCGCCGACGTCGCTGTCGTCGAGCTGGAACGGCGGGGTGGCGGCGCGATTGAGCAGCTCGAGCTCGGCGCACAGCACCTCGATGCGGCCGGTCGCGAGCTCCGGGTTGACGGTCCCCTCGGGGCGCTCGCGGACCCGGCCGTGAACCCGCAGCACGTACTCGTTGCGCACCTGCTCGGCGAGCGCGAAGGCCGCCTCGGTGTCCGGATCGCAGACCACCTGGACCAGCCCCGAGCGGTCGCGAAGGTCGATGAAGATGACCCCGCCGTGGTCGCGGCGACGATTGACCCAGCCGCACAGCACCACCTCGCCGCCGAGCAGCGACTCGTTCACCTCAGCACAGAAATGGGTTCGCATGACGCCCCCCGGGCGCAACGGTCAAAAGGGAGGAGATGCTACGGGGAGACGGCAGCGCCGGCAAGGCGC
>CAZRGU010000192.1:0-7329 GCA_964599705.1 uncultured Ectothiorhodospiraceae bacterium | reverse complement strand
GGCTCGATCCCTCTCGTAGCCCGGGCTCTGCCCGGGATCGGTCCCCGGCGGGCACCGGCGGGGAGGCCAGGGAAGCGCGCAAACGGCGCTCGCCGGGGCCTTCAGTCCTCGAGCAGCGCGCCGGCCTCGCGCCCGGGCAGCGGCTCGCGCCCGGCCACCTTGGCGAGCACCTGCCCGGGACGTGCCAGGCGCTCCCCGGCGCGCGCGAACAGCACCCCGGCGGTACGCGCCCGCAGCTCGCTGCGACCCCCGAGCGGGTCGAGGAGCTCGCCGAGCCGCTCGCCCTCGGCGACCTGCTGGCCGGGCTCGACCTCGAAGAGCACCAGCCCGGCGCGCGGCGCGCGGACCATGTCGACCCCGGCCAGCGGGGTCGCCTCGCAGCGCGGCGCCGGGAGCGGCCCCGGATCGCCGGCCAGCACCCCGCGCCGGCGCAGAAACCGGACCAGCGCCTCGGCATCGGCGAGCGCCTCGGCCCGGCCGAGGTCACGCTCGCCGCGCAGCTCGACGGTGGCCGCCAGGCAGGCCGGCGGGATCGGGTGCTCGGGGAAGCGCGCCGCCAGCGCCCACCACGGCCCGCTCAGGGCCTCGTCGAAGGGGTGGCCGCCGGAGCGCTCGGCGAGCAGCGTCGCCCGGCTGCCGAGCTCGGCGCTCAGGTCCGCGGCGCCCGGCCACAACGGGGTGCCGGTGTAGAGATGGAGCACCGCCTCGGCGTCACAGTGCAGGTCGAGGGCGATGTCGGCATCGACGGCCAGCGCGAGCAGCGTGTGGCGGAGCCGATCGGCCTCGTCGAGCGGCCGCCAGGCGGCCAGGGCCGCGCCGAGCGCGGTGCGCACCGCGACGACATTGGCGGCCGGGTCCGCGCCGAGGCGCCCGGCGAGGCGCTCGGCCGCGCCCGCGGCCAGGTCCGGATAGCCGCGGTTGAAGTTGCCGCCGGCCAGGGCGTGGCGCCCGAGCGAGCGCCCGAGCACGTACTGGGCGAGCCCGATCGGGTTGGCCACCGGCACCACGACCACCTCGCCGCGCACCTCGCCGGCCGCATCGGCCGCGGCCAGCCGCTCGGCGAGCAGCCGCAGCACCAACACCCCGGGCAGCTCGTCGGCGTGCAGCGCGGCCTGCAGGTAGGCCTTCGGTCGCGCGCCGCGCCGCCCGAAGCGCCACAGCGCCAGCGAGCGCTCGGTCCCCGGGCTGGGGGAGACCAGCGCGATGCGCTCGGGGTCGGGCAGAGCGTTCGGTGCGCCCATGGGTCGATGTTCGCGGAAGCGCGCCGATCGCGCAACGCCCGCCGCGGCGGGCTTGCCGGCCCCGAGGCCGTGCCGTACCCTCGCGCTCCGCGAAGCCGGCACTGCGCAGGGAGGGCGCGATGATCGAGGCGGTTACCTTCGACCTGTGGGATACCGTGATCCACGACGACTCGGACGAGCCGAAGCGCGCTGCGGCCGGCCTGCGTCCCAAGCGCGAGGAGCGCCGGGCGCTCGCCCGGGCCGCCTTCGCCGGGCTCTGCGACCACCCGGACGAGGCCCTCGACCTCGCCTACGCCACCGGCGAGGCGGCCTTCCGCCGGGTCTGGCACGAGCAGCACGTGACCTGGACGGTGAGCGAGCGGATCGCGGTGCTCGAGGAGGGGCTCGGCTGCGCGCTGCCGGCCGGGCGGCGCGCCGAACTGGTCCGCGCCCTTGAGGAGATGGAGCTCGAGGTCATGCCCGACCCGGTCGCCGGGATGCCCGAGGCGATCGCGGCGCTCGCCGGGCGCTACCGGCTGGCGGTGGTCTCGGATGCCATCTACGCGCCGGGGCGCTGCCTGCGCCAGTGGCTCGAGCGCCACGGGCTGCTCGGCCACTTCTCGGCCTTCGCCTTCTCCGACGAGATCGGGCGCTCGAAGCCCGATGCGGCGATGTTCGAGTCGGTCGCCACCGAGCTCGGCGTGCCGCTCACCGCGATGGTCCACGTCGGCGACCGTGACCACAACGACGTCAAGGGACCGCAGGGGCTCGGCATGCGGGCCATCCTGTTCACCGCGACCCGCGATCGCGACCGCGAGCGGACCTCGGCGGACGCCGTCTGCGGGCGCGCCGCCGACCTCCCGGCGCTGATCGACGCGCTGGCCGCCGGCTAGAGGACACCCGGCCATGGCCAGCCCGCTGCGCTTCCTGGTGGTCGACGGCTACCGCCGCGAGGGACGCGAGGAGCTCGCCGCCGGCGGCGCCACCCCGGCCGGGGAACTCTACCGGCGGATGCTGCAGCGCTGGGCCCCGGGCGCCACCGTCGACATCCTCTACCCGGCCGACACCGGCACCCGCCTGCCCGAGGGCGCCGCGCTCGGCGACTACGACGGCATGGCCTGGACCGGCTCGAGCCTCACCGTGTACCGCGACGAGCCCGAGGTGCGCGACCAGATCGAGCTGGCCCGCGCGGCCTTCGCCGCCGGCGTGCCGGCCTTCGGGAGCTGCTGGGCGGCGCAGATCGCGGCGGTCGCCGCGGGCGGGCGCTGCGCGGCCAACCCGCGCGGGCGCGAGATGGGGATCGCGCGCAAGATCGCGCTGACCGCCGAGGGCCGTGCCCACCCGCTCTACATCGGCAAGCCGAGCGTCTTCGACGCCTTCATCAGCCACGAGGACGAGGTCACCCACCTCCCCCCCGGCGCCCTGCACCTGGCCGGCAATCCGTTCACCACCGTCCAGGCGCTGGCCGTGAGCCATCGCGGCGGCCTCCTCTGGGCCGTCCAGTACCACCCCGAGTACGACCTGCACGAGATCGCCCGGCTGACCTTCTGCCGGGTCGACCGGCTCACCGCGATGGGCTTCTTCGCCGACCGCCAGGCCGGCCTCGACTACGTCGAGCGCCTCGAGACCCTGCACCGCGACCCGGGGCGGCGCGACCTGGCCTGGGAGCTCGGCATCGACGAGGACCTCACCAGCGAGGACGTCCGCCAGGCCGAGGTGCGCAACTGGATCGAGCAGCTCGTCATCCCGGCGGCGGCCCGGCGGCGCTGAGCCGGCGCGAGCTGCCGGCCAGGTAGGCGGGCAGCTCGGCGACGCTGGCGAGCAGCGCGTCGGCGAGCGGCTCGAGCTCGGCGCGTCCTCCCACCCCGCTGAGCACGCCGATCGCCAGGCCGGCACCGGCGCGGCGCGCCATCTCGAGGTCGTGGGGGGTGTCGCCGACCACCGCCACCGCCCCGGGGGCCAGCCCGGTGGCCGCGCAGAAGGCCTCGACCATGCCGGCGCCCGGCTTGCAGCCGTGGCCGCTGTCGGCCCCGCACAGGAAGGCGAGCGCTCCGGCCAGGCCGAGCCGCTCGAGGGCGGCGCGCGCCGAGCGCTCGCTGTCCATGGTCGCCACCCCGAGGCGCAGGCCGAGGGCCCGCAGGCCGGCGAGCGCCTCGTCGGCGCCGGCCACGGGCACCGCCCCGGCCACGCTCCCGGTCTCGAGGCAGCGCTCGAGCAGAGCCGTCACCGTCGCCACCTCGGCGAGGCCGGCCTGGCGGGCCCAGAGCCGCGCGATCTCCTCGTTGCTGCCGCAGGCCAGCGGCGAGCGCGCGGCGAAGCGCGCCGGGCGCGCCGCGCGCATGCCCGCCGCGCGCAGCAGCCCGTGGGGCGTGGCACGCGCCCCCGGCAGCGCGCAGACCGCCTGCGCGGCGGCCCGGTAGGCGGGCGCCCAGGTGGCGGCGAACTCGAGCAGGGTACCGTCCTTGTCGAGCAGCACCGCGCGCAGGCGGGCGCCGCTCACGGCTGGCGCACGGCGTACACGAAGGTGGTCTGCCCGACCCGCCGGCGCTCGCGGTCGTGCTCGTGCAGGTAGCCATCGAGCCGCTCCACGGCGCGCAGCCCCTCGATCCGGTCGAGCGCGTTGGCCATCTCCTGGGCATCGACCGTGGCCCACACCGAGTCGCCCGCCCGCCAGCCCTGGCGGGTGGGCCCGAGGGCGTCGAAGTAGGCCTCGCCCTGGAGCAGGACGTCGAGCGGCACGATCCGCCCGCGCGGCTCGAGGCCATGCTCGACCATCAGCTCCTGGAGCCGCTCGAGCGGGATGTGGCGCTCGATCATCGCCCGCGCCGCGCGCGGGATCAGCGCCAGGTACCACCAGCCGTGCTCGAGCTGGGCGCGCTCGCAGATGTTGACCACCAGCACCCCGCCGGGGCGAAGCACCCGGGCAAACTCGGCGAGCACCGCACCGGTGCGCGCCCAGCCCGCCGCCTCCCCGTCGCCGAGGTGGTGGAGCACCTGGTTGACCATCACCGCATCGGCGCTGGCGGTGGCCAGCGGCAGGGCCTCGATCGAGGCGTTGTGGAAGGCGACCCGCCCGGCGGCCTCCTCGTCGGCGAGCTTGGCCCGGGCCCGGGCGAGCATCTGCGGGCAGGCATCGACGGCCTCGACCCGGGCCACGTGGGCGGCCACCGCGCGGGCGTAGTTGCCGGTCCCGCAGCCGGCATCGACCACGGTCAGCCCCTCGAGCCGGCCGGCCACGGTCAGGCAGCCGAGCAGCACCTCGACCCCGGCCGCCGCCCGGGTCGCGTCGTAGTGCGGTGCCGCGCGGGCGTAGTCCTCGTAGCTGCTCACTGTCCTCGTCGCGCCCGACCCGAATCGCTCACCCGGCGAGCGGCGCGCGCAGCGCGCCGCCTGCGCCGGCAACCCCGGCAGGCCGCCCCGATGCGGGGCGAGGCGCGGGCAGCGCCCCGGTGCCGCTCAGAACAGCCCCTCGATCTGGCCGGCCTCGTTGACGTGGATGCCCTCGGCGGCCGGCACCTTGGGGAGCCCCGGCATGGTCATGATATCGCCGCAGATGACCACCACGAACTCGGCGCCGGCCGACAGACGCACCTCGCGGATCGGGACCTCGAAGCCGCTCGGCGCGTTCTTGAGCTTGGGGTCGTGCGAGAAGCTGTACTGGGTCTTGGCCATGCACACCGGGAAGTGCCCGTAGCCCTCCTCCTCGAGGCGCCGGAAGCGGTTGCGCACCGCCTGGCTGGCGCTCACCCCGCTCGCCCCGTAGATCCGCGTGGCGATCGTCTCGACCTTCTCCCAGAGGCCGAGCGAATCGCCGTAGAGGGGCTGAAACTGCGCCCCTCCGGCCTCGATCAAGGCCACCACCTCGCGGGCAAGCTCCTCGGCGCCGGCGCCGCCCTCGGCCCAGTGCGAGCAGATCACCGCCCGCGCGCCCTCGCCGCGGGCCGCCTCGGCGACCGCCTCGAGCTCGGCCTCGCTGTCGGTCGGGAAACGGTTGACCGCGACCACCACCGGCACCCCGAAGCCGCGCAGGTTGGCGATGTGGCGCGCCAGGTTGGCGCAGCCGGCCTGGACCGCGGCCACGTCCTCGCCGCCGAGCGCGTCGAGAGCCACCCCGCCGTGCATCTTCAGCGCCCGCACGGTCGCCACCAGCACCACCGCCTCGGGGGCCAGCCCGGCCTTGCGGCACTTGATGTCGAAGAACTTCTCGGCCCCCAGGTCGGCGCCGAAGCCGGCCTCGGTGACCACGTAGTCGGCCAGGCCGAGCGCCGCCCGGGTGGCGATCACCGAGTTGCAGCCGTGGGCGATGTTGGCGAACGGACCGCCGTGGATGATCGCCGGGTTGTTCTCCAGGGTCTGCACCAGGTTGGGCTGGAGGGCGTCGCGAAGCAGCACCGTCATCGCCCCGTCGGCCTTGAGATCGCGGGCCGTGATCGGGGCGCGCGCCCGGGTCTGGGCGACCACGATGTTGCCGAGCCGCCGGCGCAGATCCTCGAGGTCGGTGGCCAGGCAGAAGATCGCCATGACCTCGGAGGCCACGGTGATGTCGAAGCCGTCCTCGCGCGGGAAGCCGTTGCCGATCCCGCCGAGCGAGCAGACGATCGAGCGCAGCGCCCGGTCGTTCATGTCGACCACCCGCCGCCACGAGACCCGGCGGGCATCGATGCCGAGCGCGTTGCCCTGGTGGATGTGGTTGTCGAGCATCGCCGCGAGCAGGTTGTTGGCGGTGCCGATGGCGTGGAAGTCGCCGGTGAAGTGCAGGTTGATGTCCTCCATCGGCACCACCTGGGCGTAGCCGCCGCCGGCCGCCCCGCCCTTGATCCCGAAGCACGGCCCGAGGCTCGGCTCGCGCAGGCAGGCCACCGCGCGCTTGCCGATCCGGTTGAGCGCGTCGTTGAGGCCCACCGAGGTGGTGGTCTTGCCCTCGCCGGCCGGCGTCGGGGTGATCGCGGTGACCAGGATCAGCTTGCCGGGCTCGCGATCGGCGAGCGAGCCGACCAGCTCATGGTCGATCTTGGCCTTGGTATGCCCGTAGGGCAGCAGGGCATCGGCGGGAATGCCGAGCCGCTCGCCGATCTCGCTGATCGGTGCGTAGCGCGCCTCGCGCGCGATCTCGATGTCGGACTTGTGGGTTGCCATCGCCGCTTGCTCCTCCATGTCACCGGCACCCCGGACGCCGGCCTGCGAGCCGGCCGCGCGCGCGGCGCGGCGGCCCTTCCCGTCGACAGATGATTCGCCTCGGAAGCGCACCGTCCCCCGCCCGGCGCGCAATGATGGAAGCCTAGCCGGGTGCATTCGAGCGCGCAACCGACACCGGCGTGCCCAGAACCGACACGGTCCCGAGCAGTCGCGCCAGAAAGGCCTCGAGCCACGCCGACATCGCCGGCCCGTGACGGGCCCAGTCGGCGAGCTGGCGCTCCGGCGGATCGGCCCCGGGGGCGGCGAGCATCGGCGCCGCCTCGCGGCTCCAGCGCTCGATCATCGCGCCGTGGACCTCGGGGTGGAACTGCACCCCGTAGGCACGCCCGCGATAGCTGAAGGCCTGGTTCGCAAAGCGCTCCCCGCAGGCCAGCCGGCGCGCCCCGGCCGGCAGCTCGAAGCCCTCCCGGTGCCACTGGTAGAAGCGCATCGGCGCGGCGAGAAACTCGCTCGCCCCCGCGGCCGGGCGGACCACGGTGAATCCGATCTCGTGCCTGCCGTCGGCACGCGCGGCGACCCGCGCGCCGAGCGCACGGGCCAGAAGCTGGGCGCCGAGACAGAGGCCGAGGTAGCGCCCGCCGGCGCGCACCCAGCGCCCGATCCAGTCGATCTCGCGGGCGATGGCCGGATCGGTGGCGGCATCGTTGGCGCTCTGCAGCCCGCCATGCACGACCACCAGGCAGTAGCTCCCCGGGCGCACCTCGGGCAGGGGATCGCCGAGCGCCGGACAGCGCCAGTCGAGCACCAGCCCGCGTCTCTCCAGCCAGGCGCTGACCCGGTCATCGCGCGCTCCGGGCAGGTGCTCGATGGCCAGCACCCGGGCGGCAGCCGGCGCGGGGAAGGATTGCGATTCGCCCGTCCACGCCGCGAGGCGAAACGCCTTCCCGTTGATGGAGCGGGGCGAGGAAGTCAA
>CAZRGU010000191.1:0-7329 GCA_964599705.1 uncultured Ectothiorhodospiraceae bacterium | reverse complement strand
GAGCGCGAGCGGGATCGCGAAGAGGGCCGGGAGTAGCTGGCGAGACATGCGCATCGGTTCTGATCCTCTGACCTTTGCGGAAGAGCTTGGCTTGCCCGGAGCCCATGCAAACATCATGCCGGATCGGAGCATTGCTTGAAAAACAATGAGTTGACCATTCAGGGGCGGGGCTCTCGAACCGATCTGTAAAGAATTCCGACATCTCCCGGCAGGGTCGCGGTGGCGGGAGGCTCGCTCAGAGTTTGTGAAAAAACCGCCCGCCGTCGCGAGGGCGTTCCTGGGTGACCCGGACAAGGCGCGGGGGTGCACAACATGGAGGAGCGTACTGGAGTACGTGACTCCATGTTGGGGGTCCCCGCACCAATCCGCCGGGAGCGGATTGGGTCGCGCGCAGCGCGCCCGCAGGGACCGGGCCAGGGAAGGCCCGGAACAGCGCAGTCCGGGACGGCCAGGGAGGTCCGCAGCAGGCGGGCGATTTTTTCACAGACTCTCAGGTGAGGCGGTCGGCGGCCACGCCGGAACGGAGCGCGCATCATCGCGTCGACAAAACAAGCCCTGTTTTCAATCGGTTGTGGATCCAGGGCCGGGTCTGTCGCCAGGCGCTGCTTGCGGCTGGTGGGGCGGTTCCGCCGCGAGCGACCGTTGTCAGGAATTCCGACACCCGCCCGGTCAGAGCCGGCGGCGCGGCTCGCCGGGGCGCTGGCGGGTGCGCCACTCGGGGTCGATCCAGACCGCGACCTCGGCCGGGGCGAGCGGCTCGCGGCCGAGGATCAGGTCGGCGACGCGCTCGGCGAGCATGATCACCGGGGCGTTGATGTTGCCGTTGGTGATCACCGGGAAGCTCGCCGCGTCGACCACCCGCAGCCGCTCGATGCCGCGCACCCGGCACTCGGGGTCGAGAACCGCCCGCGGGTCGTCCGCGGCGCCCATCGGGCAGCTGCACGAGGGGTGGTAGGCGCTCTCGCCGTTGGCCCGCACCCAGGCGTCGATGGCCTCGTCGCTCGCCACCTCGGCGCCGGGCTGGATCTCGGGGCCGCGGTACGGGTCCATGGCCGGCTGGGCGATGATCTCGCGGGTCAGGCGGATGCAGGTCCGCCAGTCGGCGCGGTCGCGCTCGTCGGCCAGGTAGTTGAAGCGGATCCGCGGCCGGGCATGGGGGTCGGGCGAGTCGATCCAGACCCGCCCGCGGCTGTGCGGCTTGTTGGGGCCGACGTGGACCTGGAAGCCGTGGCCGGGGAAGGCCGCGCGCCCGTCGTAGCGCATCGCCGCGGGCAGGAAGTGGTACTGGATGTCGGGCCACTCGACCCCGGCGCGCGAGCGGATGAAGGCGCACGACTCGAAGTGGTTGGTGGCCCCGAGGCCGTCCTTGAAGAGCAGCCAGCGCGCCCCGATGAGCGCCTTGCTGGCCAGCCCGAGCCTGCCGTTGAGCGTGATCGGGCGGGTGCAGCGGAACTGGAAGTAGACCTCGAGGTGGTCCTGGAGGTTCTCGCCGACCCCGGGCAGGTCGTGGACGACCTCGACGCCGGCTGCGCGCAGCACCTCACCGGGGCCGATGCCGGAGCGCTCGAGCAGCACCGGCGAGCCGATCGCCCCGGCCGCGAGGATGACCTCGCGGGCCGCGCGCGCCCGCTCGCTGCGCCCGCCCCGCTCCCAGGCCACCCCGACCGCCCGGCGCCCCTCGAGCAGCACCCGGGTGACCAGCACCCCGGAGCGCACCCGCAGGTTGGGGCGGGCGCGCACCGGGCGCAGGTAGGCGTTGGCGCACGAGGCCCGCACCCCGCCGTCGACGGTCATGTGCATCGCCCCGAAGCCCTCCTGCTGGAAGCCGTTGTAGTCCGCGGTGAGCGGGTAGCCGGCCTCGCGCCCGGCCTCGATGAAGGCCCGGTAGAGGGGGTTGAGGGCCATCGCGTTGCCGTCGCAGGTGGCCAGCGGCCCGTCGCCGCCGCGGTACGCGTCGGCCCCGCCCTTCCAGCGCTCGGCGCGGCGGAAGTAGGGCAGGCAGTGGGCGTAGTCCCAGCCGCGCGCGCCGCGCTCGGCCCACTGGTCGAAGTCGCGCGGGTGGCCGCGCACGTAGACCATGCCGTTGATCGAGGAGCTGCCGCCGAGCACCCGCCCGCGCGGGCACGGTAGCCGGCGCCCGTCGAGGTGCCCCTCGGGCTCGGTGGCGAAGCCCCAGTCGTAACGTGGCATGTTCATCGGGATCGAGAGCGCGCTCGGCATCTGCACCACCAGGCTCCGGTCGCTGCCCCCGGCCTCGAGCAGCAGCACCCGCACGCCGGGGTCGGCCGAGAGGCGGTTGGCGAGCACGCAGCCGGCCGAGCCGGCCCCGACGATCAGGTAGTCGTACTGCTCCACGCCGCGAACCTCCGCAAACCGTCCAGGGTGCCCCTTGCCCGCGGATCTCACCGATCCACGGCTGCGGGGGCGCCCGAGCCGTCTGTCCCGCCGGGAGGTGCTCCCTGCAGGGGGCTCGACGTAGCGTCGGCTACGCCTTCGCCGCCTTCCGGTCCGTGCTTCCGGCCAGGACAGCGTCTCGACGCCCTCGCTGCGCGCATCGGCGAGACATCCGGGCCAGCCCGCGGGCACCGGCTCCCTCGCCGCTGCCCGCGGGCTCGCCAGACGGGTGATCTTAGGGCCGCGGGGCGCCGTGCAGGCAGTCTCGATCCGTCACCGAGCATGGCGCCGGCGACATCGCGCCCCGGCCCGCTGCGCTCAAGCCGCTCCCGGGTCGCCGAGCCGCGCCGGCGCGGCACCGGCGTGGCCCCTGCGGGCCGCGAAGCGCTCGCCGAGGATCAGCAGGCTCGGGGTGAGCACCAGGGTGAGCACGGTGGCGAAGGTCAGCCCACCGGCCACCGCGGTGGCGAGCTGGGTCCACCACTGGGTCGAGGGACCGCCGACGGTGAGGGTGCGCCCGAGCAGGTCGACGTTGACCCCAAGGACCATCGGCAGCAGCCCGAGCACCGTGGTCACCGTGGTCAGCAGCACCGGGCGCAGGCGCAGCGCCCCGGTGCGCACCACCGCCTCGCCGGGCTCCAGCCCGGCTCGACGCAGCCGGTTGTAGGTGTCGATCAGGACGATGTTGTTGTTGACCACGATGCCGGCGAGCGCGATCACCCCGATGCCGCTCATCACGATCCCGAACGGCTCGCCGATGACCATCAGGCCGAGGAGCACGCCGATCGTCGAGAGCACCACCGCGCTCAGGATCAGGGCGGCCTGGTAGAAGCTGTTGAACTGGGTGACCAGGATCACGGCCATCACGAACAGCGCCACCCCGAAGGCCTTGACCAGGAAGGCCTCGGCCTTGCGCTGCTCCTCGTCCTCGCCCTTGAACTGGAGCGTGACCCGCGGGTCGAGCGGGTGGGCGGCGAGCCACTCGCGCAGCGCGCGGACCTGGTCGTCGACCAGCGCCCCCTCGGCGACGTCGGCCTGGACGGTGAGCACCCGGCGCCCGTCGACGCGCTCGATGGTGCCGACCCGCGGCACCGCCTCGCGGGTCACGAAGTTGCCGAGCGGCACCGCGCCGCGGGGGGTCGGCACGCGCAGCCGCTCGAGCTCGTCGAGCGAGCGCTGGGCGCGCGGGAAGCGCACCCGGATGTCGACCTCCTCGTCGGTGTCGTCGGGGCGGTAGCCGCCGACCCGGATGCCGTTGGTGACCAGCTTGACGGCGCTGCCGACCATCGCGATATCGGCCCCGAAGCGGCTCGCCTCGGCCCGATCGACGCGCAGCCGCCACTCGATGCCGGGCAGCGGGCGATTGTCGGTGGCGTCCACGATCCCCGGGATGGCGGCCATCCCGGCGCGCACCTGCTCCACGGCGGCGGGCAGCAGCGCCGGGTCGCGGGCGCTGACCTGGAGCTGGATCGGCTTGCCGATCGGCGGGCCGGCCTCCTCCTTGCGCAGCTCGATGACCACCCCCGGCAGATCGGCCACCCGGCGGCGCACCTCCTCGAGGATGACCCGCGCGGGACGCCGCTCGCGCCAGTCGCGCAGCTCGAGCTGGATCAGGCCGATGGTGTCCTCGGGAACGTCGGCGTGGAACTGGGTGCCGCTGCGGGTGTAGACGCTGGCGAAGTCGGGGATGTCGAGGATCCGCTGCTCGACCTCACGGACCAGCGCGTCGCGCTCGGCGATCGCCAGGTCGCCACGCGCCCGGATGTCGACCAGGGCGTTGCGCGGCTCGACCTCGGGGAAGAACTCGACCCCGTGGCCGAAGCGCCCGTAGGCGCCGTAGACACCGATCAGCAGCGCCAGGGCCAGCGCCACCACCTTGCCGGGGTGGCGGGCGGCGAGGCGCGCGAGGCGCACGTAGGCCCCGGTCAGCCCCCCGATCGCGTCGAGGTCACCGGACTCGGCGGCGGCCAGCGCGGCATCCTGGTGGGCCCCGTCCGGGGCCCGGCGACCGACCAGCGAGCCGACCGTGGGGACGAACACGAGCGCCATCACCAGCGAGGCGGTGAGCGTCGCGATCAAGGTGATCGGCAGGTACTTCATGAACTCCCCGACCACCCCCGGCCAGAACAGCAGCGGCATGAAGGCGGCCAGGGTGGTCGCGGTCGAGGCGATGATCGGCCAGGCCATGCGCTGCGCGGCCACCGTGTAGGCCGCGCGCCGCCCGAGCCCCTCGGCCATCTTGCGGTCGGCCAGCTCGACGACCACGATGGTCCCGTCGACCAGCATCCCGACGGCCATGATCAGCGCGAACAGGACCACGATGTTGACCGTCATCCCGGCCAGGCCGATGACCAATATCCCGGCCAGGAAGGAGCCTGGGATGGACAGCCCGACCAGCCCGGCGGCGCGCAGCCCGAGGGCGGCGATCACCACCACCATGACCAGCACGATTGCGGCCAGCACGTTGTTCTGCAGGTCGGCGAGCATGTTGCGGATGTCGCCGCTCTTGTCCTGCGAGAAGCCGACCTCGATGCCGGCCGGGAGGCTCGCCCGCTCGCGCTCGACCAGGCGCCGGACCGCACTGACCACCTCGATGATGTTGGTGCCGATGCGCTTGCGCACCTCGAGGGCCACGGCCGGCTGGCCGCCGACCCGGGCGAAGCCGTCGGCGTCCTTGAAGGTGCGCCGGGCCACGGCCACGTCGCGGAAGGTCACCACCCGGTCGCCGCTGGTCTTGATCGGCAGGTCGAGGACGTCGCCGAGGTCCTCGAACAGCCCCGGCACCTTGACCGGGAAGCGCCCGGCGCCGCTGTCGAGCACCCCGGCGGCGACCAGCTGGTTGTTGCGGGTGATGAAGCGCACCAGCTCGTCGGGGGTCTGGTTGTAGGCCTCGAGGCGGGCCGGATCGACCAGCACCTCGAGGAGGTCCTCGCGATCGCCGGCGATGTCGACCCCGAGGACTCCGGGCAGGGCCTCGATCTTGTCGCGCAGCTCGCGGGCGGTGCGGATCAGGACCCGCTCGTCGACCTCGCCGTGGAGGTTGACCACCACCACCGGGAAGAGCGCGAAGTTGACCTCCTCGACCAGCGGCTCGTCGCTGGCCGCCGGCAGCTCGGCCTTGGCGAGATCGACCTGCTTGCGCACGTCGTCGAGGGCCTGGTCGACGTCGAAGCCGGCCTCGAACTCGAGGGTGATCGAGGCCTGGCCCTCGCGGGCGGTGGCGCGCATCTCCTTGAGGCCCTCGATCGAGCGCAGCTCCTTCTCGAGCGGGCGGATCAGCAGCCGCTCGGCGTCCTCGGGCGAGATCCCCTCGTGGCGCACCGAGACGTAGACGATCGGAATGGGGATGTCGGGGTCGGCCTCCTTGGGGATGGTCACGTAGGTCACCGCGCCGGCGATCAGCACCAGGGCGAGGACCAGCAGCACCGGGCGGGCACGGCCGATGGCCGCCTCGATGAGTGCATTCACGTCGCCGGCGCCTCACCCTCGAGGACCGGGACGACCCGCTCGCCGGCGCGCACGAAGCCGTGCCCGACCGTGATCACCCGGACCCGCTCGGGCAGGCCCGCGACCCACACCGCGCCGGCCTCGGCGCGCACGATCTCGACCGGATGGAAGCGGACCACGCCCTCGCCGTCGACGCTCTTGACCCCGATCCGCTCGGCCTCGTCGAGGGCCAGGGCGGCCGGCGAGAGCCGGTGGGCGGGGCGCGAGCCGGTCGGGATCCGGATCTCGGCGGTGACCCCCGCGACCAGCGCGCCGTCAGGATTGGGCACCTCGAGCTCGACCCGGAAGGTGCGGGTGGCGGAGTCGGACTGGGCGGACAGGTAGCGCACCGTGCCGCTGACCCGCTCGCCGGTGATCAGGGTCGCCTCGCCGCGCGCCCCGACCCGCAGCAGGTTGCGCTCGCGCTGGCTGACCGCCCCGGCGATCACCAGCGGGTCGGTCTCGATGACCTCGGCGACCTCCTTGCCGGCGCCGAGGTAGGCGCCGATCTCGACCGGACGGCGCTCGAGGATGCCGTCGAAGGGCGCCCGGACCTCGGTGTTGGCGAGCTCGACGCGGGCCCGCTCGAGGGCCGCGCGGGCCGCCTCGAGCGCCGCCCGGGCCCTGGCCACCTGGGCCTCGGACTGGTACTGGCTCGCCTCGAGGCGGCGCGCGGCCTGGTACTCGAGGCGGCGCTGGGCGAGCAGGCTCTCGGCCTCGGCCACCCGCGCCTTGCGGGCCCGCGGGTCGAGACGCACGATGAGCTCCCCGCGGCGCACCCGCGCGCCGCGCTCGGGGCCGACCGCGACCACCCGCCCGTCGACCTCGGCGCGCAGGGTGACCTTGCGGGCCGGCTCGCTGCGGGCATGGATGATCACCTCGCCGCGGATCGGCTCGGCGGTGATCTCGCGCACCCGCACCCGCAGCAGCGGCGAGGCCGCCGGCGTGGCCGGGGCCGGCGCGGCGGTCGCGGTGCCCTCGCGCGCCCCGTTCAGGGTCCCGGTCGCCATCCACGCCACCGCCGCTGCGGCCACCGCGAGCGCGATCAGGTGCGAGCGGCGCAGGCCCAGGAATGCCCTCACAGGACCGCCCCGGCGGCGGCCGGCGCGGCGGTCACCGCGAGGAACTCGTCGCGGTGGGCGCGCAGGTAGGCGAGCTGGGTGGCCAGGGTGGCGCGACCGAGGTCGGCCACCAGCCGGATCGAGGGCACCCCGCTGTCCTCGGCGCAGGCGTCGATCTGCTCGATCTTGGCGAGCTGGGCCTCGATGTCGCGCTCGCGCGCCTCGAGGATCGCGGCGAGGCGCTCGCGCGGCAGCAGGTGGGCGAAGTAGAGCAGCACCAGGAACTCCGAGCGCACCTTGTGGCGCGGCTCGGCGGCGGCCAGGGCGGCGCGCGCCTCGGCCAGCCCGGCGGCGGTCAGGTGGTAGACCTTCTTGTCGGGGCGCCCGT
>CAZRGU010000190.1:4815-7345 GCA_964599705.1 uncultured Ectothiorhodospiraceae bacterium | reverse complement strand
GGGGCGCAGCTCCGCGCGCAGCGCCTTCTCGGTGACCAGGTCGACGGGGCGCCCGAGCAGGTCCTCGAGGTAGAACAGCACCCCGAAGTAGCGCTTCGAGGTGGCCCGGCCGTCGAAGGCGACCAGCACGTCGACATCGCTGCCCGGATCGGCCTCCTCGCGCGCGAACGAGCCGAACACCGCGAGCCGCGTGACGCCGTAGCGCTCGGCCAGGCGCGGCTTGTGCTCGGCGAGCAGCTCCAAGACTCGCTGGCGGTTCATGAGCGCCCCTCGAGCGGCGATGGATGCGAAGTAGTCTACGCGCCCGTCTCCAGCCGAGGCCAGGACACGGATCCTCGGGCCCAGCCACGCACGTAGACCCCGCGCGCCGCGCGCTTGAGCCGGCCGGCCCGGCAGTACACGTCCGCGAGCTACCGGGAGATGCCCTGCGCGCTCAGCCAGCGCTGCACCGCGAGCGTCCCGCGCGGCCACGCTCGGAGCGGGCGGTTTGGCTTCGTTCTCTGTTGACCAGTCTTGATTGTCAAGACGGGACAGATGCAAACCGCATACAGGTAATGAAGGATGATGGCCTGTATGCGAGCCAAGACTCAGTCGGACAGCCAGTTCTCGACCCTGAGACCCGGCACGCGCGCGAACTCGCGCTCGTTCGCGGTCACGACGGTGAGATCCAGGGCGAGCGCCTGCGCCGCGATGAGCAAGTCGTTGGGCCCGATCGGGATGCCCTGGCGCGTGAGCCGCAGTCGGATCTCCGCATAGCGCCGGTCGGCGGGTGGCTCGAGCGCCACGACATCCATCACCGAGAGCACCCGCTCGACGCGATCCGCGAGCCTCTCCGAGCCCGACTTCGCGGCGCCGTAGCGAAGCTCGGCGGCCACCACGATGCTGGTGCAGACCGCCTCCTCGCCCGCCGCGGCGACCCGCGCGGCCACCGATCCCTGCGGATGCCGGATCAGCTCGGACACCACGTTGGTGTCGAGCAGGTAACGCGATGCCACGCTCAGAGCCCGGTCTCGTCGAGCGCTGCCAGATCCTCGTCCACGTCCGGAAACGACTCATCCATCGGCTCCAGGGAGGCGAGCACGGCGAGCAAACCCCTCTTGCGGGCCGGCTCGACGATCAGCCGGTCGCCCTCCTTGCGGACGATCGCCTCGTCGCCCTCGAGCTCGAAGTCGCGGGGGATGCGAAGCGCCTGGTTGCGACCGTTGCGGAACAGGCGGACACGCCGTTCGAGCTCGGCCATTGCGGTCATCTCCATGCAGGCATATGCCAAAGCATATGCCAGCGTTGGGCAGCAGGCAATGTTCGGGTCTCGGGAGCCACTCCAGCGCCGGACTGAAAGCACCTCGCCATGAGGTGGCGTGCCCGGTTGAGCGTGGCGGACCCGGGAAGATCCGGACCTCCGACCACCTGGCTCGGGAGCTTCAGCACCTCTCGGGCGATCATCGAGGTCGCCGCAGTCTACGCGAACGGACTGTGACTCGGCGCTTGGCTCGCGGTGCTCGTCCGTCCCACATCCGTCGCAGTCCCCTTCGGGCAGCCGATGCAACGCGGCCCGTAATGGCGTTCCCCGTGCCCCGGCGCCCCCGCCGCAGGCCGGGCCTGCGGCGGGGGCGCCGGGAGGAAGCGACTCAGGCGCGAAGCGCGCCGCGGGCCACATCGAGGAGCCGGCGGCGAAGGGTGCCGAGGTCCTCGATGGTGATCGCGCGCTCGAACAGCGCGCCGACGTCGATGCGAAGGCCGATGCCGATCGGCTCGATGCCCGATTCCCGGCAGCGCGCGAGGATCGCGGCGACCACCTCGGGGCCGCCGTCGGGGCGCCCGTCGGTGAGCACCACGACGACCTTGCGCGGCTCGGGGCACAGCACCAGCTCGGCGGCCGCGTGCCAGAGCGCCCCCGCGAGCGGGGTGCCGCCGGCGGCCTTCAGCCAGAAGCGCCCGGCCGCGTCGCGGACCCGCTCCCCGCGCCCGAGCAGGGTGAGCACCGAGCGGCCGTCGCGCGCCGGGAAGGCGCTCACCGCGACGCTCGCCCCGGGGATGCCCTCGAGGGCGAGCGCCAGGGCGAGTGCGGCCTCGAGGCCGAGCTCGAGGCGGCTTCGCCGCCCCGGCCCGCCCGGCGCGCGCATCGACCCCGAGCGGTCGAGCAGCAGGTGCAGGGCGGTCTCGGGGGCGCGCCGCTCGGCGCGGCGCCGAAACACCCGGCCGTTGCCGGCCGCGACGCGCGCGAGGCGGGCGGTGGCGATGCGCCGCCCGCGCCGGGCGCGCGCCTCGCCGCGGGCGCGATCCGACTCGACCAGGCCCTGGAGGCGCACGACGAGCCGGCGCGACTCGCCCGATACCCGCTCGAGCAGGCGCCGGCCGGCCTCGGGGTCCTCGAGCTCGACCACCGCCTCGGGGATCCGCGGCCCGTCCTCGGGCAGCGCGGCGAGGTGCGAGGCGATCCGCGCGAACGGGTCGGGGGGAAGCTCGTCCTCGCCGGCCTCGAGCACGGCGCGGGCCGTGGCGCGCGGATCGCCCGCCTCGACCCCGTCGC
>CAZRGU010000190.1:0-4715 GCA_964599705.1 uncultured Ectothiorhodospiraceae bacterium | reverse complement strand
GCCTCGAGCACGGCGCGGGCCGTGGCGCGCGGATCGCCCGCCTCGACCCCGTCGCCGGCCGCGCCCTCGCCCGCCAGATCGCCGCGAGGCGCGGGTGTGCCCCGCGGATCGCCTGGGGCATCCCCGGGTACCTCCTCGGCGACTGGCCGGTCGTCGGACCCGCCGGTGGACCCGGCCTCGCCCGGCGAGTCGGGCTCGCCGCCCGGCCCGCTGCCCGGCTCGTCCCCGCCAGGGGGCTCGGGCTCCGGGCCACCGGGCCCACCGCCCCGCGGGGCGGCGCCCGGCTCCTCCTCGCCGCCGCCCTCCCCGTCGCCCTCGGCGCCCTGCGCCGGTGGCTCAGGCGGGGTGGGTGGGCTGGACCGCGCGGTCTGCTCCTCGAGCAGCGCGATCACCCGCCCGGCGAGGTCCACGGCAGCGGCCGTGTCCTCGAGCGAGGCGACCTCGCCGAGCAGGGCATCGAGGCGGCGCACGAAGGCATCGCCCAGGTGCTCGCCGAGCGCCCGAGCGCTCGGGGCGACGAACGGCTCACAGGCGCGCTGGCCGAGGAGGCCGGCGCGAAGCGCGTGGAGCAGGTAGGCGGCGAGCACCGCCCCGGGGTGGGAACCGGGGGCCGGGGCGCCGAGCTCGCCGCGCTCGACCAGGTAGCCGAGCGCCGCGCCGATGGTCGCCGTCGTGCCCGGGTAGGGCCGGGCCAGGGCGCGCTCGACGCGCACGTCCTCGATGACGTTGAGCACCCGGCGGTGCAGCGGACCGCGCTCGGCGAAGCGCCGGTAGCGCTCCATGTCGGTGTGGCGCACGTGGGCCGCCTCGTGGGCCAGGAAGCCCCAGGCGGCCTCGCGCTCGGCGCGCCCGCGCGGCTCGATGGCCGGCACCCGGATGGTGGTGCCGTCGGTCGAGGGCTCGCCGCCGACCTCGACTCGGACCTGGAAGCGACGCCCGAGCGCCTTGGCGACGATCGGGAAGGCATCGCGCAGCGGATCTCTCATGGGTGCATCCTCGGTGGCGGCCGGGCGCACCCGCCCCCGGGCCGGGGACGGGCGCCCCGGCCGGGGGGAAGTGGAAAGGAGGCCCGAGGGCCTCAGAAGTAAAACGATCCCTGCCCCGCGGGCGCACTCGGCGCGGCGGGCGGGGACAGCGGCTCGGGCACAGGGGCCTCCTCGGCGCTGTCCTCCTCGCAGGGCTCCCCGGGCTCACCGCCCGGCAGGAGCGGCGGCTCGCCGGGCTCGGGCGGCCCCGCGGGTCCGGGCGACCCGGCCGGATCGGCGAGCAGGCCCTCGCCGTGGCGCTTCATCGCCTCGACGTCGCCGAGCAGCATCAGCAGGGCGCCGAGCGTGGTGATGTCGCGCGGCGAGCGAAGCGCCCCGCGCGCCGGCAGCGCACCGAGCACCTGCCCGAGGGTGTCGAGCAGCGGGCGCATGCGCCGGTCGAGGAAGGCGAGCCCCTCGAGCTTGCGCTCGATGCGCCGCACCGCCTCGAGCGCCCGCCGGCTGACCCGCGAGCGCCCGAGCACGCTGCCCTCGTGGAGCCTGCGCGCCGCGCGGGCGATCTCGCGGTACAGCGTCTCGGCAAGGCCCTCGACCTCGGCGTCGAGCCCCGCCGCGGGCGCCCCCGCGGCCGGCACCACCCGGTAGAGGTGGTAGCCGCAGGACAGCGCCTCGGCGACCCGCTCGCGCGGCGGCACCGCGCGGCGGATCGGCTCGGCGAAGGCCGGGTGGCGCGCCGCCCAGGCCTCGACCTCGGCGCCGTAGCGCTCGAGGAAGCGTGCGCGGCGCTCGTCGAACTCGGCGCAGATCGCGTCGAGCCGCTCGGCGAGCGCCCCGACCCGGTCGTTGGGCACCGCGTAGCCGGCCAGGAACCGGGTCCCCGCCGCGGCGCACTCGCGCTCGGCGCGGGCCTTGAGGCGGGCGAGCTCCGCGAGGCTCGCCGGGTCGCAGATCTTCTTCGAGCCGAGCGAGAACAGCCCGGCGGGGACCTCGGACTCGGCGAGCCCCAGGTCGGCGGCACGCAGCCGCCGGCGCCCCGACCAGAGGTGGAAGTCGGGCTGCACGACGGTCACGTGCTCGAGGATCTCGATGGTGTCCATGAAACGGCTCCCTGTCACTCGGCGGGCTCGGCCCGGCGCGCAGGCTCCCAGGCCTCGCCGAGCACGTCGCGCGCGATGCGCTGGATGGCCTCGCGCTCCTCGGGGGCGGCGCGCGCGGTGAGCGCCGCCTCGAGCGTGTACTCGAGCGCCCGCGGGGCCTCGCGAAAGGCCACCGCGAGCGCCGCCCAGCGCACCAGGGTGCGGGTCGACATGGTCACCGAGAGCTCGGCGCAGTCCTCGCCGAGGAACAGGCGCCGGACCTCGTTGGCGACCCGCACCAGCGGGGCGCGCAGCGCCTCGGGGAAGCCCGGCACGGCGCGCTCGAGGATGCGCTCCTCGAGCCCCTCCTCGGGGTAGCCGACCGCGGTGAAGCGGAAGCGGTCGAGGAAGGCGAGGTTCTGGCGGCGAACGCCCTGGTAGAGGCCGCTCGCATCGCCCCCGCCGGCCGTGTTGCCGGTCACCACCAGGCGGAAGTCCGGGTGGGGGTGGATCACCTCGCCGCCGTTGGCCGCGATCACCAGCGGGGCGCCCTCGACGACGTCGTTCAGACCCGCGAGCTCGGCAGGATCCGCCAGATCGATCTCGTTGAGCAGCAGGATGTGCCCGTCGCGCGCCGCGACGGCCAGCGGCCCGTGCACGAACAGGGTCTCGCCGCAGGCGAGCTCGAACTGCCCGAGCAGGTCGGCGAGCTCGAGCCGGCCGTGGCAGGCGACCGACTGCACCGGCCAGTTCAGGCGCGCGGCCACCTGGCACACCAGCGAGGTCTTGCCCGCCCCGGGCGGACCGGCCAGATACAGCCCGTCGCCGCGCGGCTCGCTCAGGAAGGCGAGCACCTCGCGCAGCACCTCGGGGCGGAACACGTACTCCTCGATGCGCCGCGGGATCCGCGGATGGCTCGCATCCTCGAACCCCTCGACGGCGAGCTCGGCGGGGGCCGGGACCGCGAAGGTCGCGGCCACCGCGAAGCGCTTGCTCCTCGCATCCATCTTGCACCTCCACGTCGGGCGCGGGGGGCAGGCGAGCGCCCCGCGCCGCGGGGAGCGTCGACTCCCCGCGCGGGGCCTCGGGTGCCGGGCCCTCGAGGGGCCAGGCGATCGCGCTGGTCTTGTATGGCGCCCAGCGAGCGCCCTCGGGGGCCGCCCCCGCGCGGCGGCGCGGGCGCGGCGACGAAGCCGCTGCCTTTCCCCTGCCCCGGCACCGGGAGCGGCGCGGGGCAGGCGAAAGGCCGGCGGGCCGGCCCCCTCCGGCAGCGGAGCGGGGCCGGCACCGGCGGCGGCGGGCTCAGCCGGGCGCGCCGAGCGCGACCAGCAGGTCGGCCTCGTCGATGAGGCCCTCCTCGCAGGCCCGCCCGCGCACGCACTCGACCGGGTCGGAGTCGTTCTCGAGCCAGTCCGCGGGCACCGGCACGATCCGCCCGTCGCCGAGCGCGAGCTCGCCTGTCTGCTCGTCGTAGATGTGCATCTTCATCGTCTGCTCTCCGCGGTTCGGACCCCGTGGTCCCCGCGGGACACCGCACGGGTGCCCCGCGGGGACCACGGGGAGGGAGGCAGACGGGGCCCGGGACGGGCGGGGCCGGCGCCCCGCGACCCGCCCCGGGCGAGCTTCTTCAGAAGTAGAACGAGCCGCGCGCGGCGCCCGGCTCCTCGCCCGGCTCGATGGCGACCTCGGCCGTCCCGGGGGCGCGCAGCGTCGCCCGAAGCGCAACGCTCGGCGCCCGGCGGTGGGCCTCGATGAGCCGCTCCTCGATCCGGGCCCCGGCCAGCGCCTCGGCGAGCGCCCGCCAGTCGACCGTGCCGCGGCGCACGCTTCGCACCAGGCGAAGCCCCGCGGCCTCGCCGGCGGCAAACTCCCCGAGCAGCACCCCGAGGCGCTCGCGCACCTCGGCCTGCACGGCTCGCTGGGCGGCGAGCGCGCGCTCGAGCTCCTCGATGCCCGCGGCCGCCGCCCGGTAGCGGGCCGCCTCCTCGACCCAGCGGCGCCGGGCATCGCTGCCCGGGGCCGGCACGTAGAGGTCGCGGTGCGGGTCGGGTTCCGGCGGCTCGCCGCGCTCGAGCGCCCCCCAGAAGGCGCGCTCGGCGGCGAGCATCTCCTCGATGAAGGCCGGGTCGCGCTCGACGGCGAGCTCGACCAGGTCCTCCGGGGCGTCCTGGCGCCCGACGGCGAGCCGCCCGCGCCTCGCCCCGCAGACCAGGAGCTGGTGCTGGAGCTGGGCGACGTAGAGCCGGTAGGTCCCCGACTCGCGCCCGCGCTCGCGAAGCTCCGCGTGCACCCGCGCGCTCGAGCACTTGAGCTCGACCGGCTCGCCGGCATCGTCGATGCCGTCGAACGAGGCCCGCGCCACCGGCCACTCCTCCCACTCGCCGCACACCGGCAGGAGCACGGTGGCGTGGGCGCGCTCGTAGGCCTCGCGCACCCGGTCCTCGAGCTCGCGGCCGCGGCGCATCAGGAAGGTCTCGCGCGGGGGCTCGAGGAGCCCGCTTCGCTGCGCCCACAGCCGCCACGGCGTGCAGTACGGCGAGCGCCCGCAGACGATCGCCGCCTGCGAGGCGGTCACCCCGCGGGCGCGCCAGGCATGCCACTCGGGCGTGCGCTGCTCGACCTGGACTACCCTCATCGGCTGCTCTCCTCCTCG
>CAZRGU010000189.1:0-7369 GCA_964599705.1 uncultured Ectothiorhodospiraceae bacterium | reverse complement strand
GACAGCCACATCAGCCGCATCGACCTGGTCGGCAAGGACGCCATCGTGCTGCGCGACGGCATCCAGGTCACCGAGTTCCGCGAGGGGATCCTGCCCTGGGCCTACCAGAACCCCACCGCCCTGGTCTTCGACGAGTACGACGCCGGGCGGCCCGACGTGATGTTCGTGATCCAGCGCGTCCTCGAGTCCGAGGGGCGCCTGACCCTGCTCGACCAGTCCCGGGTTCTGCACCCCCATCCGGCCTTCCGGCTGTTCGCCACCTCGAACACCGTCGGGCTCGGCGACACCACCGGCCTGTACCACGGCACCCAGCAGATCAACCAGGGCCAGATGGACCGCTGGAGCATCGTCGCCACCCTCAACTACCTCGGCCACCAGGCCGAGACCGAGATCGTGCTCGCCAAGGTCCCCGAGTACGACACCGAGGAGGGCCGCGAGACGGTTCGCGCGATGGTCGCGCTCGCCGATCTCACCCGCGCCGGCTTCGTGGCCGGCGACGTCTCCACGGTGATGAGCCCGCGCACCGTGATCACCTGGGCCGAGAACGCCCGCATGTTCGGCGACCTCGGCTTCGCCTTCCGCCTCACCTTCCTCAACAAGTGCGACGAGGTCGAGCGCCCGGTGGTCGCCGAGTACTACCAGCGCTGCTTCGGCACCGAGCTGCCCGAGAGCGGAGTGCACGCGACCCTGGCATGAGCCGGCCCAGCCCGCATCGCGCGCCGATTCACGGCGGCGGCCGCCGATCCGCTCGCTCCGACGAGACGTGCTCCCTCCAGGCGGCCCGACGCAGGGTCGGCCACGCCTTCGCCCTCCGCTCCGTGCGCCCCGCCAGAGCGGCGTCTCGGCGCCCTCGCCTCGCGCAGCGGTGAGCGATGCGGGCTAGCGGCGTGCCCCTGCACGGCGGCGAGGAGGCCCCGGTCGAGCGCTTCCGGCGCGCGCTCGCCGCCGCCACCCGGGCGCTGAGCGGCGGCGCCGGGTTCGAGATCGAGCTGCTCGAGACCCCGGCTCCCGCCGAGGGCCTGACCCTGCGCCTCGCCCGCCCGCCGGCCGGGCTGCCCGCCGAGGCGGTCTCGCTGCTGCGTGGCGAGGCCGACGGCGCAGCGCTCTTCGAGCGCCACCACGACCCCGGCCTGCACCGCCGGCTCGCCCCGCGCGCCGGGGCCGCGCGGGCGGTCTTCGACGCCCTCGAGCAGGTCCGCTGCGAGAGCCTCGGGGCACGGCGCATGGCCGGGGTGGCCGGCAACCTCGACGCGCTGCTCGAGCGGCGCTGCGCCGCGCGGGGGTCGGCCGAGCCGGGCGCCGAGGGCGGGCTGGCGCTCGCCGAGGGCATCGCCCTGCTGGCCCGCGAGGCGCTCGGCGCCCATCCCCTGCCGCCGGCCGCGGCGCGCGCCGCCGAGGGCTGGCGGGCGCACCTCGACCCGGCCGCCCGCGCCCGCCTCCACCGCCTGGCCGGCGAGGTCGAGGACCAGGACGCCTTCGCGCGCACCGTGCGCCGGCTGCTCGACGAGATGGAGCTGCTCGAGGAGCCGCTCGAGCCCGAGCCCGACGACGGCGACGGCCAGGACGACCCGGACAGCGCCGCCAGCGGCGAGGCCGAGGAGAGCCCCGGCGAGGCCGCCGACCTGCGTGCCCCGCGCGAGGTCGACGGCGGCGAGCCGGCCGAGGACGACGAGCCGGGCGAGCGCGAGGCCTTCGAGGCCGGCGACCTCGAGCTGGCCAGCGAGGGCAGCGAGCCCGGCGAGCCGGGGCCGCCGCGCGGCGACGACAATGCGCCGGCCGGCGAGGCCTACCGCGCCTACACCACCGAGTTCGACGAGGTGGTCGAGGCCGGCAGCCTGTGTGCCGCCGAGGAGCTGGCGCGGCTGCGCGAGCACCTCGACCAGCAGCTCCTGCACCTGCGCGGGGTGATCGCGCGCCTCGCCAACCGCCTCCAGCGCCGGCTGCTCGCCAAGCAGACCCGGGCCTGGGAGTTCGACCTCGAGGAGGGCTACCTCGACAGCGCCCGCCTGGCCCGGGTGGTGGCCAACCCGACCCACCCGCTGTCCTACAAGCGCGAGCGCGAGACCGGCTTCCGTGACACCGTGGTCAGCCTGCTGATCGACAACTCGGGCTCGATGCGCGGGCGCCCGATCGTGGTCGCGGCGATGAGCGCCGACATCCTCGCCCGGACCCTCGAGCGCTGCGGGGTGAAGGTCGAGATCCTCGGCTTCACGACCCGCGCCTGGAAGGGCGGGCAGGCCCGCGAGCGCTGGCTGGCCGACGGCAAGCCGCCCAACGCCGGGCGCCTCAACGACCTGCGCCACATCGTCTACAAGGCCGCCGACGCGCCCTGGCGGCGGGCCCGGCGCAGCCTCGGGCTGATGCTGCGCGAGGGGCTGCTCAAGGAGAACATCGACGGCGAGGCGCTGCTCTGGGCCCACCAGCGCCTGCTCGCCCGCCCCGAGCAGCGCCGCATCCTGATGGTGATCAGCGACGGCGCCCCGGTCGACGACTCGACCCTCTCGGTCAACCCCGGCAACTACCTCGAGCGCCACCTGCGCGAGGTCATCGAGCTCATCGAGGCCCACAGCCCGGTCGAGCTGGTCGCCATCGGCATCGGCCACGACGTGACCCGCTACTACCGCCGGGCGGTCACCCTGGTCGACGCCGAGCAGCTCGGCGGGGTGGTCATGGAGCAGCTCGCCGCGCTCTTCGACACCCCCGAGAAGGAGCCGCGCGGCGAGCGGCCGCCGGGCAGGCGGCGCCGGGCGCTCCGGTGAACGGTGCCCCGCAGCAGGCCGGGACGGTCGAGGCGCTCGCCGCGGCGCTCGCCGCCGGGCGGCTCGACGCCCGCGAACTGGCCGCGCGCACCCTGGCGCGGATCGGCGAGCGCGACCCGCAGCTGCACGCCTTCGTGCAGGTGCTGCCCGAGCGGGCCGGCGCCGCGGCCGAGGCCGCGGGCGCGCTGCTCGCCGCCGGGGCGGCGCCCGGGCCGCTGTGCGGGGTGCCGTTCGCGGTCAAGGATCTCTTCGACCTGCGCGGCACCCCGACCGGGGCCGGCACCCGGCTGCGCGCCGGGCACCGGGCGGCGAGCGACGCCGCCGCGGTGGCGCGGCTGTGCGCGGCCGGGATGGTCCCGGTGGGCAAGACCCACACCGTGCAGTTCGCCTACGGCGGGGTCGGCATCAACCACGATCTCGGCACCCCGGTGAACCCCTGGGCCGCCGAGCCCCACGTTCCGGGCGGCTCGAGCAGCGGCTCGGCGGTGGCGGTGGCCGCCGGCCTGGTGCCGGCCGCGCTCGGCACCGACACCGGCGGCTCGGTGCGTATCCCGGCGGCGCTGTGCGGGGTGACCGGGCTCAAGACCACGGTCGGGCGGGTGAGCCGCGCCGGGGTCTACCCGCTCAGCCCGACCCTCGACTCGGTCGGGCCGCTGGCCCGCACGGTGCGCGACGCCGGGCTGCTCCTCGAGGCCCTGGCCGGCCCCGACCCGGCCGACCCGAGCACCCTCGCCCACCCCCCCGAGCCGTTCCTCGCCGAGATCGAGCGCGGCGTCGAGGGGCTGCGCATCGGGCTGGCCGAGGGGGTCCTGTTCGAGGACTGCGACCCCGAGGTGAGCGCGGCGGTGCGCGAGGCCGCCGAGGTCTTCGCCCGGCTCGGGGCGCGGGTCGAGGCGCTCGAGTTCGAGGAGGCGCGCGAGGCCCGCGACCTCAACCCGCGCGGGCTGGTGATCGCCGCCGAGGCCTATGCGGTCAATCGCGCCTACCTCGAGGAGCAGCGCGAGGCGCTCGACCCGGTGGTCGCCGGGCGGATGGCCCAGGGCGCGGCGATCGCCGCCCACGAGTACCTGGCCACGATGCGCGCCCGTGAGGCCGCCGCAGCGCGCGCCGCGGCGCGGCTCGCCGAGTACGACGCGCTGCTCTGCCCGACCACCCAGATCCCGGCCCGGGCGCTGGCCACCGCCGACGCCGACCCCGCGAGCTACCGCGAGCACAACCTGCGCTACCTGCGCAACACCGCGATCGGCAACCTGCTCGGGCTGTGCGCGCTCAGCGTGCCGTGCGGGCTGAGCGCCGCCGGGCTGCCGCTCGGGCTGATGATCTACGCCGCGCCGTTCGCCGAGGCGCGCCTGCTGCGCATCGGTCACGCCTACCAGCAGGCCACCGACTGGCACCTGCGCGAGCCTCCGGGGTAGCCCGGGGACGCCCTGCGCTACACTCCCCGGGCGCCGCCACGCGAGGAACCGGCCGTGCTCTTCGACCCCTTCCCCGAGACCCTCGGCGACCCGCTGCGCCGGGCGGTCGCCGAGCGCTACCGCTGCGACGAGCAGACCCTGGTCGAGGCGCTGATCGAGCAGGCCCGGCTGCCCGCCGAGACCTGCCGGCGCATCGAGGCGCGGGCCACCGCCCTGGTCGAGGAGGTGCGCCGGCGCCGCCTCGGGGCGAGCGGGCTCGACGCCTTCCTGCACGAGTACGACCTCTCCAACCAGGAGGGGGTGGTGCTGATGTGTCTCGCCGAGGCGCTGCTGCGCATCCCCGACGCCGAGACCGCCGACCGGCTGATCCGCGACAAGCTGGCCGGGGCCGACTGGGAGCGCCACGTCGGGCACAGCGACTCGGTGTTCGTCAACGCCTCGACCTGGGCGCTGATGCTCACCGGGCGGATCGTCTCGCTGCGCCCGTTCGCCGGGCAGAGCCTCAGGTCGGTGCTCGGCTCCCTGGTGCGGCGGCTCGGCGAGCCGGTCATCCGCCAGTCGATCACCCAGGCGATGCGCATCCTCGGGCGCCAGTTCGTGATGGGCCGGACCATCGAGGAGGCGCTCGAGCGGGCCCGCGCCGATGAGCGCCGCGGCTACCGCCACTCCTTCGACATGCTCGGCGAGGCGGCACGCACCGCCCGCGACGCCGAGCGCTACCTCGAGGCCTACCGGCACGCCATCGAGGCGATCGGGGCGGCCCGCGGGGAGCGCGACGTGATCGAGGCCCCGGGGGTCTCGGTCAAGCTCTCGGCGCTGCACCCGCGCTACGAGCCGGGCCAGCGCGAGCGGGTGCTCGCCGAGCTCGTCCCGCGGCTCGCCGACCTGGCGCGGCGCGCCGCGGCGGCCGGGATCGGCCTGGCGGTCGACGCCGAGGAGGCCGAGCGCCTGGAGCTGTCCTTCGACGTCATCGAGGCCGTCCTCGCCGACCCGGCGCTGGCCGGCTGGGAGGGCTTCGGCGTGGCGCTCCAGGCCTACCAGAAGCGGGCCCCGGCGGCGGTCGACTACCTCGCCGATCTGGCCCGGCGCAGCGGCCACCGGCTGATGCTGCGCCTGGTCAAGGGCGCCTACTGGGACGCCGAGATCAAGCGCGCCCAGGAGCGCGGCCTGGACGGCTACCCGGTGTTCACCCGCAAGGCGGCCACCGACTGCTGCTACCTGGCCTGCGTGCGCCGGATCCTCGCCCACGGCGAGCGCTTCTACCCGCAGTTCGCCACCCACAACGCCCACACCGTGGCCGCGGTCATCGAGCTGATGGGCGAGCGCGACTACGAGTTCCAGCGCCTCCACGGGATGGGTGAGGCACTCTACGACCCGCTGCTCGCCGAGGGCGGGCGGGCCTGCCGGGTCTACGCCCCGGTCGGGGTCCACGAGGACCTGCTCGCCTACCTGGTGCGCCGCCTCCTCGAGAACGGCGCCAACACCTCGTTCGTCAACCGCATCGTGGATGACGACGCCCCGATCGAGGCGATCGTCGCCGACCCGGTGCGCACCATCGAGCGCCTCGAGCCCAAGCCCCACCCGCGCATCCCCCTGCCCGCCGACCTCTATGGCGCGGAGCGGCGCGCCGCGCGCGGCATCGACCTGAGCGACCTGCTCGCCCTCGAGCCCCTCGCCGCGGCCATGGAGGCCGCCGTCGCGCGCCCCTGGAGCGCCGCCCCGCTGGTCGCCGGACGACGCCTGGCCGGGCGCGAGCGCCCGGTCACCGACCCGGCCGACCGGCGCCGGGTGGTCGGGCGGGTCGCCGAGGCCGGCCGCGAGGCGTGCGCCGCGGCGCTGGCCGCCGCCACCGCGGCGGCTCCCGGCTGGGACGCGGCCGGGGGCGAGGCGCGCGCCGCCTGCCTGGAGCGCGCCGCCGAGCTCTACGAGGCGCACTGCGCCGAGCTGATGGCGCTGGCCGTGCGCGAGGCCGGCAAGACGGTCGCCGACGCGCTCGCCGAGGTCCGCGAGGCGGTCGACTTCTGCCGCTACTACGCGGCCCGGGCGCGCGCCGAGTTCGCCGCGCCCGAGCCCCTCCCCGGGCCGACCGGCGAGGACAACCGCCTGGCCCTGCACGGGCGCGGCGCCTTCGTGTGCATCAGCCCGTGGAACTTCCCGCTGGCGATCTTCACCGGTCAGGTCACGGCGGCGCTGGCGGCCGGCAACGCGGTGCTCGCCAAGCCGGCCGAGCAGACCCCGCTGATCGCGGCGCGCGCCGTCGAGCTGCTCCACGAGGCCGGGGTCCCCGGCGAGGTCCTGCACCTGCTCCCCGGCGACGGCCCCGAGGTCGGCGCCGCGCTGGTCGCCGACCCGCGCATCGCCGGGGTCGCCTTCACCGGCTCGACCGAGACGGCGCGTGCCATCGCCCGCACGCTGGCCGCCCGGGACGGCCCGATCGTGCCCCTGATCGCCGAGACCGGCGGCCAGAACGCGATGATCGTCGACTCCTCGGCGCTGCCCGAGCAGGTGGTGGCCGACGCGGTAACCTCGGCCTTCCAGAGCGCCGGGCAGCGCTGCTCGGCGCTGCGCGTGCTCTACCTGCAGAGCGAGGTCGCCGAGCGGATCATCGAGATGCTGGCCGGGGCGATCGCCGAGCTCAGGGTCGGCGACCCGGGGCGGCTCGGCACCGACTGCGGGCCGCTGATCGACGAGCAGGCCCGCGCCCTGCTCGAGCGCCACCGCGGGCGGATGGACGCCGGCGCGCGGCTGATCGCCCGCGCCGCCCTCGCCCCCGAGTGCGCCCACGGCACCTTCTTCGCCCCCTGCGCCTACCAGATCGAGGGCATCGAGGTGCTCGAGGGCGAGGTCTTCGGCCCGGTGCTGCACGTGGTGCGCTACCGCGCCGCCGAGCTCGACGCGATCATCGAGGCGATCAACGCCACCGGCTACGGGCTGACCGCGGGCATCCACAGCCGCATCGACGCCACCGTGCGCCACATCCACGCGCGCCTGCGGGTCGGCAACTGCTACGTCAACCGCAACCAGATCGGGGCAGTGGTCGGGGTCCAGCCGTTCGGCGGCGAGGGCCTGTCCGGGACCGGCCCCAAGGCCGGCGGCCCGCGCTACCTGCACCGCTTCGCCACCGAGCGCACCCTGACCGTCAACACCACCGCCCAGGGCGGCAACGCCGACCTGATGTCGCTCGGCGACGAGTAG
>CAZRGU010000188.1:5682-7416 GCA_964599705.1 uncultured Ectothiorhodospiraceae bacterium | reverse complement strand
TTCACAAGCTCCGAGGCGGCGCTCGCCGAGGGGGTAAGATGCGCCGCGCGAGCCCGCGCCGGCCTGCGAAGCGGCCGCGGTGCTGGCCGCGACCCGGGCCGCCGAGAGTCGATCCTGCGCAAGCGCCGAGCGCCCCGAGCACGGAGACTGCCGCGATGAACGAACCGCACGCCACCGGGCCCTTCGATCTCCTGATCAGCGGCGCGACGCTGATCGACGGCAGCGGCGCGCCGGCGCGGCGCGCCGACGTCGGGGTGCGGGACGGGCGGATCGCGGCGCTCGGCGATCTTGCCGGCGCAGCGGCACGCTCGCGCATCGAGGCGGCCGGGCTGGCGCTCGCCCCGGGGTTCATCGACAGCCACACCCACGACGACCGCCTGGCGCTGTCCGACCCGGCGATGACCCCCAAGCTCAGCCAGGGGGTGACCACGGTGGTGACCGGCAACTGCGGGGTGAGCCTGGCGCCGCTCGCCGGGCGCGAGCCGGTCGCCCCGCTCAACCTGCTCGGCGGGCGCGAGTGGTACCGCTTCGCGACCGTCGGCGAGTACCTCGAGGCGCTCGCCGCCGCTGCCCCGGCGGTCAACGTCGTGCCGCTGTGCGGGCACACCACGCTGCGCGCCCAGGTCATGCCCGACCTCGGCAGGGCGGCCACCGCCACCGAGCTCGCCGCCATGGAGCGCCTCCTCGACGAGGCCCTCGAGGCCGGCTGCGTGGGCTTGAGCACCGGGCTCGCCTACCCGCCGGCGCAGGCCGCCCCGACCGACGAGGTGGTGGCGCTCGCCCGGGTGGCCGCGGCGCGCGGCGGGATCTACGCCACCCACATGCGCGACGAGCGCGAGGGGGTGCTCGAGTCGCTGCGCGAGACCCTCGAGATCGGGCGGCGCGCCGGGGTGGCGGTGGTCATCTCGCACCACAAGGCGAGCGGCCGGGCGGCCTGGGGGCTGACCCGCGAGACCCTGGCCCTGATCGCCGAGGCCCGTGCCCGCCAGACCGTCGACCTCGACTGCTACCCGTACACCGCCGGCTCCACCGTGCTGATGGCCGACTGGGTGGGCTTCGCCGAGCGGGTGCTGGTCACCTGGTCGCGGGCCCACCCCGAGCACGCCGGGCGCGACCTCGCCGCGATCCGCGCCGAGTGGGGCTGCGGGGTCGAGGAGGCGGTCGCGCGGCTCTCCCCGGCAGGGGCCATCTACTTCATGCTCGACGAGGCCGACCTGGAGCGGGTGCTGGCCTTCGAGGACACCATGATCGGCTCCGACGGGCTGCCCCACGACGCCCATCCCCACCCGCGCCTGTGGGGGACCTTCCCGCGGGTGCTCGGCCGCTACGCCCGCGAGCGCGGCCTGCTCGGGCTCGAGGAGGCGGTGCGGCGCATGACCGCCGTGCCGGCGCGCGTCTACGGGCTCCCCGATCGCGGCCTGGTGCGCGAGGGGGCGGTCGCCGACCTGGTGCTCTTCGACCCCGAGCGGGTCATCGACCGGGCGAGCTACGAGCACCCCTGCGAGCCGGCCGCCGGCATCGAGGCGGTGATCGTGGCCGGCGAGCCGGCCTGGCGGGCCGGCCAGCCGACCGGTGCGCGCAAGGGGCGGGTGCTGCAGCGCAGCGTCCGGTAGCCCGGGCCTTGCCCGGGAACGGGCCCCCCACCGACCGGCCTACGGGCGCCATCTCGTAGCCCGGGCTTTGCCCGGGATCGGGCGCTGGCCGGGCACCGGGATCGCGTGGTGATCGGGCCCC
>CAZRGU010000188.1:0-5582 GCA_964599705.1 uncultured Ectothiorhodospiraceae bacterium | reverse complement strand
GGGGCTCGACGTCGCGCTTCGCCCGCCCGACCGCCCGACCGGCCGCCCGAGACGCCCGCGCCCCGGCGCGGGCCGCGGTTGAACCGCCGGCGCGAGGTGGCGCACCATAGTCGTCCGGCCCGCGACCGCGGCCCGGCCAATACCAACACTGGAGGGGAGGTTGCCCATGCATACCAGAATCAGACGCCTGCTCACCGCGGCTCTCGCCGGGGCGCTGCTCGCGCTCGGCCAGGGCGCCGTGGCCGGCACCCCGAAGAACACCTTCGTGATGGCCAAGGACATCAGCGACGTCATCACCCTCGACCCGGCCGAGGTCTTCGAGCTCTCGGGCGGCGAGATCATCGCCAACATCTACGACCGGCTGATGATGTACGAGCCCGAGAACCTGACCAAGCTGGTCGGCGGGGTGGCCGAGAGCTGGGAGGTGAGCGGCGACGGCAGGACCATCACCTTCAAGATCCGCCCGGGGCTCAAGTTCCACTCCGGCAACCCGGTCACCGCCGAGGACGTGGTCTACTCGCTGCGCCGGGTGGTCAAGCTCAACAAGACCCCGGCGTTCATCGTCACCCAGTTCGGCTGGAACAAGGACAACGTCGACGAGCTGGTGCGGGTCGTCGACCCGCAGCACGCCCAGATCACGATCACCGCGCCGTTCTCGCCGGGGCTGGTCTTGAACGCCCTGTCGGCCGGGATCGGCTCGGTGGTCGACAAGAAGCTGGTCCAGGAGCACGAGAAGGACGGCGACATGGGCTACGCCTGGCTGAAGTCGCACAGCGCCGGCGGCGGCCCGTTCCGGCTCAAGGCCTGGAAGGCCAACGAGCTGGTCTCGCTCGAGGCCTTCGAGGGCTACCGTCACGGGGCGCCGAAGATGCGCCGGGTGATCATCCGCCACGTCGCCGAGCCGGCCGGCCAGCGCCTGCTGCTCGAGAAGGGCGACGTCGACATGGCCCGCAACCTGACCCCGGACCAGATCAAGGGGATCCGCGGCAACCCCGACATCGCCATCGACGGCTACACCAAGGGCACCCTGGTCTACCTGGCCGGCAACCAGTCCCACCCGGTGCTCGGCAAGCCCAAGGTGATGCAGGCGATCCGCTACCTGATCGACTACCAGGGCATGGTCGACTCGTTCCTCGCCGGGCAGTTCGTCATCCACCAGTCGTTCTGGCCGAGCGGGCTGTGGGCCTCGCTCGATGACAAGCCCTACCGGCTCGATGTCGCCAAGGCCAAGGCGCTGCTCGCCGAGGCCGGGGTCGGCCCGGGGCTGAAGCTGCGCATCGACACCCTGACCAACTCGCCCTTCCCGGACATCGCCCAGTCGATCCAGTCGACCCTGGCCAAGGCCGGCATCGAGGCCGAGATCGTCACTCAGGAGGGCAAGACCCTGTGGCCGAAGTACCGCGCCCGCAAGCACGAGATCATCCTCGCGCGCTGGTCGCCGGACTACGTCGACCCGCACTCCAACGCCGACGCCTTCGCCGACAACCCGGACAAC
Organism: uncultured Ectothiorhodospiraceae bacterium; assembly: GCA_964599705.1. Taxonomy (GTDB): domain Bacteria; phylum Pseudomonadota; class Gammaproteobacteria; order HK1; family HK1; genus CAZRGU01. The sequence goes on along the minus strand of CAZRGU010000188.1, from coordinate 4,087 downwards.
CGCTTCGAGGCGAAGCTCACCGGCAAGCTGACCTGGCGCAACGCCTGGGCCGACGAGGAGATCAACAAGCTCACCGTGCAGGCGCGCACCGAGCTCGACCTCGACAAGCGCCGTGAGCTCTATCTGGAGCTGCAGCGGCGCATGCAGCGGATCGGCCCGTTCGCGGTGATGTTCCAGCAAAACGAGCAGGTCGCGCGGCGCAAGAACGTCGCCGGCTTCGTCTCGGGGTCGAACTTCGACCTGGTCTTCTATCGCAACGTGACCAAGTAGCGGCGGGCCGCACCATCCGGTGAGCGGCGCCGGCGCGCTCGAGGGCCAGGCCGGGCCGGGCAAGGGCCCGGCCTCGCCCTCGTTCGTTCGCGCCCTGGCCCGCTTCGCGGCCACCCTGGCGCTGACCTTCGTCGGGCTGACCGCGGTCACCTTCGTGATCGGCCGGGTGATGCCGGCCGATCCGGTGCTGGCCATCGTCGGCGACCGCGCCCCCCAGGACGTCTACGACCGGGTCTACCTCGAGCTCGGCCTGGACCGCCCGATCTACGTCCAGTACCTGCGCTACCTCGGGCAGCTCGCCCGCGGCGACCTCGGCACCTCGATCATGACCGCCCGTCCGGTGATGACCGACATCCTGCGCTTCTTCCCGGCGACCCTCGAGCTGGCCACCGTGGCCACCCTGCTCGGGGTCTTCGTCGGGGTGCCGATGGGGGTGGCCGCGGCGGTGCGCCGCGGGCGCTGGGTCGATCACTTCGTGCGCGTCTTCGGCCTGCTCGGCTACTCGGTGCCGGTCTTCTGGCTGGGCATGGTCGGGCTGCTGATCTTCTACGCGCGCCTCGGCTGGGTGGCCGGCCCGGGGCGCATCGAGGTGTTCTTCGACGACGTGGTCGAGCGGGTCACCGGGGTGATCCTGATCGACTCGGCGATCGCCGGCGAGTGGGAGATCTTCCGCAACGCGATCGCCCACCTGGTGCTGCCGGCGACCATCCTCGGCACCTTCACCCTGGCCTACATCGCGCGCATGACCCGCAGCTTCATGCTCGATCAGCTCGGCCAGGAGTACGTGCTGACCGCGCGGGTCAAGGGGGTCTCGGAGCGGGCCGTGATCTGGCGCCACGCGTTTCGCAACGTGCTCGTGCAGCTCATCACCATCATCGGCCTGGCCTACGCCTCGCTGCTCGAGGGCTCGGTGCTCACCGAGACGGTCTTCGCCTGGCCGGGGATCGGCCAGTACATCACCAACTCGCTGTTCAACAACGACATGAACGCGGTGCTCGGCGGGACCATCGTGGTCGGCGCCTGCTTCGTGGCCATCAACATGTTCTCCGACCTGCTCTACCGGCTGGTCGACCCGCGGGCCCGCTGATGGCCGCCGCCGGGCTGCGTGGCTGGCTGCTCAGCGACACCCCGCGCTCGGCCGGGCAGGCGCGCTGCCAGCGCTTCTACCTCGCGTGGCTCTCCTTCAGCGCCAACCCGATCGCGGTGACCGGGCTGGCGATCTGCGTCGCGCTGGTCGCCATCGCCGCGCTCGCCCCCTGGATCACGGCCACCAACGGCACCGATCCGGACCTGCCCAACCGGCTGCTGCCGGTCAGCGCCGAGCACTGGCTCGGCACCGACGAGCTCGGCCGCGACATCCGCGACCGGATCATCTGGGGCTCGCGGATCACGCTCTACATCGTCACCCTGGTCGGGGTCATCGTGGTCCCGATCGGGCTCGCGGTCGGCTGCGTGGCCGGCTATCTCGGCGGGGTGGTCGACAACGCCCTGATGCGGGTCACCGACATCTTCCTCGCCTTCCCGCGCCTGATCCTGGCGCTCGCCTTCGTCGCCGCGCTCGGCCCCGGGCTCGAGAACGCGGTGCTCGCCATCGCGCTGACCACCTGGTCGCCCTACGCGCGCATCGCGCGGGCCGAGACCCTGACCATCCGCTCGAGCGAGTTCATCCTCGCCGCCCAGGTCCAGGGCGCCTCGACCACCGGCATCCTGCTGCGCCACATCGTGCCGCTGTGCCTGTCCTCGGTGATCGTGCGCCTGACGCTGGACATGGCCGGGATCATCCTGACCGCCGCCGGGCTCGGCTTCCTCGGGCTCGGCGCCCAGCCGCCGACCCCCGAGTGGGGGGCGATGATCTCGACCGGGCGCCAGTACCTGCTCGACCAGTGGTGGGTGCCGACCATGCCCGGGATCGCGATCTTCGTGGTCAGCCTCGGCTTCAACCTGCTCGGCGACGGGCTGCGCGACGTGCTCGACCCGAAGAGCGGGGAGTGACGGTGGCCGAGCGCGACCGGGCGCTGCTGGTGGTCGACGACCTGCACGTCGAGTTCGCCACCCCCAAGGGGGTGGTGCACGCGGTGCGCGGGGTGAGCTTCGAGCTCGGCCGCGAGAAGCTCGGCATCGTCGGCGAGTCGGGCTCCGGCAAGACCCAGACCGGGCGGGCGATCCTGCGCCTGACCTCGCGCCGTGCCAGGATGCGGGCCCGGCGCCTGGAGTTCGACGGCATCGACCTGCTGGCCGCCTCCGAGGCGCAGATGCGCGCCATCCGCGGGGCCCGGATCTCGATGATCATGCAGGACCCCAAGTACTCGCTCAATCCGGTGATGACCGTCGGCGAGCAGATCATGGAGGCCTACCGGGTCCACGCCCGGGCCGGGCGCCGCGAGGCCCGCGAGCGGGCGCTGGCGATGCTCGAGGCGGTGCGCATCCGCGACCCGCGCCACGTCTTCGACGCCTACCCGCACGAGGTCTCGGGGGGGATGGGCCAGCGGGTGATGATCGCGATGATGATGATCCCCGAGCCCGACATCATCATCGCCGACGAGCCGACCTCGGCGCTCGACGTCACCGTCCAGCTCCAGGTCCTGGCGATCCTCGACGAGATGGTCACCCGGCGCGGCACCGGGCTGATCTTCATCAGCCACGACCTCGACCTGGTCGCCTCGTTCTGCGACCGGGTGGTGGTGATGTACGCCGGGCGGGTGATGGAGGTGCGCGAGGCGGCCGACCTGGCCAACGCCACCCACCCCTACACCCGCGGCCTGCTCGCCTGCCTGCCGCGGGTCGAGCGGGCCGGAGCCGAGCTGCCGGTGCTCGAGCGCGACCCGGCCTGGCTGGGCGGCGGCGAGGAGCCGGCGCCGTGATCGAGGTGCGCGGCCTCGAGGTCACCTTCGGGCACGGCGAGCGCGCCTTCCGGGCGCTGCGCGGGGTCGACTTCGCGGTCGCCGAGGGCGAGAGCTTCGGGCTGGTCGGCGAGTCGGGCTCGGGCAAGACCACGGTGCTGCGCGCCCTGCTCGGGCTGCTCGGGCGCGGCGCCCGGGTGGGCGGCGAGATGATCGTGGCCGGCGAGTCGCTCGGCACCACGGCGCGGCGCTCGCGGGCCTTCCGGCGCAATGTGCAGATGGTCTTCCAGGACCCGTTCGGCTCGCTTCACCCGCGCCACACCCTCGACCGGATCCTCTCCGAGCCGGCCCGCATCCACCGCCTCGACCGGATCAAGGAGCGGGTGGTGCGGGCCCTCGAGGAGGTCGGGCTCGACGCCTCGTTCCGCTTCCGCTACCCGCACCAGATCTCGGGCGGGCAGCGCCAGCGCATCTCGGTGGCCCGCGCCCTGATCATCGAGCCGCGGGTGGTGCTGCTCGACGAGCCGACCTCGGCGCTCGACGTCTCGGTGCAGGCCGAGGTGCTGAATCTCCTTGCCCGCCTGCGCCGCGAGCGCTCGCTCACCTACGTGCTGGTCAGCCACGACCTCGGGGTGGTCGGGCACATGTGCGACCGGATCGCGGTGATGCAGCGCGGGCTGGTGGTCGAGACGCTGGACGTCGAGCACCTGCGCGCCCACACCCCCGAGCACCCCTACACCCGCCAGCTCCTGCGCGCCAGCCGCGGCTACGACCCCGCGGTGGCCCGCGACCTCGAGGACTTCGCCGCCTGAGCCGGGCGGGGCCGGCCGGCGCCCCGGGCCGCCGTGGTGTGTTCTTCCCGCCCGCGGCGCGCTATCCTTGCGCCCGCGCCGCGCCCGTAGCTCAGCTGGATAGAGTGTTGGCCTCCGAAGCCAAAGGTCACAGGTTCGAATCCTGTCGGGCGCGCCACCTTCCCC
>CAZRGU010000187.1:0-7444 GCA_964599705.1 uncultured Ectothiorhodospiraceae bacterium | reverse complement strand
ACCCCTTACAATTCCCGCGCTGTCGCCCTAAAATAAGCTGTTTACGGCGCGAGCAGGAACACGCTCGTGAGGCCCCAACCCAGGCAGGATTCGAGCAGGACATGGTGACCATACGTCTCGCCCGCGGCGGCGCCAAGCGCCGGCCCTTCTACCACGTGGTGGTGGCCGACAGCCGCGCCCGCCGTGATGGACGCTTCATCGAGCGGGTCGGCTTCTTCAACCCGATCGCGGTCGGTGGCGAGGAGCGGCTGCGCATCGACACCGCGCGGGTCGAGTTCTGGCGCGCGCGCGGCGCCAAGACCAGCGACGCGGTGGCCAAGCTCCTCCGCCAGCAGGCCAAGGCCGAGGCCAAGGCCCGGGCCGAGGCCGAGACCCAGGCCGAGGCCGAGACCGAGGCCGGAACGCCACCGGCCCGGCCCGAGGCCCGGCCGGAGGCACCGGCGGAGCAGCCGGGCGCCTGACCGGGCGGGGCGGCGGGCGCGGCGGTGCCCGGCGCGCGCCAGCGGCTGGTGCTGCTCGGGCAGGTCCTTGGGGCCTACGGGGTGCGAGGCTGGGTCCGGGTGCGCTCGGATACCGAGCCCCCCGAGGGGATCCTCCGCTACCGGCCCTGGCTGCTCGGCGGCGGCGAGCGCTGGCAGGAGGTCGAGGTGCTCGAGGGGGCGCGCCACCGCCACGGGGTGATCGCACGGCTGGCCGGCTGCGAGGACCGTGAGGCGGCACGCGCGCTCGGGGGCACCGAGATCGCGGTGCGCCGCGAGCAGCTCCCGCCGCTGCCGGCCGGCGAGGTCTACTGGACGGATCTCATCGGGCTGCGGGTGGTCAATCGCGAGGGCTGCGAGCTCGGCACGGTCGAGCGGGTGATGGCGACCGGCGCCAACGACGTGCTGGTGGTGCGCGGCGAGCGCGAGCGCCTCGTGCCCTACGTGCCGGGGCGCTACGTGCTGGCGGTCGATGTCACCGGCGGGCGCCTGGAGGTGGACTGGGCGCCCGAGGACTAGCCGGCGCCCGCGGTTCGGTGAGCGACGGGGGCCGGAGGATGGGCGAAGGCGCGGCCGGCGGCGGGGCGACGGCGCTCGCGGTCGCGGTGGTGACCCTGTTCCCGGGGCTGGTCGAGGCCTTCGCGGGCCACGGGGTGACCGGGCGGGCGGTCGAGCGCGGGGTGCTGCGCCTCGAGTGCGTCAACCCGCGCAGCTTCGCCCGCGATCGCCACCGCACGGTCGACGATCGGCCCTACGGCGGCGGGCCGGGGATGGTGATGCGCTTCGAGCCGCTCCATGCCGCGACGCGTGCAGCGCGCGAGCGGCTCGGCGGAGCGCGGGTCGTGTACCTCAGCCCGCAGGGCGCGCGCCTCGATCAGGAGACGGTGCGCCGGCTGGCCGGGCAGCGCCGCCTGGTGCTGGTCTGCGGGCGCTACGAGGGCGTCGACGAGCGCTTCGTCGAGGCCGACGTCGACGAGGAGATCTCGATCGGCGACTACGTGCTGGCCGGCGGCGAGCTCGCGGCGCTGGTGCTGGTCGAGGCGATGTCGCGGCTGGTCCCGGGGGTGCTCGGGCACCGCGACTCGGCGAGCGAGGACTCGTTCGCCGAGCGGCTGCTCGACTGGCCGCACTACACCCGGCCCGAGCGGGTGGCCGGGCGGGCGGTGCCGGCGGTGCTGCTCGGCGGCGATCACGGCGCGGTGCGCCGCTGGCGGCGCAAGCAGGCCCTGGGGCGGACCCTGCTGCGCCGTCCCGACCTGCTGCGCGGCTACCGGCTCGAGGCCGAGGACGCGCGACTGTTGGACGAGTTTTGCGCCGAGCACGGGCTGGCGCGTGAGGACGAGGACCAGAGCGATGAGCAACATCATTCGTGAGATCGAGGCCGAGCAGATGACCCGCGAGGTGCCGGGCTTCGCCCCGGGGGATACCGTGGTCGTGCGGGTCAAGGTCCGCGAGGGCTCGCGCGAGCGCCTGCAGGCGTTCGAGGGGGTGGTGATCGCCAGGCGCAACCGGGGGCTGAACTCCTCGTTCACGGTGCGCAAGCTGTCCCACGGCGAGGGGGTGGAGCGCTGCTTCCAGACCTACAGCCCGCAGATCCACGACATTCGCGTCAAGCGGCGCGGCGACGTGCGCCGGGCGAAGCTCTACTACCTGCGCGGGCGCACCGGCAACGCGGCCAAGATCAAGGAGAAGATCTAGCCCCGTGAGCGCCTCTCCGGGCGCCTATGACGCGCTGATCGACACCCCGGTCGGGCGGATCGGGCTGCGCCTGAGCGGGGACTCGCTGGTCTCGGTCGAGCTGCACGCCGAGGGCCGGGAGACGGCGCGGCCGCGGCCGGCCGCGCGCGCCGCCGCGGCGGCGATCCTTGGCTACTTCGAGGACCCGCGCAGACCGATCGCGTTCCCGGTGATGCTGCGCGGCAGCCCCCACGACCTGCGCGTCTGGGCGGCGCTGCGGGCCATCCCCTGCGGCCGGGTGGAGACCTACGGGGCGCTGGCCGCGCGCCTGGGCAGCTCGGCGCGGGCCATCGGCGGGGCCTGCCGCCGCAACCGGCTGCCGCTGCTCATCCCCTGCCACCGGGTGGTCGGCGCCGACGGCGGGCTCGGCGGCTTCATGGGCGCGACCCGGGGCGCCGGCTTGGCGCTCAAGCGCGCCCTGCTCGCCCACGAGGGCTATCCCGGGGCGCGATGAACGCGCCGCGCGAGGCCGGCGAGGCCGCCGAGCGGCTGATCGAGACCTTCGCCGACGCCCTGTGGATGGAGCGCGGGCTCGCCGACCACACCCTGGCCGCCTATCGCGCCGACCTGCGCCACTTCGCGCGCTGGCTGGCCGGTCGCGGCGTCGGGCTCGAGCGGGTCGCGCGGGCCGAGCTGCTCGGCTACCTGGCCTCGCTCGCCGGAGCGGCCCCGCGCACCGTGGCCCGCCGGCTCTCGGCGCTGCGCCGCTTCTACGCCTGGATGGTGCGCGAGGGGCGGGTCGTGGCCGACCCCTGCGCCGAGGTCGCGGCACCGCGTCTCGGGCGGCCGCTGCCCGGGGCGCTCAGCGAGGCCGAGGTCGAGCGCCTGCTGGCCGCTCCCGACCCGGGGACCCCGCTCGGGCTGCGCGACCGGGCGATGCTCGAGGTGCTCTATGCCACCGGGCTGCGGGTCAGCGAGCTGGTCGGGCTCGCCCCCGCTCAGATCAACGCCCGCCAGGGCGTGGTGCGGGTCACCGGCAAGGGCGACCGCGAGCGGCTGGTCCCGCTCGGCGAGGAGGCCCTCGGCTGGCTCGAGCGCTACCTCGCCGGGGCCCGTCCCGAGCTCCTGCACGGGCGGCCGTGCGCCGCCCTGTTCGTCACCCGGCGCGCGACCGGCATGACCCGTCAGGCCTTCTGGGCGCTGATCCGGCGCTACGCGGCGCGCGCCGGGATCGCCCGCCCGGTCTCTCCGCACACCCTGCGCCACGCCTTCGCCACCCACCTGCTCAATCACGGCGCGGATCTGCGGGTGGTGCAGATGCTGCTCGGCCACCGCGACATCTCGACGACCCAGATCTACACCCACGTGGCCCGCGAGCGCCTGCGCCGGCTCCACGCCCGCCACCACCCGCGCGGCTGAGCCTCGCCGCGGGCCGCGCGGCTGGGCTCGCTCAGCCGGCGCGCCGCGACAAGACGCCCCGGACACCGGCGAGCAGCGCCAGCGCGGCGGCGAGCAGCGCCAGCGGCGCCGGCTCCGGGACCGTGCCGCCAGGCGGTGGATCGAGCACCAGCACCGGCAGGCTGAGCACGGCATCGGCGACGATGCCCTTGTCGTCGAGGGTGAAGGTCAGGGTGGTGTCGGCGAGGATCACCAGGTCGCGCAGGGTCCAGGTGACCCGGTCGGAGTAGCTTTGCCACAGCCAGGTGTAGCCGGGCGCGATGCTCGCTCCGGCGGTGATCGGGTCGGTGAAGGTCAGCGAATGCCCCCCCGGGCCGCTGGCCAGCGCCACCGTCGCGTCGCCGAGGCTGCCGCTGAAGTCGTAGGCGTCGTAGGCCGGGTCGTCGCTGGCGAAGTCGTAGCTCCAGGTCGCGGAGCCGAGATCGACGGTGGGGCTGATCGCGGCGAAGGTGCGAAAGGCGATCGCGCCGATCCCTGGATCGATGGTGCGCCCGTCGACGAGCAGGCTGACGTCGAAGGGAGTTCCATAGATCACCTTGTCGGGCGCGGTGACGGTGACCTCGGCGCCCGCCGCCCAGGTCTGGGTCACCACCACGGGGGTCGCCGCGGCGGGAGCCGCCGACCCGAGCAAGGCGAGCAGGGCGGCGAGCGGTGCAGCTCGGCTTCCAGGTCTCATCGTGGTCATCGTGACGCTCCTCCCCGAGACGAGAATTCCATCACCGCAATAATGCAATTCCCGCGCCGTTGCACCCGCATGTCGAGAAATCAATGCGTTGTCCACGCCTGGCCGCGGCATGCATCAGGATGTGTTAAGAATACCGACAGCGCTGAGGCGAGGAAGGGGATTCATTCGCATCCGGCGATAGGGCGTGATGACGATCACCCCCATGAAATCAACTGGATACATCGCTCGACCGCCCTATTCATCCAGTGTAAGGGATTCCGACAGAGGGGGCGGGTTCGCGCACCCCGAAGCGGTTCCCGTCCCCGCCGGACGCTGCGCTACACTTGCCCGCCGGCGCAGGCAGGCACGTCGGAGGAGGGCGGAGAGGCGCATGGACAGCCCGCTGGACGGAATCACTGTGGTCGAGCTGGGCAGCAGCGTCGCTGCCCCGTACGCGACCTGGATCCTTGCAATGCTCGGCGCCGAGGTGATCAAGGTCGAGCGTCCCGGGGCGGGGGACGACTGCCGCCACTGGGGCCCGCAGCGCTTCGCCGGTCAGAGCGTCTGGTTCCACCAGCTCAACGCCGGCAAGCGCTCGATCACCTGCGATCTGCGCCAGGCCGGCGAGCGCCAGCGGCTGCGCGCCTACATCCGCCGTCACGCCGACGTGGTGGTGCAGAACCTGCGCCCCGGCGGGGTCGAGCGCCTGGGGCTCGACGCGGCCACCCTGTGCACGGCCGACCCGCGGCTGGTCTACTGCAACATCGGCGCCTATGGAGCGGGCGGGCCGCTCGCCGAGCGACCCGGCTACGACCCGCTGATGCAGGCCTTCGGCGGGATCATGAGCATCACCGGCGAGCCCGGTCGCCCGCCGGTGCGGGTCGGCTGCTCGATCATCGACATGGGCACCGGGATGTGGTGCGCGATCGGGGTGCTCGCCGCCCTCACCCGGCGGGCGCGCAGCGGCCGCGGCGGGGTGGTCGACACCGCGCTGTTCGCGACCGCGATCGCCTGGTGCGCGATCCCGGCGGCCGACTACCTGGCCAGCGGCGAGGTGCCGGGGCGGCACGGCTCGGGGATCAGCGGCATCGTCCCCTACCAGGCCTATCGCTGCGCCGACGGCTACCTGGTGGTGGGGGGCGGAAACGACCGCCTGTTCGCGGCCCTCTGCGAGGTGCTCGCTCATCCCGAGTGGGCCGCCGATCCGCGCTTCGCCACCAACCCGGCGCGGGTCGAGCACCGCGAGGCGCTCAACGCGCTGCTCGAGCCGGCCTTCGCGGCGGCGCCGCGGGCCCGCTGGCAGGCGGGCCTGGAGGCCGCCGGGGTGCCCTGCGCCCCGATCCAGGACCTGGCCGAGGTCTGCGCCCACGCCCAGACCGAGGCGCTCGGCATGATCGGCGAGCTCGCCGGCGGGCTGCGCCTCATCGCCCCGCCCCTGGTCCTCGACGGCGAGCGACCGCGGCCCGCCTCACCGGCCCCGGCGCTCGGCGCCGACGACGCGATCCTCGAGGAGGAGCCATGAGGGAGGAGTACACCACGCTGGCGCTCGAGCGCGCCGCCGAGGAGGTGCTGCTGGTGCGCCTCAACCGACCCGAGGTCGCCAATGCCCTCGACACCCGGATGGGCGAGGAGCTGCGCGAGCTGTGGGGCGAGCTCTACGTCGAGCCCGGCCAGGCGCGCTGCGTGGTGCTCACCGGGGCCGGCGAGCGGGCCTTCTGCGCCGGGGGCGATCTCAAGGAACGCGACGGGATGAGCGATGCCGCCTGGCAGCGCCAGCACGCCATCTTCGAGCAGATGATGCGCGCCATGATCGAGTGCCCGGTGCCGATCGTGGCCGCGGTCAACGGGGCCGCCTACGGCGGCGGCTGCGAGATCGCGCTGGGCGCCGACTTCATCTACGCGGCGCGCCGGGCGCGCTTCGCGATGACCGAGGTCACCCTCGGGATCATGCCCGGGGCGATGGGCACCCAGAACCTGCCGCGCGCCGTCGGGGTGCGCCGGGCCAAGGAGATCATCCTCACCGGGCGCCCGTTCGGCGCCGAGGAGGCGCACGCCTGGGGGCTGGTCAACCGGCTCTGCGAGGACGACGCGCTGCTCGCCGAGAGCCTCGAGGTCGCCGGCCGGATCGCGGCCAACGCCCCGATCTCGGTGCGCCAGGCCAAGAAGGCGATCGCGGCGGCGAGCGCCCTGGACCCCCACAACGGCTATGCGTTCGAGATCGAGGCCTACAACCGGATGGTCGGGACCGAGGACCGCCTCGAGGGGGTGCGGGCCTTCAACGAGCGCCGGCGGCCGGTGTTCAAGGGACGCTGAGCGGGATCGGGAGGATGGCGATGAGGGACGGGATCGACGTCGAGTGCCGGGAGGTCGGGCCGCGCGACGGGCTGCAGATCGTCTCGACCTTCTTCCCGACCGCGGAGAAGCTGCGCTGGATCGGCGAGGAGGCCGCCTGCGGGATGCCCGAGATCGAGGTCGGCTCGTTCGTGCCGCCGCGCCACATCCCGCAGTTCGCGGACGTCGCCGAGGTGGTCGCCGGGGCCCGTGAGGTCGCGGCCCGAACCCCGTTCACGGTCTCGGCGCTGGTGCCCAACCTGCGCGGTGCGCGCGACGGGCTGGCCGCCGGCTGCGACAAGCTCAACTACGTGACCTCGGTCAGCGAGAGCCACAACCGCGCCAACGTGCGCCGCAGCAGCGCCGAGTCGCTGGCCGACTTCGAGCGCATCGTCGCCGCGCGCGACGCCCAGGCCGCCGCCGGCGGGCCGCGGGTCACCCTCGGGGTCGGGCTCTCCACGGCCTTCGGCTGCACCATCGAGGGACGGGTCGAGCCGGATGCAGTGCTGCGCCTGGCCGAGCGCTTCGTGGCCGCCGGGGCCGACGAGATCACGCTCGCCGACACGGTCGGCTACGGCAACCCGGTCGAGGTGCGGGCGCTGCTCGAGCGGGTGGTGGCCGAGCACGGCGAGGCGGTGGCCATCGCCGCCCACTTCCACGACACCCGCGGCCTGGGGCTGGCCAATGTCTACGCCGCCCTCGAGGCCGGGGTGCGGCGCTTCGACGCGACGCTGGCCGGGCTCGGCGGCTGCCCCTACGCGCCGATGGCGACCGGCAACATCGTCATGGAGGACCTGGTGTTCCTGCTCGAGGGGGCGGGGCTGCGCACCGGGGT
>CAZRGU010000186.1:0-7524 GCA_964599705.1 uncultured Ectothiorhodospiraceae bacterium | reverse complement strand
GACCAGCCTCTTGAACTCGGCGCGGGCCTCCTCGTAGCGCTTGGCGTCGACCAGCAGCCGGGCATAGGCGACCCGCGCCGAGTAGGCCTCGGGGTTCGCCTCGACGAAACGCCCCAGGGCCGCGATGGCCGCGGCGCTGCGCTGCTGGCGCTGGAGCACGCGGGCATAGAGGATCACCGCCTGCTCCTCGTCGGGCTGCAAGGTCAGGGTGCGCTCGAGCTCGCTGGCCGCCTCGTCGAGGCGCTCGACCCGGGCCAGCAGGCGGGCGAAGGCGTGGTGGGCCTGGGCCTCGCCGGCGTGGCGCTCGACGAGCCGGGCCATCACCGCGACCGCCGCGTCGCGATCCTTCTCGCGGGCGAGCATGTCGCCGATCCGGCGCAGCGCCACGCCGCGCTGCTCGCCGGCCCCCTCGAGCAGGGCCTCGAACTCGGCCACCGCCTCCTCGGCGCGCCCGGCCCGGACCAGCAGGGTGGCATAGACCTGGCGCGCGTCGCGGCTCCCGGGGTCGATCTCGGCCCACAATTGGGCGGCCTCGAGGGCGCGCTGCGAGTCGCGCGCGTAGACCGCGACCCGCACCGCGCGCTCGGCCACCGCCGGATCGCGGGTCTCGCGGGCCACCGCCAGGTAGCTGCTGACCGCCAGCCCGAGCTGCCCGCGCCGCCCGGCGAACTCGGCCACCAGCAGCCGGTAGAGCACATCCGGGGAAATCGAGGTGGCCGCCGTTGCGGCAGCGCTCGCCCGTTGCGGCTCGCCTCCGCCCCCCGTCTCGGGGGCCGCGGCGGTCTCCGCGCGGGGGGTCGGACCACCCTGGCAGCCGGCCAGCAGCGCGGCGAGCAGCACCGCGCCGGCGGTCCTCGTCGCCGGCCCGCCGCGCCCGGCTCGCTTGACTTCGTTCATCACCTGCACCCGTTGCCGGCGCCCGCGGGCGCCTCGGTCATCGCCCCATGATACGCCGCCGCGGGTGGTCGCGGGCAGCCCGGCCGGGTGCGGCGGCTTGTGTTCGCTCCCCGCTTCGCTCACGATTTGGTGATCGCCGCCGCAACCGTGCGCCATCCCCATGCCGATACTCGCCCTCGGGCTCAACCATACCACCGCCCCGGTGGCGATGCGGGAGCGGGTCGCCTTCCCGCGCGAGGTGCTGCCCGAGGCGCTGCACGCCCTGACCGCCTGCGAGGGCGTCGAGGAGGCGGCGATCGTCTCGACCTGCAACCGCACCGATCTCCTCTGCCGGGTGCGCGACAAGGACCCCGCGCGGATCAAGGAATGGCTGGCACGCCACCATGGAATCGACCCGGCCGAGCTCGAAGGGTTCCTCTACATCCACCACGGCGGTGAGGCGGTCCGCCACCTGATGCGGGTCGCCAGCGGGCTCGACTCGATGGTCCTCGGCGAGCCGCAGATCCTCGGCCAGGTCAAGGAGGCCTACGCGGCCGCGCGCGCCGCGGGCAGCCTCGGCACCACCCTCGAGCGGCTCTTCCAGCAGTCCTTCGCGGTCGCCAAGCGGGTCCGCACCGACACCGCGATCGGCTCGAGCCCGGTCTCGGTGGCCTTCGCGGCGGTCTCCCTGGCCCGCCAGATCTTCGGTGATCTCGACGAGCAGACCGCGCTGCTGATCGGGGCCGGCGAGACCATCGAGCTGGCCGCCCGCCACCTCCACGCCAACGGCCTGGGCCGGATGATCGTCGCCAACCGCACCATCGAGAACGCCCAGCGCCTGGCCGGCGAGTTCGCCGGCTACGCGATCGGCCTGGACGCCATCCCCGCCCACCTCGCCGAGGCCGACATCGTCATCGCCTCGACCGGCAGCCCGAGCGCGATCGTCACCCGCCCCGAGGTCGAGGCGGCGATCGCGGCCCGCAAGCACCGCCCGATCTTCATGGTCGACATCGCCGTGCCCCAGGACATCGAGCCGGCGGTCGGCGAGCTCGAGGACGTGTATCTGTACTCGATCGACGACCTCGAGGAGCTCATCGAGGAGAACCGCCGCTCGCGCCGCGAGGCCGCCGCCGAGGCCGAGCGGATCATCGACGCCGAGGTCCACGAGTTCATGGGCTGGCTCGGCACCCACCGGGTCGGGGACACCATCCGCGAGCTGCGCTCGCGCGCCGAGGAGACCCGCGACGAGGTGCTGGCCCGCGCCCGGCGGATGCTGGCCGCCGGCGACGACCCCGAGCACGCCCTCGAGGTGCTGGCCCACAACCTCACCAACAAGCTGCTGCACGCCCCCACGGTCGAGATCCGGGCCGCCGGGGCGAGCGGGCGCAGTGACCTGCTCGAGACCGCGCGGCGGCTGTTCCGGCTCGATGCCCCGCCCGGCGAGCGGGGCTCGCGCGGCAAGCGCGCGGCGCGATGAAGCCGGCGGTGCTCGGGCGGCTCGAGGCGCTCGCCGGGCGGCTGGGCGAGCTCGACGGGCTGCTCGCCGACCCGGCCGTGATCGGCGACCAGTCGCGCTTCCGGGCGCTCGCTCGCGAGCACGCCGAGCTCAGCCCCCTGGTCGAGTGCTACCGGCGCTACCTGGCGACCGACGAGGCGCTGCGCGCGGCCCGCGAGATGGCCGCCGGCGACGAGGATCCGGCGATGCGCGCGCTCGCCGAGGAGGAGATCGCGGCCCTCGAGGGCGAGCGCGCCGCGCTCGAGGAGCGGCTGCGCGAGCTGCTGGTCCCGCCCGACCCGGCCGATGCCGGCAACCTGTTCCTCGAGATCCGCGCCGGTACCGGCGGCGAGGAGGCCGCCCTGTTCGCCGCCGACCTGCTGCGCATGTACAGCCGCTACGCCGAGCGGCGGCGCTGGCAGCTCGAGATCGTCAGCCAGAGCCAGGCCGAGCTCGGCGGCTTCCGCGAGGTGGTGGTGCGGGTCGCGGGGCGCGGCGCCTACGCGCGGCTCAAGTTCGAGTCCGGCGGCCACCGGGTGCAGCGTGTCCCCCAGACCGAGTCCCAGGGTCGCATCCACACCTCGGCGTGCACGGTCGCGGTGCTGCCCGAGTGCGACGAGGTCAGCGAGATCGCCATCGACCCCTCGGAGCTGCGCATCGACACCTACCGCGCCTCGGGCGCCGGCGGCCAGCACGTCAACAAGACCGACTCGGCGGTGCGCATCACCCACCTGCCGACCCACACCGTGGTCGAGTGCCAGGACGAGCGCTCCCAGCACAAGAACCGGGCCCGCGCCATGGCGCTGCTGCGCGCCAAGCTGCTCGCCGCCGAGCGCGAGCGCCAGAGCGCCGAGCGCGCCGAGACCCGCCGCCTGCTGGTCGGCAGCGGCGACCGCTCGCAGCGCATCCGCACCTACAACTTTCCCCAGGGCCGGGTCACCGACCACCGCATCAACCTGACCCTCTACAAGCTCGCCGAGATCCTCGACGGCGACCTCGATGCGCTGATCGACGCGCTGATCGCCGAGGATCGCAGCGAGCGGCTGGCCGCGGTCGGCGCGTGAGCGAGGCGGGCGGCGCTCGCCAGCGGGTCGGCGCGGCGCTGCGCGCGGCCGCCCGCGGGCTGGCCGGGGCGAGCGACAGCCCGCGGCTCGACGCCGAGGTGCTGCTGATGCACGTGCTCGACTGCCCGCGCGAGAGCCTCTACGCGCACCCCGAGCGCCCGCTCGGGCGCGGCGAGCAGCTCGCCCTCGAGCGGCTCTGCGCGCGCCGTGCCGGGGGCGAGCCGATCGCCTACCTGACCGGGCGCCGGGAGTTCTGGTCGCTCGAGCTCGAGGTCTCGCCGGCCACCCTGGTGCCGCGCCCGGAGAGCGAGCTGCTGGTCGAGATCGCGCTCGCCCACCTGCCCGCCGGGCGCGCCCTGCGGGTCGCCGATCTCGGCACCGGGAGCGGGGCGCTGGCCCTGGCCATCGCCAGCGAGCGGCCGTGCTGCACGGTGACGGCCTGCGACGCGAGCCGCGCCGCGCTGGCCGTGGCCCGCGCCAACCGCGAGCGGCTCGGTCTCGACAATGTGCGCCTGGCCGAGGGCCACTGGTGCGCGCCGCTCGGCGCCGAGCGCCTCGACCTGATCGTCGCCAACCCGCCCTACGTGCCGAGCGCGGTGCTCGCCGCCCTGCGCGGCCCGCCCCGCTTCGAGCCGCGCGCCGCGCTCGATGGCGGCGCCGACGGGCTCGAGTGCCTGCGGGTGCTGTGCGCGGGCGCCCCGGCGCACCTCCTCCCCGGAGGCTGGCTGGTCCTCGAGCACGGCCACGACCAGGGCGAGGCGGTCGCGGGGCTGCTCGCCGCGGCCGGCTTCGAGGCCGTCGAGGGACACCGCGACGCGGCCGGGCAGCCGCGCGCCACCAGCGCCCGGCTGGGCCGCCCGGCGAGCACCTGCCCGCTCTGTCAGAGCGCGGCGAGCGCCTCCTCGTAGTCGGGCTCGTCGCCGATCTCGGCGACCAGCTCGGTGTAGCGGACCACGTTGCTCTCGTCGAGCACCACCACCGCGCGCGCGGTGATCCCCTCGAGCGGCCCGTCGGTCAGCAGCACCCCGTAGGACTTGGCGAACTCGCGCCCGCGCATCATCGACAGCGGCACCACGTTGTCGAGCTCCTCGGCGCCGCAGAAGCGCCCCTGCGCGAAGGGCAGGTCGGCCGAGATCACCAGGAACACGGTATCCGGGTGGGCGGCCGCGAAGTCGTTGAACTTCTTGGTCGAGAGCTGGCAGGTCGGGGTGTCGAGGCTGGGGACGATGTTGAGCAGCTTCTTCTTGCCGGCAAAGCTCGCCAGGCTGACGTCGGCCAGGTCCTTGCCGACCAGCCGGAAGTCGGGCGCCGGCTGGCCGACCGCGGGCAGCTCGCCCGTGGTGTGCACCGGGTTGCCCTTGAGGGTCACGGTTGCCATCTTGCGGTCTCCTCTCCTCGCGCATCGAGCGCAGGGCGCGAGGATAGCGGCGCCCCCCCCCTGAACCAAGCCCCGGAGCGCCGCCCCCGGGACCGGCCGCGAGTCGCTTCGTTAAGATCGCCCGCGGCAGGGGCCGGGGGGAGAGGCGATGGCGGCAGGCAGGGGCGGGCCGGCGGCAGCGGCGGCGGGGCTCGCGCTGGGCCTCGGGCTGGGCCTTGCCGGACCCGGGCTGGGCGGCGCGGCGAGCGGGCTCGCCGCGGCCCTGGCGCTCGCTGCCGCGGCCCACCCGGGGCTGCGCGGCCCGGCCGCACGGCTCGCCGCCGGGCTGCTCGGCGGCGCCCTGGCCGCGCTCGCCGTGCACCTGCTCGGCGATCACTTCGGCTACCGCTACGTGTGGCTCTACAGCGCCGCCGAGCTGCCCTGGCACCTCAAGCTCGCCGGGCTCTGGGGCGGCGAGGAGGGAACCCTGCTCGGGCTCGCCGCCGGCCTCGCGCTCGCGGCCCTGCGCCTGGCCCGCACGCCCGGCTGGGGCGGGCCGGGCGCGCTCGCGCTCACCGCCCTGTTCGCCGCCGCCGCGACCCGCTGGAGCCCCTTCGCGCCGACCCCGGCGGCCGACCTGGCGCGGGCCGCGAGCGCCGGGCTCAACGCCCACCTGCTGCGCGTCTGGATGGTCGTGCACCCGCCGCTGGTGCTGCTCGCCTACGTCTGGGTGCTGGCTCCCGCCGGGGCCGCGCTCGAGGCCCTGGTGCGCGGGGCCCCGGCCTGGGGCGGACTGGCTGCGCGCTGGAGCCGGGCGGCCTGGCTGCTGCTCGGCGCGGGGCTGGCCGCCGGCATGTGGTGGGCCTTCGAGGACTACACCTTCGGCCAGTTCTGGCACTGGGACCCGGTGCAGACCTCGGTGTTCGTGCTCTGGGCGCTGCTCGGCGCCCAGCTCCACGGCCTGCGCCGCTACCGGCCCGACGGCTTCCTGGCCCGCCTCGCGCCGCTGCTCGCCCTGCTCGCGGCCGCCGCCGTGCCCGCCGCGATGGCCGTGACCCGCAGCGAGCTGCTGGCCAGCTCGCACCGCTACCTGGGGGCCGGCTCGCGGCTGCTCTTCGCCGGGCTGGCCGCGACCCTGACCGGCGCCGCGCTCGGCGGCTGGGCGCTGGCGCTGCGCCGGCCGTTGCCGGGGGCCCGCGCCCCGGCGCCCGGCCAGGGGCGGCTGATCACGGGGCTGGCGATCGCGCTGTTCGCCGGCGCCGCGCTGATGGCCGCCGGCGCCGTCGCCCAGGCCTGGGCCAACGGGCTCGCCGGGGCCCCGCGCCCGGGCGCGCTGCGTCCCTTCTTCGAGACCCTGGCCCGCTGGGCGAGCCCCGAGGAGCTCGCCGCCCTGCGCCGCGCCTTCGCCCAGTGGGACATCGACAACCTCGCGCTGAACCGCTGGCTGGCCCCGCTCGGGGCGCTGGTGGGCCTCCTCGGCGGGCACGCCTTCCTGGCGCTTCGCCGGGCCTGGCTGGGCTGGGTGGTGACCGCCGCCGCCGGCCTCGCCGCGCTCGCCGTGGCGGTCGCCATCGAGCCGCTCGGGCGGCTCTACACCGGCACCGGGCTGACCTCGGCGGGCACCGTGGCCAACTTCTTCTGGCTCGATGTGCTGCTCGCCGCGCTCGCCTACCTGGCCCTCGGGGCCGCGGTCTGGAGCGCGCGGTGCCTCGCCGCGCTGCGCCGCGGCGGTGGCGCGGGGCTCGCCGTCGGGGCCGCCCACCTCGGGGTGGTGCTGGCGCTCGCCGGAGCGCTGGCCGCCTCGGTGCTCGACTCCTACGCCAGCCGCCGGCTGCGCTACCCGGACGACCTCGGGCGCCCGCAGCGCCTCGCCGACGGCTACACCCTGACCGTCGAGCTCGAGCCCGAGCGGCGCGCCGCCGACGGCGCCGCGGCCAGCGGCTCGGCCTACCGGGGCGTCGCCCGGGTCCGGGTCGCGCTGGCCCGTGGCGGCGGCGAGCCGCGCCCGATCGGGGCCGGGCAGGCTGTCTACCGCGACGAGCGCCCGCGCGCGGCGCGCGCCGACGGACCGGTGCGCCAGCTCTGCGCCCTGGTCGACTACCGCTACGCCCGCTACACCGCGCGCCCGGCGCGCACCCTCGACCCGTTCATCGTCCGCGGAGCGTGGCGCGACGTGCAGGTCTGGGTGCCGCCGCTCGGGGCCGGCGAGCCGGGCGCCCCCGGCGGCGGGACGATCACGGTGGTGGTCAAGACCTTCCCGCTGCTGTCCTGGCTGTGGGCCGGCCTCGCCCTGCTGCTCGGCGCGACCCTGGCGATCACGGTGCGCGCCTGGCGGCGCTGAAGCGCGCGCCGCGGTCCGGCCCGACAGCCGGCACGCACGCCCGAGACCCGCCCCGACCACGGCTCGGAAACCCACTCGGAAGTGTCGGGAGCGACCCAGCTTCCGGGCCGAGCGAGGGCTTTCCTGGGCAACCCGGACAAGGCGCGGGGGTTGCACAACATGGAGGAGCGTAGCGGAGTACGTGACTCCATGTCGGGGGTCCCCGCACCGATCCGCCGGAAGCCGATCGGGTCGCGCGCAGCGCGCCCGCAGGGGCCGGGCCAGGGAAGGTCCGGAACAGCGCAGTCCGCGGCGACCCGGGGCGTCCGCAGCAGGCAGGCGGTTTTTTGCAAACCCTCATCGAACATGGACCAAGCCGTTGATTTCAAAGGTCACGCAACGGCGTTGATCC
>CAZRGU010000185.1:0-7532 GCA_964599705.1 uncultured Ectothiorhodospiraceae bacterium | reverse complement strand
GCCCGACCTACGCCCGCGATGGAAGCGTGGCATGGCACCGGGCAGCGCGCAAACGGGCATGTCGCCGCGGATGCAACGTCGTTGCGCAGCCTGTGGACTCCGTGGCTGAGTGTGTGTTCGATGAGCGTTCGTGGAGAAACCGCCCGCCTCCTGCGGGCGGTTTCTCCGCAAACTCTCAGGGGATGACCGCGGCGCGCAGCACGTCGTTCTCGGCGGCACGCCGAAATGCCTGGTCGATCTCGGTGAGGCGAAACTTGCACTCGACGATCTCCCGGAACGGGAACCTGCCCCGCTCGGCGAGGACGAAGTCCAGCGCCTGGACCAGGTGGCGAGGATGGTAGTTGTGGACCCCGACCATCGAGACGCAACCGCGAACCAGGTCGTTGGCGTCGAGCGTGAACCGTGCCCCCGGGGTGACGATGCCGGCCAGCACGTAACGGCCCCCGACCCGTAGCATCGCGACTCCCGCGGGGATGACCTTCTCGCTCCCGCAGACCTCGATGACCACGTCGGCACCGTGGGGAGCGCACAGCCCGCGCACCGCCTCGACCAGCCGGTCTCCGTCCAGCGCCCCGACGTCGACCACGTGGTCGGCACCGAAGCGCGCGGCCGCGGCGAGCCGCGAGCCCACCGAGTCCAGCCCGATCACCCGCCGCGCACCACGCGCCTTGGCCAGCGCGCAGCCATACAGCCCGAGCAGGCCGAGGCCCTGGACCACGACCACGTCGCCGACCCCGACACCGGCCGCCTCGGTGACCCCGACCATGGTCGCCACCCCGCAGTTGAGCGGCGCCGCCTCCTCGTCGCTGATCTCGGCGGGAAGCCTCAGGACCCCGGTCCCCGGGAGCACGTAGCAGCAGTCGGCGAAGCCACCGAGGAAATGCGGCGCCACCTCGGCCGAGTCGTGACCGTACTTGCGCACCCCCGGGCACTTCTGCGGCATGTCGAGGACGTCGCGCTGGTAGCAGGCGCCGTCGTGGAAGAACATCGTCCAGGTGATGCGGTCCCCGACCCGCAGGGGCGTGCCGCGGATGTCCCTGGACACGCCCGCGCCGAGCTCCGCGATGGTCCCGACGATCTCGTGGCCGAGCAGGCCCGGGCAGGGGCTCGGCCGGCAGCCCTGGTAGGAGTGGATGTCGGAGCGGCAGATGGTGGACATCGCGACGCGGACCAGGATCTCGCCCGCGCGCACCGCGCGCAGCGGGTACTCGACGATCTCGAACGGTGCGTTCGGTGCGCGGTACAGGGCGATGCGGCCGGTGCGGCTCATGGCGCTGACCCGGCCCGCTAGTGGGCCTTCGAGACCCGCGCCCGTGCCCAGGCCGAGAGCGCCTCGGACATGACCACGAGCAGGATGATGGAGAGCAGGATCGCGGCGGTACGCTGGGTCTCGATCTGGTACACGTTGCGTTTCAGATACCAGCCCATCCCCCCCGCGCCGAAGAACCCGACCACGGTGGCGGCGCGAAAGGCGACATCCCAGGTGTAGATGGCGATCCCGGTGAAGGCCACCCGGACCTGGGGCCAGACGCCGAACACCAGGGTCTGGATCTGCCCTGCGCCGGTGGCGCGGATCGCCTCCACCGGCCCCGGATCGATGGCCTCGATCTCCTCGGCGAACAGCTTGCCCGCGAAGCCGATGCAGAACATCGTCAACGCCAGCACCCCGGGGAGCATGCCGAAGCCGATGATGGTCACGAACAGGATGGTCCAGATGGTCTCGTGGACCGCCCGGCAGGCCATGGTGAGCAGCCGCGCGCCGGGGTAGACGAAGCGCCGGCTGGGGCTCATGTTGAACGAGGCGAGCCAGGCGAGTGGCATGGCGAAGAGGATCCCGAACAGCGTGCCGAGATAGGCCATCTTGATGGTATCGACGACCGACTCCAGATATCCCCGGTCGAGCACATAGGCGATGTCCGGCGGGTAGTAGCGCTCGGTCAACAGGATGCCGAGCCGGCCGAACATGGTCAGGAAACGCTGGAGGGGTATCTCCAGGTAGGCGATGCTGTAGCCGAGAAAGGCCAGCACCGCGAGCAGCACCGAGAAGTGGATCAGCGACTGCGGGTGGCGAAACCGCGACCATTGCCGGGGAGCCGGTGTCCCCTTGGGAAGGGACGTGGGCGGATTCTCGGCCTCGCTGGTCACTGGCAATCTCCGCGTCCTCGGCTCAGATGACCGCCTTGCGCGCGTAGTGGGAGAGCACCTCGCCGAGCACGATGAGAAACAGGATCACCAGGATCACGGTGGTCACGCCGGCGAAGTTGAAGGTGTTCATCTGCCGGAAGAACGCCAGGCCGAGCCCGCCGGCACCGACCAGCCCGAGCACCGCGGAGCGGCGAATGTTGATCTCCCACTCGAAGATCACCACGCTCAGGATCGCCGGCAGGATCTGCGGCACGATCGCGTAGCGCATCACCTGGAAGCTGTTTCCGCCGACGGCGCGAATCGCCTCCACCGGGCGGTAGTCCATGTTCTCGATCGCCTCCGAGGTCATCTTGGCGATGAACCCGACCGAGCGCATCGCGATCGCCAGGATCCCGGCGAACGACCCGAGCCCGACGGCGGCCACGAAGATCAGGGCCCACACGATCTCGTGGATCGAGCGGCTCAGGGTCATCAGGAATCGCGCGATCGGGTAGGTGAGCGGCTTCCAGGGGGTGATGTTGGCGGCCCCGAACCAGGCCACCGGGATGCACATGATCACCCCGACCAGGGTCCCGAGACAGGCGGTCATGAAGGTCTCGATCGCCGGCTTGACCAGGCCGGGGATCAGCGCCCAGTCGACCGCGAAGAAGCGGCTCGTCGACTCGATGATCTGGGCGAGCGATCCGATCCGTGCCCAGTCGGTATCGACCACCACGATGCTGTGGATGCTCCAGGCGACCAGCACCAGGACCACCGACAGCACGCCCGCATCCCACCAGCCGCGCCGCTTGCGCCGCGCGATGAAGGTCTCGACGGTGAGACGGTTGACTGGCACCTGCCCGGACTCCCGGCTGGCCGCTCAGAGCACTTCCATGGCGTAGATCTGCTCGAGCTGGCTCTCGTTCATCTCCTCGGTCATCCCGTCGAACATCTTGATGCCGTCCTGCAGCCCGATCATCTTGTTGCAGAACTCCTTGGCCAGCGTGACGTCGTGGATGTTGCACAGCACCGGAACGCGGTAGTCGCTCGCGATCTCCTTGACCAGCGCCATCACCTCGCGCGAGATCTTCGGGTCCAGGCTCGAGGTCGGCTCGTCGATGAGCAGCAGCTTGGGCTCCTGCATCAGGGCCCGCGCGATGCCGACCCGCTGGCGCTGCCCGCCGCTGAGCTGGTCGGCGCGCTTGTCGGCGAACTCGGACAGGCCGACGCGGTCGAGCATCTCCAGGGCGCGCTCGATATCGGCGCGCGGAAACAGCTTGAAGATGCTGCGCAGCGTCCCGGTGTAGCCGAGCCGGCCGGAGAGCACGTTGTCCATGACCGACATCCGGTTCACCAGGTTGAACTCCTGGAAGATCATGCCGATGTTGCGCCGCAACGCGCGCAGCTCGCGCCCGCTCAGGCTCAGGACCTCGGTACCGTAGAGCTTGACGCTCCCCGAGGTCGGCTCGACGAGCCGGTTGATGCAGCGGATCAGGGTCGACTTGCCGGCACCGCTCGGGCCGATGATGGCGAAGAAGTCATCCGCATCGACGCGGAAGCTGATGCCCTTGAGGATCTCGGGCCCGTTGGCGGTGTAGCGCGCCCGGAGATTGTCTATGACCAGGATCGACATCGATGCGCTCTTCGGGGCCGTTGGGGGTATCGCCGCCCCCCGCTGGCGCGGGAGGCGGCGCCACGCTCAACCGGCGCTCTCGGCTCCCGGGGCCGCTCAGCCGGACTTCTTCTTGCGCTCGTCCTTGGCCTTCTTCAACGCCCGGATCACATCGTAGTCGGACGGCTTCATGGGCACAAAGGTGTCGGACTTGACGTTGTCGAGGAACGCCTTGGCCTCGGGCTCGTCCTTGAGGCCGAGGAAGGTCTCGCGGATCTTCGCCTTCAGGTCGTCGCATAGCGTGTTGCGATACACGAAGGGGTCCTGCGGGATCGCGGGCGACATCCACAGCACGTTGAAGTCCTCGAGCCTCACCTCACCCTTGTTGACCACGTTGTCGAAGCGGTGGGTCGCCACGAAGGCGGCATCGACCTTTCCCTGGGCCACCGCGACCGTGGAGAGCTCATGGCTGCCGGTGTAGACGACCTTGCCGAAATAGTCCTCCAGACCGGCCCCGATGACCTTGGTGAACACCACCCGCGGGAGCAGGTTGCCGGACGTGCTCCCCGGGTCGGTCAGGCCGAGCACCGCACCCTTGAGCGACTCGATGCTGGTGAACTTGCTGCCCTTCTTCGAGATCAGCGCCGCCTTGTAGCCTGGGCCCTCCTCCTGGAGATGGCCGGGGCGCTTGGCGTAGGTCGCGAAGACCTCGATCCTCGGGTCCTTGGCGGCGGCGATGATGTAGGAGTAGGGGCCGAGCACGGCGACGTCGACGAAGCCGTTGAGCATCGCCTCCACCACCGAGGCGTAGGAGGTCGGCATGAAGAACTCGATCTTCTTGCCGGTCAGCCGGGCCATGCGGTCGGTGACCGGCTTGTAGAGCTGAAGCTCGGCGACCGTCTCCTCGGTCGGGATGATCGCGAAGGTCAGCGAGTCGGGGTTCTCGCAATTCTGGGCCGCTCGAGCAACGGGGAGCGCGCCGAGCACCAGTGCAAGGGCGCCGAGCAGGGGCGCCAGCAGGCGAGAGAGTCCGATACGGCATGCTTGCTTTCTCACGATTTCTCCTCCTGTTCTTTGGACGGCTACGGCTCCCAGAGCATGCGGCGAGTGAGTCCCTTGGTGGCACGCCTTCTCGTCGGGCGTTCAGCGGCTCCTCCCTGGCCACCGCGCCGCCACCCTCGTGCTGGGGCGGCAGGCGCCGGTCGCCCGATAGGAAGCAGTGGCATGGGAAAGTATTTCAGGTCACAATCCATGCATCAAATGCAATATTGCGATGACAATTATTTGCTCAGGCCATGTTTCGCACCGAGCTGAGGACCTTTCACGCGGTGGCTTCGCACGGCGGATTCACCGCCGCGGGCGAGGCGCTGCACATCGGGCAGCCGACGATCTCGCGCCAGGTCAGGGCGCTCGAGGAACGCTTCGGCGTCGAGCTCTTCTATCGCCGGGGGCGCAGCGTCGAGCTCACCCCGGTCGGCAAGGATCTCCTCGAGATCACCCGCAGGATCTTCAGCCTCGAGTCCGAGGCAAGGGACCTGCTGAACGCTGCCGGCGCGTTCCACACGGGGCACCTGGAGATCGGGGCCGTGGGGCCGTACCACGTGACCGAGATGCTGGCGAGCTTCCATGAGCGTTATCCGCGGCTCGGGATCTCGGTGCGCTTCGGCAACTCCAAGCAGATCCTCCAGGACCTCCTCGCCTTCCGCACCGACGTGGCGGTTCTCGCCAAAGCCGAGGACGACGACCGAATCCACATGATCCCCTACGCCGAGCACCCGGTGGTGGTCTTCGTCGAGGAGTCACACCCGCTCGCCCGGAGACGCCGCATCCGCCTGGCCGAGCTCTGCGACCACCAGACGCTGCTGCGCGAGGAGGGCTCGACGACGCGCCGCGCCCTGGAAGCGGAGCTGCAGGCGCGCGCGATGAAGCTCGGCTCGGTGATCGAGATCGGCAGCCGCGAGGCGGTGTGGTGGGCGGTGCTCCAGGGGCTCGGCGCAGGCGTCGTCTCGGAGTTCGAGTTCATCCCCCATCCGCGGCTCAGGACGCTGCGCTTCTGCGACGCCGAGATCAGCACCTGCCAGCACGTGGCGTGCCTGAGCGAGCGCCGCGACGCGCCGATCATCCGCGCCTTCTTCAACGTCGTGCAGGACACTGCGCGAAGCAAGGCGAGGGTTGCCCGCCGGGCGAGCCGGGATCGGTAGCGGGGTATCCGGGCCGGCCTCGTCGCCCGGCCCGCTCGCCGCGGCTCGCTCCGCGGGGCGCGGGACGGGTCTCGCCGGCCCCCCTCCCCGCTTCGCCGCGCCGCTGCGCGGCAGCGGCGGGGGGGCATGCTCGGGGCGCGCGCGCACTTGGGACAACGCCGGGTTGGGGAGTATCCTTCGCTCCGCCTGGTGACGCCGCGGCTCGGCCGCCGAGGCGGGGCACCGGCGCCGGCACGGGGACCGGCGGTACGGACAGGGAGGTCATGATGGCGACGTTTCTCTCGGCCGGCGCACGCATCGCGCCGGGGCTTGGGCTTGCTCTTGGGCTGGCGCTGGCCGGCCAGTACCTGTCGGTGGTGATCGGCCATGACTGGCTCGGGCTGGCCAAGAGCCCGGTCAGCCCGATCATGCTGGCGATCCTGCTCGGCATCGCGATCCGCAACACCGTGGGGATCACCCCGCTGCTCGAGCGCGGCATCCGCTTCGCCCTGCAGCGGGTGCTCAAGGTCGGCATCGCGCTGCTCGGAATCCGCCTGAGCCTCGGCTTCGTCGGCCAGGTGGGGATGAGCAGCGTGCCGATCATCCTCGGCTGCATCGTCTCCGCGCTGCTGGTGGTCACCCTGCTCAGCCGTCGCCTCGGCCTGTCGCTGCGCCTTGGCAGCCTGATCGCGGTCGGCACCAGCATCTGCGGAGCAACCGCGATCGTCGCCACCGCGCCGGCCATCTCGGCCCGCGACGAGGAGGTCACCTACGCGGTCGCCTGCGTCACCGTGTTCGGGGTGGTGGCGATGCTCGGCTACCCGTTCCTCGCCCACTGGCTGTTCGACGGTGATCCGCTGCGCGCCGGGCTGTTCCTGGGCACCGCGGTCCACGAGACCGCCCAGGTCGCCGGGGCGGGGCTCCTCTACCAGCAGTACTTCGCCGACCCGCAGGTGCTCGATGTCGCCACCGTGACCAAGCTGGTGCGCAACGTGACGATGCTGGCCGTGATCCCGTTGATGGCGATGCTCTACCACCGCAAGGCCACCGCCGGCGGCGAGCGCCCGACCCTGCTCTCGCTGGTGCCGCTGTTCGTGCTCGGCTTCCTGGCCATGAGCGTGGTGCGCACCGTGGGCGATCTCGGCAGCCCTGCCTTCGGCGTGCTTCCAGCCGCCGACTGGCACGCCCTGGTCGGGACCATCAAGCGCCTCGCCGAGGTCTTCCTCGCCGTGGCCATGGCCGGGGTCGGGCTCGGCACCAGCATCGCCGGGATGCGCGAGATCGGCCTCAAGCCCTTCGGCGTCGGGCTGGCCGCGGCGCTGCTTGTCGGTGTGGTGAGCATCGCCCTGATCGAGCTGCTCGGACCCGGGGTGCCAGCGGCCTGAGAGTTTGTGAAAAAACCGCGCGCCGCGCCGCGGGCTGGCCCGACGTCGGGCTGGCGCCCGACCTACGCCCGGCTTCGAGCGTGGGGTGGCACAGGCAGGCCTTCCTCGTAGCCCGGGCTCCGCCCGGGATCGGGCGCGGGAACGCCCTCGTGACGGTGCGCGGCTTTTCCACACACTCTGACGGGACACTGCCGGCGGGGCTCGAGGTGGTGTCGGCCGGCTTTACAGTCC
>CAZRGU010000184.1:2185-7540 GCA_964599705.1 uncultured Ectothiorhodospiraceae bacterium | reverse complement strand
CTCAGCCCCGCCGCCGGGCCCAGGAGTCGCGCAACGCCACGGTGCGGTTGAAGACCCGCTCGCCGGCCGCGAAGGCCGGCTCGTCGAGGCAGAAGTAGCCGAGCCGCTCGAGCTGGTAGGGCTCCCCGGGGCGGGCGCCGGCCAGGGCCGGCTCGAGCGCGCAGCCGGCGAGGCGCTCGAGCGAGTCCGGGTTGAGGGCCTCGGCGAGATCGGCGCACCCGGCCGGGCTCTCGACCCGGAAGAGGCGATCGTAGAGGCGCACCTCGGCGCGCAGCGCATCGCGCTCCGAGACCCAGTGGATGGTGCCGCGCACCTTGCGCCCGTCGGGCGCCGAGCCGCCGCGCGAGCCCGGGTCGTGGCGGCAACGAACCTCGATCACCTCGCCGCTTTTCGGGTCGCGAACGACCGAGGTGCAGGTGACCAGGTAGGCGTAGCGCAGCCGGACCTCGCGCCCCGGGGCGAGGCGGTGGAACTTGCGCGGCGGGTCCTCCATGAAGTCGTCACGCTCGACGAGCAGCTCGCGGGCGAACGGCACCCGGCGGGTGCCCATCGCCGGGTCGGCCGGGTGGTTGGGCACCTCGAGCTCCTCGCGGTGCCCCTCGGGCAGGGTCTCGATGACCAGGCGCAGCGGGCGCAGCACCCCCAGGCGCCGCGGCGCCTTGCCCTCGAGGTCCTGGCGCACGCAGTTCTCGAGCACCGCCACGTCGATCAGGTTGTCCTTGCGGGTCACCCCGACCCGGGCGCAGAAGTCGCGGATCGCGGCCGGCGTGTAGCCGCGCCGGCGCAGGCCCTGGAGAGTCGGCATCCGCGGGTCGTCCCAGCCGCTGACGTGCCCCTCGGCGACCAGGCGGCTGAGCAGGCGCTTGCTCATCACCGTATAGGTCAGGTTGAGCCGCGAGAACTCGTACTGGCGCGGGCGGTGCGCGAAGCCGATGGTCTCGACGAACCAGTCGTAGAGCGCCCGGTGGTCCTCGAACTCGAGCGTGCACAGCGAGTGGGTCACCCCCTCGAGGGCGTCGCACTGGCCGTGGGCGAAGTCGTACATCGGGTAGATGCACCAGCGCGTCCCGGTCAGCGGATGGGGCTGGTGGAGGATCCGGTACATCACCGGGTCGCGCAGGTTGAGGTTCGGCGAACCCATGTCGATGCGCGCGCGCAGCACGTGGGCCCCCTCGGGGAACTCGCCGGCGCGCATCCGCCGCAGCAGCTCGAGGCTCTCGGCGGGCGGGCGATCGCGGTAGGGGCTGTCGCGACCCGGCTCGGTCAGGGTCCCGCGCGCGGCGCGGATCTGCTCGGCGCTCTGGCTGTCGACGTAGGCGTGCCCGCGGCGCACCAGGTCCTCGGCGATCTCGTAGAGGCGCTCGAAGTAGTCCGAGGCGTGGGTCAGCCGCTCACCCCAGTCGAAGCCCAGCCAGCGCACGTCGGCCTTGATCGCCTCGACGAACTCGCGGCTCTCCTTGCCCGGGTTGGTGTCGTCGAAGCGCAGGAAGCAGCGCCCGCCGAACTCCTCGGCGACCCCGAAGTTGAGGCACATCGACTTGGCATGGCCGATGTGGAGATACCCGTTGGGCTCCGGGGGAAAGCGGGTCACCACCCCGTGCGGGCAGCGCCCGGCGGCCAGATCCTCGGCGATCTGCTGGCGGATGAAGTCGCGCCCCTCGCCGGCCACGGGGGTCTCGCCGGGCATCGCGCGCTACCCGGCCGCGACGCGCAGGCGGCGCACCCGGGCGCGGGTCACCGGGTCGAGCGCGCGCTCCTCGGCGCCGCCCTCGAGGGCGGCCAGCACCCGCCCGGCGATCTCCTTGCCGAGCTCCACGCCCCACTGGTCGAAGGGGTTGACTCCCCAGCAGACCGCCTGCACGAAGACCTTGTGCTCGTAGAGGGCGAGCAGCGCGCCGAGGGTCTCGGGGTCGAGGCGCCGGTAGAGGATCAGGTGGCTCGGCTGGTTGCCGGGCAGCACCCGGTGGGGGGCCAGCCGGCGCGCCTCCCCGGGGGGCATGCCCGCCGCCTCGAGCTCGGCGCGGGCCTCCTCCAGGGTGCGCCCGCGGGCCAGCGCCTCGCTCTGGGCGAGCGCGTTGGCGAGCACCGCGAGCTGGTGGCCGGGCAGCGGGTGCTGGCTCTCGCGGGCGCAGAGGATGTCGCTCGGCACCGGGTGGCGGCCCTGGTGGAGGAGCTGGAAGAAGGCGTGCTGGCCGTTGTTGGCGGGCCCGCCCCAGACGATCGGGCAGGTCGGGTAACCGATCGGGTCGCCCTCGCGGGTCACCCGCTTGCCGTTGCTCTCCATCTCGAGCTGCTGCAGGTAGGCGGGAAGCGCGCGCAGCGCGAAGTCGTAGGGCAGCACCGCGTGGGTCGCCGCGCCGGTCAGGCGCGCGTGCCAGATGCCGAGCAGGGCGAGCAGCACCGGCAGGTTGGCCGCGAGCGGCGCGCGCTCGAAGTGCCGGTCCATGCGCTCGGCGCCGGCGAGCAGGGCGCGGAAGCCGCGCGCCCCGATGGCCACCGCGATCGGCAGGCCGACGGCCGACCACAGCGAGTAGCGCCCGCCGACCCAGTCCCACATCTCGAGGCAGTGGCCCGGCTCGATGCCGAGCTCGGCGGCGCGCTCCGGGCGGCTGGTCACCGCCACCAGGTGGCGCCCGAGCGAGGCCTCGGGGCAGCCGCCGGCGAGCAGCCAGGCCCGGGCGCTGCGTGCGTTGAGCAGGGTCTCCTGGGTGGTGAAGCTCTTCGAGGTGACGATGAACAGGGTGCGGGCCGGCTCGAGCCCGGCCAGGGTCTCGACCAGATCGGTCGAGTCGAGGTTGGCGACGAAGCGCACCCGCCGCGCCCACGGATCGCTGGCGGCCAGGGCCTGGCAGACCAGCCGCGGCCCGAGGTCCGAGCCGCCGATGCCGAGGTTGACCACGGTCTCGACCGGCTCCCCGGCGAACCCCGGCCAGCGCCCACTGCGCACCTCCTCGGCGAGCGCCAGCATCCGCTCGCGCACCGCGCGCACCGCCCCCATGACGTCGTTGCCGGGCCCCGGGAAGGGCCCCTCGGCGGAGCGGCGAAGCGCCACGTGCAGGGCCGCGCGCCGCTCGGTGGCGTTGACCTCGGCGCCGGCGAGCAGCGCCTCGCGCCAGCGCTCGAGGCCGGCCTCCTCGGCGAGCGCCACCAGCAGCTCGAGGGTGCGCTCCTCGGCCCGGGCCCGCGAGTAGTCGAGCGTGAGCCCGCAGGCGCTGGCCGAGAAGCGCTCGCGCCGATCCTCGCCGGCGCACAGCTCGCGCAGGTGGCGGGGCGCCATCTCGGCGGCGTGCGCCTCGAGGGCGCGCCAGGCGCTGAGCTGATCGAGCGGTCGGGTCGGCGGGAGCACGTCGCGATCTCCACCCCAGAGGGACGCGAGAGTATACCCGCGGGCGGGGCGCGCGACCTGCTTCCCGGGAGGCCGCGACGGTCTCCCGGGCGGCACGGCTTGGCCGGGCTCCCGGAACGCGCCCCGGCACGGAGCGGAGGGCACGAGGCGGGTCCCGGCGCGACCTCGAGCCCACCCGGAGGGCGGGTGCCGGCTCGGGGTGAGGGGCCGGCGAGCGCGAGCGACTCGCATTCTCACCGCCGCGGGCCCGCGCTATACTGCGCGGCGCCGCGGACCGGGCTGCCACGGCGAGCGTGGGGGCCGGCACTGCCGCGACCGAGCAACGATACGAGCCACAACGAACGAGGCGCCGAGCCCGGGTGGCCGCAGCGCGGACACCGGCCGCGGCTCGGTGTCCGCCGAGGGAAGACCGATGACCAGACCCGCCCTCCTCGGGCTGTGCAGCGCTGCGCTCGCGCTCGCCTCCGCGGCCGCCGCCGCTGCCGGCGACCCGGTCGCCGGGGCCGCCAAGGCCGAGACCTGCCGCGGCTGCCACGCCATCCCCGGGGCCACCACCACCTACCCGAGCTACCGCGTGCCGCGGATCGGCGGGCAGCACGCCGAGTACCTGGTGGCCGCCCTCAAGGCCTACCGCGACGGGCTGCGCGAGCACCCGACCATGCGCGCCCAGGCCCGCTCGCTGAGCGAGCAGGACATGGCCGACATCGCCGCCTTTCTCGCGGCGCAGGGCGAGGAGGAACGATGATCATGCTCCGCACCGCGCTCGCCGGCGCCGCCCTGCTCGCCCTCGCCCAGCCCACCCTGGCCGCCGGGGTGCGCGGGGATGCGGCCGCCGGAAAGGAGAAGTCCACCCTGTGCGCCCAGTGTCACGGCGCCGACGGCAACAGCAAGGTGGCGCAGTTCCCGCGCCTGGCCGGCCAGTACCCGGACTACCTCGTGCGCGCCCTCGGCGACTACGCCAGCGGGGCGCGGCGCAACCCGATCATGGGTCCGATCGCCAAGAAGCTGAGCCGCGAGGACCGCGAGGACCTGGCCGCCTACTTCGCCGCCCAGGAGGGCCTCACCACGCTGCGCAGGCCGTAGCGCCCCACCCCGGCGCGTGCGCGCGCCGTGCCCCGCCCCGGAGCGCACCGCGAGGCAACGCGCCGCGCGCGCACGGTCCGCGCGGCTTGTGCCTCCTACTCCCAGCTCACCTGCTTGGGTGCGCCGGCGTACGCCGACTCGTCGAGGACCCGGCCGCCCCACGAGAACTCGGCGATGCCGTCGACGGTGGTCTGGCGCAACCGCCGGGAGAGGATCTCGGCCAGCGAGCGGTAGAAGCGCGCCGCGAAGCCGGCATCGGCCTCGAGCAGCGCCTCGACCCGCTGGCCCTCGAGGACGGTGACCTCGCAGGGCTCGGCGGCGACCACGCTGGCGCTCGCCGAGTAGCCCTCGAGGAAGCTCATCTCGCCGAACACCTCGCCGGGGCCGAGGCGCGCGATCTCGACGTAGAACTCACCATGGCGCCGCTCGACCCGGGCACTGCCCCGCTCGAGCATGAAGATCGCGTGGCCGGCCTCACCCTGGGCGAGGATCACCGCCTCGGGCTCGAAGCGCCGCCGCGCCGCGCCCTCCATCAGCCGCTCCCAGTCGCGATCATCGAGGTACTTGAGGAATCGCTCGGCCACTACGGAGACTCCCTGCTCGGACCCCGCCGCCCAGTCTACCCCGTCGGGCGGCGCGGTCCACAGCCGGACCGCTCGTCCGGGCCGGAGCGCCGGCAGCGACGGGCAACGCGGCCTGACGGGGGCCGAGCCCCACCGCCGCGATCACGCCTCGCCGGGAGGCTCGGCGTCGAGCACGTCGGAGAGCCGGCGAGCCTCCAGCACCCGCTCGGCCCAGCCTTCGAGCGCCGTCGTGCCGGCCTCCTCAAGGCAACGCTCGGCCCACTCGGGCAGCGGCCCGAAGCGGCACTCGAGCTGGCGGCGCAGAATCCGCCGTGCGCCCTCCTCGCGGCCCTCCTCGCGGCC
>CAZRGU010000184.1:0-2085 GCA_964599705.1 uncultured Ectothiorhodospiraceae bacterium | reverse complement strand
GCCCTCCTCGCGGCCCTCCTCGCGGCCTTGCGCCAGCCCTTCGGCCTTCCACTGCAAGGTCCACTCCTTGACACGCTCTGCCAGCACGCTGCGCACCTCCTCCAGCTCGCCGAGGCCCGGGAGCGGCACTCCCGGGAGGCGAGCCGGCAACAACACCCGTGCGACCCATACCGTGAAGGCACGGCGCAACGACGCCTGCTCCGGCGCCCGCAGCCACTCGGCCAGGGTACCGAGGACCTCGGCGAGCGCCTGCGGCTCACGGCTGCGCTCGAGGCGAAACAGCGCCGCAGCGAGGTTGCGCTGCCCGGGCAGCGCGGCCTCGTCGAGACGACCCTCATCGAGCAGCACGTAGCGCAGCCGCGGAGCATAACGCTGCAGCCCGCCCGGCAACCTCTCGACGAGATCGGCGACCTCCAGGGGAGCCGACCACCGCCGCTCGCCGTTATAGAGTACCACCGGGACCACCGGTGGCAGGCGGCCGGCCGCGGCGCACTGCCCGCCACGCACCAGCTCCTGGTAGAGCAGCGCCACGTAGCCGAGCACGCGCACCGCCATGAACCGCTCGACGGTCGACTGGAACTCGAGCAGCAGATAGACGTAGAGCCAGCACCGCCCCCAGCGCACCCGCCACACCAGGTCGTCCTCGCGAGCGCGAAGGTCCTCGCTGACGAAGCTGGCGTTGACCTTCTCGAGGGTGGCGAAGTCGAGCTCCTCGACCCACGCCTCGCGCACGAACCCGCGCAGCAGGTCCTCGACCATCGCGGGGTGAGAGAAGAGCAGCTTGTAGCCGGCGTCGTGAGCGGCCATGGCACGGGCAGCATAGCCAGGCGGGCCGCGGGCGCATGTCGGCCGCGGCCCCGGCCTTCGTCGGCGCGTCGTTCCCCTCGGCGTCGCCTTCCCGGACACGACGGCGAGGGCTCAGCGCCGCGCGCGGAGGTCCCGGGACACCCGGCGTGGCGCCCGGCAAGAAGCGGAGCGCGGCGCGGGAACGCTGCTCCCTACGGCACCAGGCCGTTGCGCTCGAGCAGGGCGCGCACGTAGGTCGCCGGGATCGCGTAGCTGATCCCGCTCGGGCGATCGAGGACGTGCTCCTTGCTCTCCTTGACGAAGACGCTGTTGACCACCCCGACCACCGCGCCGCTGGCCGGGTCGTAGAGCGGGCTGCCGCTGTTGCCGGGATAGGCGGTGGCGTCGAGCTGGAAGACCAGGTAGGGGTTGCGCAGGCGCCGGATCAGCTTCGGGTCGAGGTCCCTGCCGCGGCGCTGGGGGATGGCGATCGGGGTGATCGCCGAGACGATCCCGCGGTGGGTCACCGGGCGCATCCCGAGCACCATCCCGATCGGGAAGCCGGTGAAGGCGTAGAGCTCGCCCTCGCGCACCCGCGCCGAGTCGCCGATGCGCAGCGCCGGCAGGGGCTTGCCGTCGATGGCGAGCAGCGCCAGGTCATGGACCCGATCCGCTGCCACCTTGCGCGCGCGGCGCACCTCGGGGCGCGGGCCCCCGACCAGCACGGCCAGGAACTCGCGCTTCTCGGTGGCCAGGGTCTCGGGGACGACGTGGGCGTTGGTCACCACGTGGCGCCCGTCGCCGACCACGAAGCCGGTGCCGACGAAGCGCCCCGGCGGGCGCCGGGTGCGCTGCATGGTGCCGACCCCGACGATGCTCGGCTTGACCCGGACGATGGTCTCGGGGAGCGTCGCCGCCGTGGCTGTAGCGACCGCCAGCCAGGCGAGCTGCCAGCCGAGCAGCCCGGCCCAGCGAAGTGCCCTGCCGAGTCCCGCCATCGGCCCGCCTCCTGCCGTCGCCGCCCCCACCCGGGCCCGCGCGCCCACTAGCCTACACCGCGCCCGCCTGCACCGCCCGGCGATCCAACCGGCGGGGCGGCCGCGGCGAGCCCGGCCGAGAGCGGCCGGGTGACGGCCAGCGCGGTGAACAGCAGCAGGTAGCCGAGGGCCGCGACCCGCGGCGCGTCGAGCAGGCTGGCCACCGCGCCCTCGAGCAGGAAGCCGCCAATTGCGGCGCCGAGCAGCGCGGCACCGGCCTCGCCGCGCCCGAGCGCCGCGGCGAGGCGGGCCAGCACGTAGA
>CAZRGU010000183.1:0-7595 GCA_964599705.1 uncultured Ectothiorhodospiraceae bacterium | reverse complement strand
AGCACATGGGGTCAGGTCTAGATTTGTAGCATCGACGGGTTATCATTCGTCCGTCATGGCGAGACCGCTGCGCATCGAGTTCTCCGGCGCCCTCTATCACGTGACCGCACGCGGGGATCGGCGCGCCCAGATCTACGCGAGCGACGAGGACCGGCGGCGCTTCCTCGCGCTGCTCGGCGAGGTGGTCGGGGACTTCAACTGGCTGTGCTACGCCTACTGCCTGATGGACAACCACTATCACCTCGTGATCGAGACCCCCGACGCGAATCTCTCCAAGGGCATGCGCCAGCTCAACGGGGTCTACACGCAGTGGGCGAATCGCCGCCACGACCGGGTCGGGCACCTGTTCCAGGGGCGCTATCGGGCGATCCTGGTCGATCGCGAGCCCTACTTTCTTCAGCTGGCCCGTTACGTGGTGATGAACCCGGTGCGCGCGGGGGTCGTGAAGCGCCCCGCCGACTGGCCATGGAGCAGCCACGCGGCGGTGCTCGGCGCGGTGCCGGCTCCGGACTGGCTGGCGGTGGATGGGTTGCTGGCGCACTTTGCCGAGCGCCGATCGACGGCGCGCAGCCGCTACGCGCGCTTCGTGGAGGGAGACGACGGGCAGGGCAGCCCCTGGCGGGAGCTGCGCGGGCAGGTCTTTCTCGGCGATGAGGCCTTCGTGACCCGGATGCTGGCGCGCGCCCGCAAGGAGGCGCAAGCCGACGTGCAGATCCCGCGTGCGCAGCGGCGTCCCCCTGCGAGATCGCTTGCCGAGTTCGCGGAACGCAGCGGGGACCGGGATCAGGCGATCGTGGCTGCCTATGCGAGCGGTGCCTACTCCTACCAGGACATCGCCGAGCATTTCGGGGTGCACTTCACGACCGTGGGCAGGGTCGTGCGCCGCGCCCGCGGGCGCTGAATGCTACGATTCTAGACCTGACCCCAGGAGGAGAGCGGCCGAGTTGATGCAGTAGCGCAGGCCGGTGGGCGGGGGACCGTCGGGGAAGACGTGGCCGAGGTGGGCGTCGCAGGCGCTGCAGCGCACCTCGGTGCGGCGCATGCCCAGGCTGTGGTCGGGGTGCTCGCTGAGCGCATCCGGGGCGACGGGAGCGGAGAAGCTCGGCCAGCCGCTGCCCGAGTCGAACTTGCTCGCCGAGTCGAACAGCGGCGCGCCGCAGCACACGCAGCGGTAGGTGCCGGGGCGCTTGCAGTCGTGGTAGCGCCCGCTGAAGGCCGGCTCGGTGGCCCCCTCGCGGGTCACCCGGTACTGCTCGGGGGTGAGCCGTGCCCGCCACTCGGCCGCGCTCCTGCGCACCGGCCCGGCCATCGCTAGCGCGCCGGCTGGCGGCGGGCGGCCGCCTGCCGGCTGCGCCGCTCAGTCCCAGCGGTCGTCACGGACCTGGACCATGCCGTCGACCACCCGCACCGGCAGGGTGGGCACCGGCTCGAAGGCCGGTGGGGTCAGGGCCTCGCCGGTGCGCACGTTGAAGCGCGCGCCGTGGCGCGGGCAGGCGATCTCCTCGCCCTCCAGGCAGCCGCCGGTCAGCGGGCTGTGGTCGTGGGTGCACAGATCCTCGATGGCGTAGAACTTGCCCGCGACGTTGAACACCGCCACGGCCACGTCGTCGACCTCGACCACCCGGTAGCTGCCGGGCGGGAACTCGGCCACCGGCGCCACGTCGACCCACTCGGACATCGCCTCGCTCGCCTCCCCTGCCATCTCAGAACAGGCCGAGCTGGAGGCGCGCGGCCTCGTCCATCCGGTCCATCGTCCAGGGCGGGTCCCAGACCACCTCGACGCGGGCCGCGCTGACCCCCTCGATGGCCGCGACCGCCATCTCGACGCTCTCCGGGAAGGTCTGCGCCACCGGGCAGCCGGGGGTGGTCAGGGTCATGCGGATCTCGACCGCGCCGGCCGGGTCGATCTCGATGTCGTAGATCAGCCCGAGGTCGTAGATGTTGACCGGGATCTCGGGGTCGTAGATCTCGCGCAGGGCATCGACGATGCGCTCGCGCAGCCCGTCGGGCTCGCCCTCGCCCGGCACGCCGGTGCGCTCCTCGGTCGCCGGGTCGCGCTCCTCCAGCGGAGCGCCGCTCTCGGGCTCGCGCGGCATCGCTTCGCTCACTCCTCGGTGGTCACCGGCTGGCGCTCGCCGTGCAGGGCGGCCTGCAGGGTGTGCCAGGGCAGGGTGGCGCACTTGACGCGCATCGGGAACTCGCGCACCCCGGCGAGCACCGCAAGCTTGCCGAGCCGCGCCTCGCCGAGGTCCGCGTCGCCCTCGCCGGTGAGTAGCGCGTGAAGGCGGGCGAACAGCGCCTCAGCCTCCTCGGTGCTCCGGCCCTTGACCGCCTCGGTCATCA
The DNA here is from genome assembly GCA_964599705.1 of uncultured Ectothiorhodospiraceae bacterium. Lineage (GTDB taxonomy): Bacteria > Pseudomonadota > Gammaproteobacteria > HK1 > HK1 > CAZRGU01. The sequence continues at coordinate 5,252 of CAZRGU010000183.1, read as the reverse complement.
GCGAGGCCGAGGCGGTCGAGATCGCGCAGCCCTCGCCCTCGAAGCCGGCATCCGTGATCACCCCGTCCTCGACGGCCAGGTGGACCTCGACCTGGTCGCCGCACAGCGGGTTGTAGCCCTGCGCGCTGTGGCTCTCGCCGGACGGGTGGTGGCGGAAGTTGCGCGGGTTGCGGTTGTGCTCGAGGATGACCTCCTCGTACAGATCACGCAGGTCCATCAGCGCCCCAAGACCTCCTTGACCTTCTCGATGCCGCGCACCAGGGCATCGATGTCCGCGCGGGTATTGTAGAGGGCCAGCGAGGCCCGCGAGGTGGCGGCCAGCCCGAGTCGGCGCATCAGCGGCATGGTGCAGTGGTGCCCGGTGCGGATCGCGACCCCCTCGCGGTCGATCACGGTGCCGACGTCGTGCGGGTGCACCCCGTCGATGACGAACGACAGGATCCCCGACTTGCGGGCCGCCTGGCCGATGATCCGCACCCCGGGGATGGCCTCGACGGCCGCGGTGGCGTACTCGAGCAGGGCCTGCTCGTGGGCGGCCACCGCCTCGAGCCCAACCCCCTCGAGGTAGTCGATCGCCGCGGCCAGCCCGATCGCTCCGGCGATGTTCGGGGTCCCGGCCTCGAACTTGTGGGGCAGCTCGTTGTAGGTGGTCTCCTCGAAGCTCACCGTGCGGATCATCTCGCCGCCGCCCTGGTAGGGCTCCATCGCCTCGAGCAGCTCGGCCCGTCCCCACAGCACCCCGATCCCGGTCGGGCCGAAGACCTTGTGCCCGGAGAAGGCGTAGAAGTCGCAGCCGAGCGCCGCGACCTCGATGACCGCATGCGGGGCCGCCTGGGCCCCGTCGACCACCACCACGGCGCCGTGGGCGTGGGCGGCCGCGGCGATCTCGGCGACCGGGTTGACGGTGCCGAGCGCATTGGACAGGTGCACGCAGGCCACCACCCGGGTCCGTGGCCCGAGCAGCTCGCGGTAGGCCTCGAGGTCGAGCTCGCCGGCGTCGTTGATCGGCACCACCCGCAGCCGCGCCCCGGTCTGGCGGCACACCATCTGCCAGGGCACGATGTTGGAGTGGTGCTCCATGGTGGTCACCACCACCTCGTCGCCCTCGCCGAGCCGCGGGCGGGCCCAGCTCTGGGCGACCAGGTTGATGGCCTCGGTGGTGCCGCGCACGAACACCACCTCGCGCCGATCGGCGGCGCCGAGGAAGCGCTGCGCGGCATCGCGCGCGCCCTCGTAGCCGCGGGTGGCCCGCTCGCTGAGTGTATGGACCCCGCGGTGGACGTTGGCGTTGTCGTGCTCGTAGTAGTGGCGCAGGGCCTCGATCACGGCCCGCGGCTTCTGGCTGGTGGCGGCGTTGTCCAGGTAGACCAGGGGGTGGCCGTGGATCTCCTGGGCGAGCGCCGGGAAGTCGCGGCGCAGCGCCTCGACGTCGTAGAGGTTGCGACCCCGATCGGTGGCCGGCCGGCCGCTCACGCGAACATCCCCCGCACCGCCTCGGCGCCGGGGAGCGCCGCGATCAGGCGCTCGCCGACCTCGCCGCGCAGCTCCGCGTCGGCGAGGCGCTCGACCAGATCGCGGGCGAAGCCGACGGTGAGCATCGCCCGCGCCTGCTCCGTGCCCAGGCCCCGGGCGCGCAGGTAGAACAGCATCTGCTCGTCGAGCTGGCCGCAGGTCGCGCCGTGCGCGCACTGCACGTCGTCGGCGTGGATGACGAGCTGCGGCTTGGCGTCGGCCTCGGCATGGGGCGAGAGCAGCAGGTTGGCGCTGCGCTGGCGCGCGTCGCTGCGCTGGGCGCCGGGGTGGACGGTGATCCGCCCGTCGAACACCCCGCGCCCGCGCCCGGAGAGGATCCCGCGGTAGTCCTCGCGGCTGGTGCAGCCCGGCGCGCGGTGCTCGATGCGGGTGTGGCAGTCGACGTGGCGCCGGGCGCCGGCCAGGTACAGGCCGTCGAGCTCGCAGCTTGCCCCCTCGCCGTCGAGGTGGACGATCAGGTCGTGGCGGGCGAGCCCGGCCCCGAAGGTGAACAGCCGCGAGACCAGCCGGCTGCCGGCCTGCTGGCGGACCTCGAGGGCGTCGATGTGGTAGCCGCGCGCGCTGCCGGCCTCGATGCGCACGTGCTCGAGGCAGGCACCGGTGTCGAGGCGCACCTCGGTGACCGCGTTGATCAGCGCCACCGTCCCGGCCTCGCCCTCGTGGCTCTCGACCAGGCAGGCGCGGCTGTCGGGCTCCATCAGCACCAGCACCCGCGGCTGCAGGGCGTGCTCGGCGAGCCTGGCGGTGGCGCGCAGGCGCAGGTAGAGCGGGCGCTCGAGGCGCACCCCGCGGGCCACCCGCAGCACCGCTCCGCAGTCCATGAAGGCGGCGTTGAGCGCGGCCAGCCCGTGGCGGCCGGCATCGGCAAGGCGCCCGAGGTGCTCGGCCAGGAGCCCGTCGCCGCTGGCCAGCGCGGCCTCGAGGTCGAGCAGCTCGACCCCGGCCGGCAGCCCGCGCGCGGGCCCCGCGGGGCGTCCGTCGATCAGCACCAGGGTGCCTTGCTCACCGTCGCCCGGCGCGGCGGTGTCGGTCCCGGGGAGCGGTGCCGCCGTGAAGGCGCGCCGCTCGAGGGCGGCGAGCCGGGTGTACTTCCAGTCCTCGTCGCGCGGCCCCGGGAAGCCGCTCGCCGCGAAGCGCTCGAGGGCCGTGGCGCGCAGCGCGTCGAGCCAGGCCAGCCCGGCCCCGGGCAGCGCCGCGGCGCGCGCCGCGTGCGCGGCCAGGAAGCGATCGACCGCCTCGCTCATGCCCGGGCCGCCTCGCGCTCGAGCGCCCCGTAGCCCTCGTCCTCGAGGCGCAGGGCGAGCTCGCGCCCGCCGCTCTTGATGATCCTGCCGTCGCTGAGCACGTGGACGCGATCGGGGACGATGTGCTCGAGCAGGCGCTGGTAGTGGGTCACCACCACGAAGCCGCGCTCCGGCGAGCGCATCGCGTTGACCCCGGCGGCGACGTCCTTCAACGCGTCGATGTCGAGCCCCGAGTCGGTCTCGTCGAGGATCGCCAGGCGCGGCTCGAGCAGCGCCATCTGGAAGATCTCGTTGCGCTTCTTCTCGCCACCCGAGAAGCCGACGTTGACCGCCCGCTGCATCAGCGACTCGTCCATGTGCAGGATTTTGAGCTTCTCGCGCACCAGGGCGAGGAACTCGAAGGCGTCGAGCTCGCCAAGCCCGCGATGCACGCGCACCGCGTTGACCGCGGCCTTGAGGAAGTAGGTGTTGTTGACCCCGGGGATCTCGACCGGGTACTGGAAGGCCAGGAACACGCCCTCGCGGGCCCGCTCCTCGGCGGGCATCTCGAGCAGGTCGCGCCCGTCGAGCAGCACCCGCCCGGCGGTGACCTGGTAGCCCTCGCGCCCGGCGAGCACGTGGGCGAGCGTGCTCTTGCCCGAGCCGTTCGGCCCCATGATGGCGTGGACCTCGCCGGGGCCGACCGCGAGCGACAGCCCCTTGAGGATCGGCTTGCCCTCGACGCTGACCTCGAGGTCCTCGACTTGCAGCATGGATGAGACTCCCTGTCGGTTCGGTGAACGGCGCGCCGGCCTCAGCCGATCGCCCCCTCGAGGCTGACCGCGAGCAGCTTCTGGGCCTCGACCGCGAACTCCATCGGCAGCTCGCGGAACACCTCCTTGCAGAAGCCGTTGACGATCATCGACACCGCGTCCTCCTCGGACAGCCCGCGGGCGCGGCAGTAGAAGAGCTGGTCCTCGCCGATCTTGGAGGTGGTCGCCTCGTGCTCGACCCGCGCGCTCGGGTTCTTGACCTCGATGTAGGGGAAGGTGTGGGCGCTGCAGCGATCGCCCATCAGCAGCGAGTCGCACTGGGTGTAGTTGCGGGCGTTCTCCGCGCTCTTGTGGATCTGGACCAGGCCGCGGTAGGCGTTCTGCCCCTCGCCGGCCGAGATCCCCTTGGAGATGATGGTCGAGGTGGTGTTGCGCCCGATGTGGATCATCTTGGTGCCGGTGTCGGCCTGCTGGCGCAGGTTGGACAGCGCCACCGAGTAGAACGCCCCCACCGAGCCCTCGCCGCGCAGGATGCAGCTCGGGTACTTCCAGGTGATCGCCGAGCCGGTCTCGACCTGGGTCCAGGAGATCTTCGAGCGCGCTCCGCGGCAGTCGCCGCGCTTGGTCACGAAGTTGTAGATCCCGCCGCGCCCCTGGGCGTCCCCCGGGTACCAGTTCTGGACCGTCGAGTACTTGATCTCGGCGCCCTCGAGCGCGATCAGCTCGACCACCGCGGCGTGGAGCTGGTTCTCGTCGCGCATCGGCGCGGTACAGCCCTCGAGGTAGCTGACGTAGGCGCCCTCGTCGGCGATCAGCAGGGTGCGCTCGAACTGGCCGGTCCTGGCGGCGTTGATCCGGAAGTAGGTCGACAGCTCCATCGGGCAGCGCACCCCCTTGGGCACGTAGCAGAAGGAGCCGTCGGTGAACACCGCCGAGTTGAGGGCGGCGTAGAAGTTGTCCGTGTAGGGCACCACGCTGCCCAGGTACTGCTCGACCAGCGCCGGGTGCTCGCGCACCGCCTCGGAAAACGAGCAGAAGATCACCCCCTTCTCGGCGAGCTTGTCCTTGAAGGTGGTGGCCACCGAGACCGAGTCGAAGACCGCGTCGACCGCGACCCCGGCGAGCACCGCGCGCTCCTCGAGCGGGATGCCGAGCTTCTCGTAGGTCTCGAGCAGCTTGGGGTCGACCTCGTCGAGGCTCTGCGGCCCGTCGCCGGGCGAGCGCGGTGCCGAGTAGTAGGAGATCGCCTGGTAGTCGATCGGCGGGTAGCGGACGTTCGACCAGCGCGGCTCGCTCATCCCCAGCCAGTGCCGGTAGGCGCGCAGGCGCCAGTCGAGCAGGAACCGGGGCTCGCCCTTCTTGGCCGAGATCAGCCGGATGACGTCCTCGTCGAGCCCCGGGGGGACCGTATCGGCGTCGATCTCGGTGACGAACCCGTGCTGGTACTCGCGCTGGACGAGGCGCTCGACCTCGTGCGACCCGCTGCTCATCTGCTTGTCCACATCTCCGGCTGACGGCATCCGGTTGCTGCCTGACGAATCGACCGCGCTAGGGTACTCATGTCCGACTAATTTAGTCAAGAATTAGCGGCCCGCCCGCCGTGTCCGCCGCCCACGCCCCCCCCGCGTGGCCCGCGAACGATAGCAGAATCGCTACGCCCGGGGAGGGGGCGGGGCCATCACACCATGGCCGGCCGGTGCTGCCCGATCTCAGAGTTTGTGAA
>CAZRGU010000182.1:0-7657 GCA_964599705.1 uncultured Ectothiorhodospiraceae bacterium | reverse complement strand
CGATTCTAGACCTGACCCCATGCCTGCCCCATGCCATTGAGCGGATGCCTCCCTCGCCTCGCCGCTTCGCGCTCGACTACGACGGCACCATCGCCGACACCAACGCGCTCAAGGCGCGCTGGGTGCGCGAGCGGCTCGGGCTGAAGGTGGCCGCGGCCTGCTGTGATCGCACTAGCCTGGTGCCGGTGATCGGGGAGCGGGCCTACCGGCGGCTTGCCGAGGCCGTCTACGAGGCCGAGCTGAGCGCCGTGGCCGAGCCGCTGGCCGGCGCCGAGCAGGGGCTGCGCCGGCTCGCCGCGGCCGGCGAGGTCTACGTGGTCAGCGCCCGCCTCCCCCACCGGCTCGCCTACGCGCGGGCCTGGCTCGCGGCCCGCGGCCTGGCCGGCTGCGTGCGCGAGGTGCTGACCTCGCACGGGGGCACCAAGGCGGCGCTGTGCGCGCGGCTCGGGGCCCAGTGCCTGATCGACGATGACCCGCGCCACCTGCGGGCGCTCGCGGGGACCGGCTGTGCCGGGCTGCTGCTCAAGGATGCCCCGCCCCCGCCGTTGCCGGCCGGGGTGCAGGCGTGTCGCTCGTGGGCCGAGTGCCTGGCCGCGCTGGGCGTGGCCAGGGAGCGCGGCGCGGCCGAATCGGGCCCGGGGGCTTGACCTGTCACCAGCGCCCAGGCGTTATGGTGATCGTTTCCGGCCGGTGGCGGCAGAGGCCGCCGGCAGAGGAGTGACATGAGCCGCATCGAGACCCCGCCCGATCAGCGCTTCCCGCGGTCCGTGCGGATGCCCTTCCGGAGCCGGCGCCGCCGCTGCGGGCGGGTGCGCGAGCCGGCCCGCCGGCCGGGACGCTCGCCTCGGGCGCTGGTGGCGCTGGCGCTGCTGCTCGCCGCGGGGCCGCTCGCCGCCCAGGGGCTCGCCCTGGTGCCGGAAAGGCCGGTGGCGCCGGCGCTGCGCCTGGCCGGGCTCGACGGGGAGCGCCACGACCTGGCCGCGTTGCGCGGCCAGGTCGTGCTGGTCAGCTTCTGGGCGACCTGGTGCCCGCCGTGCCGCGAGGAGATGCCCTCGATGGCGCGCCTTGCGCGCCAGCTCGGCGCGGGCGGGCTGCGGGTGCTGGCCGTCGATGCCGGCGAGACGGCCGGGGCGGTGCGCGAGTTCCTCGCCGAGCTCGGCGTCGAGCTCGGCTTCCCGGTGCTGCTCGACCCGCGCATGGAGGCCTTCGCGAGCTGGGCGGTGCGCGGGCTGCCGACCTCGTTCGTGGTCGGTCGCGAAGGTCGGATCCGCTACCGGGCCGAGGGCGCTCAGCCCTTCGACTCGGCCGTGATCCGCGCCCGGCTCACCGCGCTGCTCGAGGAGCAACCGTGAAGTATCCCGACATCGACCCGATCGCCTTTCACCTCGGCCCGCTGGCCGTGCACTGGTACGGCCTCATGTACCTGGTCGGCTTCCTCGCCGCCTGGTGGCTCGGCCGGGTGCGGGCCCGCGACCCGCGCCGCGGCTGGGACCCGGGCGAGATCGACGACCTGATCTTCTATGCCGCTCTCGGGGTGGTGATCGGCGGGCGGCTCGGCTACGCGCTGTTCTACAACCTGCCCCAGTACCTCGCCTCGCCCGGCCAGCTCCTGGCGGTGTGGAAGGGGGGGATGTCGTTCCATGGCGGGCTGACCGGGGTGCTGGTGGCGATGTGGCTCTACGGGCGCAAGACCGGGCGCAGCTTCTTCGCGGTGGCCGACTTCGTCGCCCCGCTGGTTCCGGTCGGGCTCGGTGCCGGGCGGCTCGGAAACTTCATCAACGGCGAGCTGTGGGGCAAGCCGAGCGACCTGCCCTGGGCGATGGTCTTCCCCGACCCGCGCGCCGGCGGCATCGCCCGCCACCCCACCCAGCTCTACGAGGCGCTCCTCGAGGGGCTGGTGCTGTTCGTCGCGCTGTGGCTGTACTCGCGCCGCCCGCGCCCGACGATGGCCGTCTCGGGGCTGTTCCTGGTGCTCTACGGGGTGTTCCGCTTCGCCGTCGAGTTCGTGCGGGTGCCCGATGCCCAGCTCGGCTACCTGGCGCTCGGCTGGGTGACCATGGGCCAGCTCCTGAGCCTGCCGATGGTCATTGCCGGGGTCGTGCTGCTGGCCCTGGCCGGGCGCCAGGGGGGGCAGGCCCGGCAGGCCGCTTGACCCCGATCAAGCGCGCTGCGTGCCGTGCTTGCAGGGTGGGCCCGGGTCACGTTTAATGAGTCTCGAACCGATCGAGCGCCGTCCCTGCGGCGGACCATGAGCGCAATGTCGAGATCACGCCATCATCCTCTTCGCCAGCCCCCGGCACGGGTCGCCTGGCTGGTGGCGGTGTGGGTGGCGCTCGGTCTGGCGACCCTGCCGTTCCTGCACCTGGCCCACGCCGCCGCCCAGCCGGCGGCCGCCGCCGGCGAGATGCCCGGCGCCTCGGACCTCGCGGTGCCGGGCTGCGGGGCCGGGATGGCCTGCGCCCAGATGCGGCTGTGCCGCGACGCGGCGCGTGTGGCCAAGGCCGCAGCGAGCGGCGACGCGCCGCGCCCGCCACACCTCCCGGCGGTGCTCCTCGCGCTGCGCTTCCCGCCCGCGGGCGAGGCCGTGGCCGGACCGACCGCCGAGCGCGGGGCCGGCGTCCCCGCGCCCGACCTCTATCTCGCCACCGAACGCCTGCGCCTCTGAGCCGCTCCTCTGCCGTGGGCCGTCGCCGGGGAAGCGCCCGCGGCCCGGCTCGTCGAAGACCCGAACATCGAATCACGCGCTGTCGCGACCGGCCCCGGGGACGGGGTGGCGAGGACGGCGCAGGCAAGAGGAACCCGATCATGAAGCGTCGTACCCTGATCGCCGGAAGCGCGGCCGCCGTGCTGCTCACCGCCTGCGGCAAGAACGCCGAGGCCAAGGAAACCATCCAGCTCTACAAGACCGCCACCTGCGCCTGCTGCGGGGGCTGGGGCGATTACATGGAGAGCCGTGGCTACACGGTCGAGACCCACGTGGTCAGCGACATCGATGCGGTCAAGCGCAAGCACCGCATCCCGACCGCGGTCGAGAGCTGCCACACTTCCGTGATCGGCGACTACGTGGTCGAGGGCCACGTCCCGGTCGGCCCGATCGAGCGGCTGCTCAAGGAGCGCCCGGCGCTCGATGCGATCGCGATGCCGGGGATGCCGCAGGGCTCGCCGGGGATGCCCGGGCGCAAGAGCGGCACCTGGACCGTCTACGGGATCAAGAACGGTAAGATCTCGGTCTTCGAGAAGATCTGAGCGCGACGGCGCGCGGCCCCTGCGGCGCTCGACCGCGGGCCGCGCGCCCGAGGACGGAGTCGAGGACCATGACCCACCTTCTGGTTGCCGGGCTGCTGCTTGCCCTCGGCATGCGCAGCGCGCTCGCCCACTGCCCGCTGTGCACCATCGGCGCCGGCGGGGCGGCGCTGCTCGCCGCCTACCTCGGCATCAGCGCCGCCCCGGTCGGGGTGTTCGTGGGCGCCTTCGGGCTGGCCGTCGGGCTGTGGACGGCCAAGCTCATCCGCCGCAAGCTGTTCCGCGGCCAGGACAACGCCATCGGGGTGCTCTCGTTCGCCTCGGTGGTGATCCCGGTGATGCCGCTGATGGACCAGTACGGCTCGCTCTACCTGCCGTGGATGGGCGAGTACGGGCGCACCTTCCTGATCGACAAGTTCCTGGCCGGCTCGATCATCGGGGCGCTGCTGCTCTGGGCCTCGCCGTGGGTCAGCCGGCGCCTGGCGCTGGCCCGCGGCGGGCGGATGATCCCGTTCCAGGGGATGGCCATCACCCTGGTGCTGCTGGTGGCGGCCTCGGCGCTGCTCGAGGTGACCCTGTGAGCGTGGCCGTCGTGCTCGGGGCGATCGTGGCCGCCTTTGCCGCCCTGCTGGCGGTCAAGGCGGCCAGCGGCGGGCGGTTCTGCGTGCTCTGCGCGAGCATCGCGGGGACCTGGCTGGTGCTGCTTGCGCTCCACCACGCGGGGCGCTTCGACGATCCGGTGCTGCTCGCCCTGCTCATGGGGCAGAGCGTCACCGGGATCTACCACCTGCTCGAGACCCGGGTGCGCGAGAGCTGGCTGGTCTTCCGGCTGCCCTTCGTGCTCACCCTGACCCTGCTCTTCTACTTCCTGGTGACGCTCGATAGCGGCCTGCTGCCGGTCGTCATCGGGCTGGCGGCGCTGTGGCTGGCGGCGCTCGCCATCCACGCCAGCCGCCGGGCCGGCGGCGCCGGCGCCCTGGCCCGCCAGCTCATCGAGTGCTGCAAGAACTGGTGAGCCGGGGCGGCTCGCCCGATGAGGGGAACACCATGACAAGAGCCGGCGTCCCGCTGCTCGCCCTGCTGCTCGCGCTCGCCGCGCCGGCCGCGCGCGCGGCCATCGACTTCTACAGCCTGCCGCGGATCCACCGGATCGCGCTGCCCGCGGCCGGCAGCGACACCCTGCTGCTGGCCACGGTGGCCGGGATCCTCACCATCGACCGCGACGGCAAGGTCGAGAAGCTGGCCTTCGAGGGGCTCGACATCACCGCGCTGGCCGCCGATCCGCGCGATCGGCGCCGCCTCTACGCCAGCGGCCGGCGCTCGCGCGAGGAGAACCTCGGGGTGCTGGTCTCGAGCGACGGCGCCCGGAGCTGGGAGACGCTGGCCCCGGGGGCGCGCCAGCCGGCGCGCTTCAACGCCATCGCGCCGAGCCGCGCGGTCGACGGGCTGCTGTTCGCGAGCTACGGCGGGCTGCAGATGAGCCGCGACGCGGGGCTGAGCTGGCAGTTCCTGTTCCGCGGGCCCTGGGACCTGTTCTCGCTGGCCGCCTCGGCGCGCGACCCCTCGACGCTCTACGCGGCCAGCCGTGGCGGGCTGATGCGCAGCGAGGACGGCGGCCAGCACTGGCGCCTGGCGCTCGACGTGCCCAACGCCGCCACCGCGGTCACGGTCACCGCGAGCGGCGAGGTCTACGCCTTCGTGGCCGGGCGCGGGCTGCTGCGCTCGATCGAGCCGGTGCTCGCCTGGCGGACGGTCAACAACCGCCTCGGCGAGCAGATGCTGGTCCAGATCCTCCCCGACCCGCAGGACCCGCGCCACCTCTTCGCGCTCAACCACTTCGGGCGGGTCCTCGAGAGCGGCGACCGCGGCCTGAGCTGGACGGCGTTCGGCGGCGAGCGCGAGCCGCAGAGCGAGGCGGCGCAGCGCGGCGAGCGCCTGTTCCGGGCCAACTGCCGGCGCTGCCACGGCGAGCGCGGGGTCGGCGAGACACCGGACGATCAGGCGCTGGTCGACCCGGACTACCTGCGCGCCCCGGCGCTCGACGACTCCAGCCACGGCTACCACCACAGCGACGAGGACATGCGCAAGACGATCCTCGAGGGCTCGGAGCGCGAGCCGCGGATGCGCTCCTTCAAGGACCGCCTCTCGGAGGCCGAGATCGGCGACCTGATCGCCTACATCAAGAGCCTCTGGGGCCCGAGGGCGCTCGCCTGCCAGGGCAAGCGCCACATGGCCCCGGAGTGCCGGCGCTGAGGGGCGTCGCCGAGGCGAGCGGCGCCTCCGCCTCCCCGCTCAGCCCTCCTCGCCGTCGGCCGGAATGGTGCGCCGGCGCTGGGCCTCGTCGAGGAGCAGCACCATCCGGGCGAGGACCGCCGGGTCGAGGTTCGACCAGCCGGCGGTGATCCGCCCGTCCTTCCACAGCACCGCCAGCGCCACCGCGGCGATGTCGCCGACGTTCTCCAGCCCGCTCTCGAAGATCTCGGCCGGCTGCGCGCCCTGCAGGCTCTCGACCTTGCCCATTGCGCTGTCCTCGCGTCATCCAGGCCCCGCCGGCACCGTATCACGTCAGCGCTCGAGCTTGGTCGAGAGGATCACCGCCGAGTCGGTGGACCGGACCCCGTCGATGGTACCGATCGCGTCGAGCGCGCCCTCGAGGGCGGCCGGGGTCGGGGCGCGCAGCCGGGCCACGTAGTCGATCCGCCCGCTGACCCCGTAGACCGCCTCGACGGCCTCCATGCGCCCGAGCGCGCGCACCACCGCCGGCCCCGCCTTGGGGTCGACCTCGATGTTGCAGTAGGCGCGGATCAGGGCGCCCTCGACCTCGTGGCCGAGGCGCACGGTGTAGCCGGCGATCACCCCGCTGGCCTCGAGTCGCGCCAGGCGCTGGCGCACCGTGGCGCGCGACAGGCCGAGGGCGCGGGCCAGCGCGCTGATCGGGGCGCGGGCGTTGCGGCGCAGGGCGGCGAGCAGCCGACGATCGGTTCCGTCGACCGTCGGCGGGGATGGGCTGTCCATAATGGTCACTCAGATGGTCATTATGGAAGATTGATTCAACCATTCTGACAAATATGGCCATTCAAATCGACCGGTCCCCTGCGCCAGGATCACGGTCTCGGAGGCGGCCATCGCCGCCGCCTGGATCGCCTGTCGTACTCCCCGGAGGCCGCCATGAGCCGTGCCGCGCTTGCCCCTCTGCCACGCCCGGTCACCCCGCTGGCCGGTGCGGTGTTCGCCGATGCCGGCGCCGTGATCGCGGCGCTCGCCCCGCGCCAACCCCTCTACCTGCTCTGCGAGCGTGCGCTGCGCGCCGAGGCGCGCCGCTTCCTGGCCGGCTTCCCCGGCGAGGTGAGCTACGCGGTCAAGGCCAATCCGCACCCGGCGGTGCTGCGCGCCCTCGCCGCGGCTGGCATCGAGGCCTTCGACGTGGCCTCGCTCGGCGAGGTCGAGGCGCTGCGCGCGCTGCTGCCCGGCGCCCGGCTGCACTTCAACAACCCGGTCAAGCCGCGCGAGGCGATCGCCGAGGCCGCTGAGCGCCACGGGGTGCGCTCGTTTGCCCTCGACGATGCCGCCGAGCTCGACAAGCTCAGCGCGCTGCTCACCGAGCCGGCCCGCTACGAGCTCAGCGTGCGCTTCAAGCTTGCCTCGGGCGCCGGCCGCGGCTACGACCTCGGCAGCAAGTTCGGCGCCCCGCCCGAGGAGGCCGCGGCGCTGCTCGCCGCCGTGGCGCGGGCCGGCTTCCGCCCGGCCCTGACCTTCCACCCCGGCTCCCAGTGCCGCGACCCCGAGGCCTTCGTCGGCCACATCGAGGCGGCCGCCGCGATCGCCCGCCGTGCCGGGGTGCGGATCGCCCGGCTGAACTGCGGCGGTGGGTTTCCGGTTCCCTACCCGGACGCCCCGCCGCCACCCCCCGAGCGCTTCTTCGCGCCGATCGCGCGGGCCGTCCGGGCGGCCTTCGCCGGGGCCGCACCGCGGCTGCTCTGCGAGCCCGGGCGGGCGCTGGTCGCCCCGGCGGTGAGCCTGCTGGCGCGCGTCGAGCACCGCCGGGCCGACGGCTCGGTGTTCCTCAACGACGGCATCTACGGCGCGCTGATGGAGAACCTGGCGATGCCGCTGACGCTGCCGGCCCGCGCCTGGCGTGGGCCGCGGCCGCTCGCCGGGGCGCAGGTCCCCACGGCGGTGTTCGGGCCGACCTGCGACCCGCTCGATCGGCTGCCGCGCCCGCTGTCGCTGCCGGCGGGGCTGCGCCCCGGCGACCACGTCGAGATCGGGCTGCTCGGGGCCTACGGCTCGGCCACCGCCACCACCTTCAACGGCTTCGCCCCGGGGCGCTACCTGGCCGTGGAGCGCGGCTTCGCGGGCTGAGAGCCGCGGCGAGCGCGGTTCGCGCGCTTCCCTGGCCGCCCGGCCGGTGCCC
>CAZRGU010000181.1:0-7742 GCA_964599705.1 uncultured Ectothiorhodospiraceae bacterium | reverse complement strand
GCTCGCGCGCCACCCGGAAGCCGACCGAATCGTAGCCCTGGGTGGAGCGCCACTTGCGCCGCGCGGTCACCCGCAGCGACTTCGAGGTGCTCGAGTACGACCCCCCGCGGGTCACCCGGTAGGTGCAGTCGCCCCCCTCCCAGACCGAGCCGTCGTTCGGCGCCCCCTTGTAGTTGGGGTGGTAGCAGTCGTGGACCCACTCGTAGACATTGCCCGCGGTGTCGTAGAGGCCGAACGGATTGGGCTCGAAGCGCCCGATGCGGGTCGGCAGGCGGGGATTGAGCCCGGTCTTGCAGTCGAAGCAGTGGGCCCGGTTCTCGCCGATGTCGTAGCCCCACCAGTACGGGGTGGTGGTCCCGGCGCGAGCCGCATACTCCCACTCGGCCTCGGTCGGCAGGCGGTACTTCTTGCCGGTCTGCTCGGTGAGCCAGCGGGTGTAGGCGTAGGCGTCGTCCCAGCTCACGAAGATCACCGGGTGGTCGCTCTTCTCCAGGTAGAGGTTGTCCGGAACCCGCCGGCCGGTGGCCCGCGCGAAGCGCTCGTACTCGGCGAAGGTCACCTCGTACTTGCCGATCGCGAACGGGGCGATGGTGACCTTGTGGCGCGGGCGCTCGTCGGCCGCCGTCGACAGCCCGCTGCTGCCCATCTCGAAGGTCCCCCCGGGGATGCGCACCATCGGGGGGCCCTCGCCCCCCGAGCTGAGCCGATCGCGGAACTCCCTGGCCGGGGCGGCCGCGGGGACGGCCGCGCTGGCGCCCGCCCCGGCGGCGGCCGGCGCGGCCGGTGGCGCCGGCGCAGCCGGCTCGGCAGCGGGCTGCGCGGCCGCAGGCGGGCTCGCCGGAGCCGGACCCGGGGTGGGGGCCCCGGCAGGGGCAGGGGCTGGCGCCGGCGCGGCCGGCTGCGCGGCTGGCGGGGGTGGCGCCGGCTCGCCCTTGCCGCCGAGCAGGAAGTAGCCACCGGCGGCCACGGCAGCCAGGAGCAGCCCCGCAACCGCGCCGAGCAGCCCCTTGGACAGCCCGCCGCGCGCCCCGCCCTCCTCGGCCTCGAGCGAGGTCTCCTCCCCGGGGCCGGTGGCGAGCCGCGCCGAGGGCTCGGTGTCGTCCTCGTGCTCGGGCTCGGGGGCCGGCTCGGGAGCGGCAGCGCTCGGCGCCGGGGTGCGCTCGAGCACGTCCACGCAGATCACCGTGGTGTTGTCCTGGCGCGGCTTGTTGATGTGCTCGACGGCGCGCAGCAGCCCGTCGACGCACTGCTTGGCCGACTCGGCCCACGAGCAGACCTCGAGGATCTGCTCCTCGTCGAGGGTGTCGAGCCCGTCGCTGGAGACGATCACCCGATCGCCGGGCTGGAGCTCGATCGGCTCCTCGGGACAGTCGACCATGTCGATCTCGCCGCCGGTCATGGCGCTCATCAGCATGTTGCGCGACAGCCCCTGCTCGGGCTCGACGTCCATGCCCATCGCCTGCATGCGGTCGAGGTAGCCGCCGTAGCTGTGATCGTCGTTCTTCTTGATGAGCTTGCCGTCGCGCACCAGGTAGAGGTGGCTGTCGCCGACGCTCACCCAGTAGAGCTTGCCCTGGGTGAAGGCCGCGGTGACCATCGTGCAGCCCATCCCGTCGAGCGCCGGGGTCTCGCGGATCGACTCGCGCAGCGCGTCGTTGGCCTTGTCGAGGGCGGCACGGAGAATGGCGTGGGTCGGCTCCTTGCCGAAGCGCCCGGTGAAGAACTTGTTGAAGGTCGAGACCACCAGGTTGCTGGCGATGTTGCCGGCCGCATGCCCCCCCATGCCGTCGGCCATGATCACCAGCGCCGAGGACTTCGACTCCCCGGCCTCGTCATCGATGTAGGTGGTCAGGAAGGCGTCTTCCTGGTAGTCGCGGGCGCCGTCGATCTGGTCACCGGCGATCTCGAAGATCAGGTCCACGCCGTCTCCCCCGGGGCCCGCGCCCGTCGCGCGAGCACAAGTTTCGTGATTATGCGCCCGCGCCGCCCACCGGCGACACGCCCTTGCGCGCCGAGTGTGACGCGGATCACGGTTCCCCCCCGCCCAGGAGCGGCGAGGATAGCCGATTCCTCCCTGGCGGGCATCGCGGCCCGGGGCGCGCTCACCCGAGCCGTACCTCGATGCCGCGTCCGGCCAGGTAGCGCTTGGCCTCCTCGATGGTGTGCTCGCCGAAGTGGAAGATGCTGGCCGCGAGCACCGCATCGGCTCCCCCCTCGGTGACCCCGGCGGCCAGGTGCTCGAGCCGGCCGACCCCGCCCGAGGCGATCACCGGCACCGCGACCGCCTCGGCCACCGCGCGGGTCAGCGCCAGGTCGAAGCCGTCCCGGGTGCCGTCCCGGTCCATGCTGGTCAGCAGGATCTCGCCGGCCCCGAGGGCGCACATGCGTCGCGCCCAGGCGAGGGCGTCGATGCCGGTGGCCCGGCGCCCGCCGTGGGTGTAGACCTGCCAGCGCGGCGCCCCGTCTCCGGGCACCCGCTTGGCATCGATGGCGACCACGATGCACTGCGAGCCGAAACGCCCCGCGGCCTCGCCGACCAGCTCCGGGTCGTGCACCGCGGCGGTGTTGATCGAGACCTTGTCGGCCCCGGCGTTGAGCAGCCGGCGGATGTCGGCGACGCTGCGCACCCCGCCGCCGACGGTGAGCGGGATGAAGACCTCGGCGGCCACCGCCTCGACCACGTGGGCGATGGTCTCGCGTCCGTCCGAGGAGGCAGTGATGTCGAGGAAGGTCAGCTCGTCGGCCCCCTGCTGGTCGTAGCGGCGGGCCACCTCGACCGGGTCCCCGGCGTCGCGGATCGCGACGAAGCGCACCCCCTTGACCACCCGGCCGGCGTCGACGTCGAGACAGGGGATGATGCGCTTGGCGAGCGCCATCTCACGCCGTCAGGCGATCGGCGAGGTCCTGGGCCGCGGCGAGATCGAGCGTGCCGTCGTAGAGCGCACGCCCGGTGATGACCCCCTCGATGCCGTCCTCGGCGACCGCGCACAGGCGGCGCACGTCGTCCAGATCGCGCACCCCCCCCGAGGCGATCACCGGAACCTCGACGGCCCGCGCGATCCGCGCGGTGGCCTCCGCGTCGACCCCGCTGAGCATCCCGTCGCGGCTGATCTCGGTGTAGATGATCGCCTCGGCGCCGTCCCGGGCGAAGCGCTGTGCCATGTCGACCGCGTCGTGGCGCGACAGCTTCGACCAGCCCTCGGTGGCCACCTTGCCGTCGCGGGCGTCGAGGCCGACGATGACGTGCCCGGGATAGGCCCGGCACATGTCGGGCAGGAAGTGCGCGGCGGTGACCGCCCGGGTGCCGATGATCACCCAGCGCGCCCCGGCGTCGAGGTAGGCGTCGATGGTCTCCTCCTCGCGGATCCCGCCGCCGACCTCGACCGGCAGGTCGGGGACCGCGGCGACGATCTCGTGGATCACCTCGAGGTTGCGCGGGCGCCCGTCGCGGGCGCCGTCGAGATCGACCAGGTGCAGGCGCCGGGCACCGGCCTCCTGCCAGCGCCGGGCGACGGCCACCGGATCGTCGGAGTAGTGGGTCTCGTCGTCCATGCGCCCCTGGCGCAGGCGCACGCAACGGCCTCCCTTGAGGTCGATGGCTGGAATGATCAACATGGCGAGTGCGTCGCGCGGGCTCGCGCGGCGGTGCTCCGGGTGCGCGTTGTCCTGACTCCCCTCATGGTAGCACAGCCTGCTCAGTGGGCCTCGTCCCAGCTCGCCCCGATGCCGACGTCGACCACCAGCGGGACGCGCAGCTCGGCCGCCCCGACCATGATCGCGCGGACCCGCTCGGCGAGCGCCGCGGCGCGCTCGGCGGCGACCTCGAAGACCAGCTCGTCGTGGACCTGCATGATCATCCGCGCCCCGCCGCCGGCCTCGCCGAGCCAGGCATCGCAATCGATCATCGCCCGCTTGATGATGTCGGCCGCACTGCCCTGCATCGGCGCGTTGATCGCGGTGCGCTCGGCGTACTGGCGCCGCTGCGCCTGGCGGGCGTTGATGTCGGGCAGGTGCAGCCGGCGCCCGAACACCGTCTCGACCCAGCCGCGCCGGTGGGCGACGGCGCGGGTCTCGTCCATGTAGCGCTTGACCCCGGGGTAGCGCGCGAAGTAGCGCTCGATGTAGGCCTGCGCCTCGTTCTGCGGGACCCCGAGCTGGCGGGCCAGCCCGAAGGCCGACATCCCGTAGATGAGCCCGAAGTTGATCGCCTTGGCGCGCCGTCGCTGCTCCTCGGTGACCGCCTCGGGGGCAGTCGCGAAGACCTCGGCGGCGGTCGTGCGGTGCACGTCGGCCCCGGCGCGGAAGGCCTCGAGCAGGCCCTCGTCGCCGGACAGGTGGGCCATGATGCGCAGCTCGATCTGCGAGTAGTCGGCAGCGACCAGCAGGTGCCCGGGCTCGGCCACGAAGGCCTGGCGGATGCGCCGCCCCTCGGCGGTGCGCACCGGGATGTTCTGCAGGTTGGGATCCGAGGAGGACAGCCGCCCGGTCGATGCGACCGCCTGGTGGTAGCTGGTGTGGACCCGCCCGGTGGCCGGGTCGACCCGCCCGGGGAGCGCATCGGTGTAGGTCGACTTGAGCTTGGCGAGCGCCCGGTGCTCGAGGATCAGGGCCGGCAGCGGGTGCTCGAGGGCCAGGTCCTGGAGGACCGCCTCGGTGGTCGAGGGCTGGCCCTTGGGGGTCCTGGCGCGCACCGGCAGCTCGAGGCGCTCGAACAGGATCTCCTGGATCTGCTTCGGCGAGCCGAGATTGAACGGGCCGCCGGCGGCGGCGTGGGCGCGGTCCTCGACCTCGCGCATCCGCTCGGCGAGCTCCCCGCTCTGGCGCTCGAGCATCTCGCAGTCGACCCGCACGCCGTTGCGCTCCATGCGCGAGAGCACCGGGATCAGCGGCACCTCGAGCTCCTCGTAGACCCGGCGCAGGCTCGGCTCGGCCTCGAGGCGCGGCCACAGCGCCTGGTGCAGGGCGAGCGCCAGCTCGGCGTCCTCGGCGGCATACGGGGTGGCCTGCTCGAGGGCCACCTCGGCGAAGCCGATCTGGCGCGCGCCGCGCCCGGCGACCTGCTCGTAGCGGATGGTCTCGCGCCCCAGCACCCGGGCGGCCAGGGTGTCGAGGTCATGGCGGCTCGCCGTGCTGTCGAGGACATAGGACTCGAGCATGGTGTCGTGGCGGATGCCGCGCAGCTCGATGCCGTGGCGGGCCAGCACGCTCATGTCGTACTTGAGGTTCTGGCCGACCTTGGGCCGCTCGGGGTCCTCGAGCAGGGGACGCAGCGCCTCGAGCAGGCGCGGGCACGGGATCTGCTCCGGGGCGCCGGGATAGCGGTGCGCGCAGGGCACGTAGGCGGCCTCCCCGGGTCGCACCGCGAACGAGACCCCGACCAGCTCGGCGCGCATGTAGTCGAGGCTGGTGGTCTCGGTGTCGATGGCGAGCAGCGGGGCGGCGGCGAGGCGCTCGATCCAGCGCGCGAGCTCGGCCTCGTCGAGCACCGTCCGGTAGTCGCCCGCCCCCCCGGGCGTATCGCCCTCGCCACCCTCCCGGCGCTCCCCGCCCTCCAGCTCGGCCAGCCAGCCGCGCAGATCCCAGCGCCGGTAGAGCTCGCGCAGCGCCTCGCGATCGGGGGGGGCCGGGCGCAGCGCCTCGAGGTCGACGTCGAGGGCCAGGTCGCGGCGCAGGCGAACCAGCTCGCGGGCCAGGGCGAGCTGATCGAGCGCCCCGCGCAGGTTCTCGCCCGCCTTGCCCCTGATCTCGGCGGCGTGCTCGATCACGGCCTCGAGCGAGCCGTAGCGGGCCAGCCACCGGGCCGCCGTCTTGGGCCCGACCATCGGCACCCCGGGGATGTTGTCCGAGCTGTCCCCGGTGAGCGCCAGCAGGTCGACGATCCGCTCCGGGGCGACCCCGTAGGCCTCCTCGACCGCCCCCGCGTCGAGGCGCCGGTAGCCGTTGCCGGTGCGCCGCGGGCGCAGCAGGGTCACGCCCTCGCCGACCAGCTGGGCGAGGTCCTTGTCGCTGGTGCAGATCGCGACCTCGAGGCCGCGGGAGCGGGCCTGCTCGGTGAGCGTGGCGATGACGTCGTCGGCCTCCACCCCCGGCTCGATGAGCAGCGGCAGCCCGAGGGCCCGCACGATCGCCTGGATCGGCTCGATCTGGGCGGCCAGCTCCGCGTC
The DNA here is from genome assembly GCA_964599705.1 of uncultured Ectothiorhodospiraceae bacterium. Taxonomy (GTDB): domain Bacteria; phylum Pseudomonadota; class Gammaproteobacteria; order HK1; family HK1; genus CAZRGU01. Next base: position 1,578 of record CAZRGU010000181.1, on the reverse strand, counting down.
CATGGGCGGGCGATTGGCCTTGTAGTCGGGGTAGAGGTCGTGGCGGAAGTTGCGCCCGGGGGCGTCGAAGACCACCGCGACGTGCTCCGGGGCCTGCTCGGCGAGCAGCCGGCGCACCATGTTGACCACCCCGTAGATCGCCCCGGTCGGCTCACCGCGCGCGCTGCTCAGCCCGGGCATGGCGTGGAAGGCGCGGAACAGGAAGGCCGAGCCGTCGACGAGCAGCAGGGTGCCGGGGGAGTCGGTCATCTGGGCGATCGGTCGGGCGCCGGGCTTGCCGAGGCTGGTGGCACCAGTATATACGGGGTTGTCCCCGACCCCGCGACCAGGAGCCCGCCATGAGCGAACGCCACAGCCGCCGCCCGCGGCCCCAGCCGAGCGACGCCGCCCACCTCACCCGCGAGGCGTGGCGGATCTTCCGGATCATGGCCGAGTTCGTCGAGGGCTTCGAGCGTCTCGCCGGGATCCGCCCGGCGGTGACCATCTTCGGCTCGGCCCGCACGCCCCCCGGGCACCCCTCCTACCGGCTCGCCGAGAGCATCGGCCGGCGGCTGTCCGATGCCGGGTTCTCGGTGATCACCGGCGGCGGCCCGGGAATCATGGAGGCCGGCAACAAGGGCGCCTATGCCGGCAAGTCGCTGAGCGTCGGCCTCAACATCCTGCTGCCCAGGGAGCAGCGGCCCAACGACTACCAGGACATCGACCTCGACTTCCGCCACTTCTTCACCCGCAAGGTGATGTTCGTCAAGCACGCCTCGGCCTACGTGGTGCTGCCCGGCGGCTTCGGGACCCTCGACGAGCTGGCCGAGATCCTGACCCTGGTGCAGACCGGCAAGACCCGCCCGATCCCGATCGTGCTGGTCGGGCGCGCCTTCTGGCAGGGGCTGATCGAGTGGATGCGCACGGCGATGGTCGCCGAGGGCACCATCGCCCCCGACGATCTGGAGCTGTTCACCGTGGTGGACAAACCCGAGGAAGTCGTGGATGCTATCTTTGCGCATTACGAGACCCGCACCTTCGAGCCCTCGGCCGAGGAGCGCGAGGTGCTGCTCCAGCTCTAGGCCAGATCCGGGGGACAGCGCGGTGGTTCGACGTTTCAGCGGCGTGGCGCTCGGTCTGGGGCTGGCTCTGGCCCAGGGCGGCGCCGGCGCGCAGTCCGACGCCCCGGCGCTCGAGCCGCTCCCCGAGCCGCCCGCGATCCCGGAGCCGGTCGAGAGCGGCGAGATCCTCGAGCCGGACGTGCGCATCGTCCGCGGCGAGCGGCGCACGATCACCGAGTACCGGGTCAACGGGGTGCTGCGCGCCATCAAGGTCGAGCCCGACAACGCGCCGCCCTACTACCTGGTCGACGCCGACGGCGACGGCAACCTCGAGACTCGGACCCGCGGCCTCGGCCCCGACTTCCTGATCCCGCAGTGGGTGCTGTTCACCTGGTAGCGGGGTAGCCCCCTTCCCACCGCTCGTCGCCTCCCCGCCGCTGCGCGGGTCACCCACCCCCGAGACCCCGGCAGGGACGTCGCTCAGAGTTTGTGAAAGAACCGCGCGCCGTCGCGAGGGCGTTCCTGGGCGACCCGGACA
>CAZRGU010000180.1:0-7773 GCA_964599705.1 uncultured Ectothiorhodospiraceae bacterium | reverse complement strand
ATGTTGTGCACCCCCGCGCCTTGTCCGGGTCGCCCAGGAACGCCCTCGCGACGGCTGGCGGTTCTTTCACAAACTCTGAGGGGTGCCGGGCGCGGCTTCGTGTCGGCGCGGGCGACGGTGTACCATGGAGATCCGGGCCGGGGACGGAGGAGTCGGCACCGCGGCGATGGGTGATCGGGAGAGAGCGCCCGGGGGCAGGCGGTCGGCCGCCATCGGCTGCGCGCTGCTGCTCGGCGCGGCGCTCGCGGCGCGCGCGGCGCCCGATCGGGTGCCGGCGCTCGAGGCCGGCGCGGTCGCCCACTCGGTGCTGGTGATCCAGGCCGGCCACCAGGGCGATGCCTGGAGCGACGGACTGATGCGCGGGATCGCCGAAGGCTTCGATCTCGCCCCCGAGCGCCCCGAGCTGTGGGTCGAGTACATGGACGTCGAGCGGCTGCGCCATCCGCGCCACTTCCGCCAGCTCGCCGCCCTGTACCGAGAGAAGTTCCGCCAGGCGAGCTTCGATGCGGCGATCGTCTGCGGCGAGCGGGCGGTGCGCTTCGTGCTCGAGCGCCGCCAGGCGCTGCTCGGGGATCTGCCGCTGGTGCTGTGCGGCAGCGACGGGTCGGTGCTCGGCGAGCGCCCGCCGCGGGCCACGGCGGTGATCGGGCGGGACGACTTTCGCGGCACGCTCGACGTCGCCTTCCGCCTCCAGCCCGGGGCGCGGCGGATCGTGATCATCGCCCCGGGGCTGTTCAACCGCCATCATGTCGAGCCGCTGGTGGCCGACTACCGGCCCCGGGTGGAGCTCGAGGTGTGGAGCGATAGCTCGCTGGCCGCGCTCGAGGAGCGGGTGGCGCGGCTCGATCCGGGCACCGTGGTGCTCCCGATCGCCTCGCCGATCAGCCCCGAGGGCACCGCGCTGCCGTTCGAGGCGTTCCTGCGCCGGCTCGCCGCGCGCAGCGCCGCGCCGCTCTACGCGGTGCGCGCCAGCGCGCTCGGCTACGGGGTGATCGGCGGCCACATGACCAGCGCGACCGCCATCGGGCGGGCCAGCGCCGAGCTCGCCCTGCGGATCCTGCGCGGCGAGCCGGCCGCGAGCATCGAGCCGGTTCGCGACGGCATGAGCCGCTACCTTTTCGATGCCCGCGAGCTGCGCCGCTACGGGCTCGACGCGGGCCGGCTGCCGGCCGACAGCCGGCTCGAGTACCAGCCACAGTCGCTCTACGACCGCCACCCGCTGGCGGTGTGGAGCGCGATCGCGGTGCTGCTCGCCCTGGCCGGCTTCATCGCCGTGCTGCTCCATCACATCGGCGTGCGGCGCCGCGCCGAGGGGGAGGCGCGGGAGGCCCAGACCCGGCTGCTGGCCCAGCAGCGGCGCGAGAACGAGCGGGTCGCCGGCGAGCTCGAGCGGGTTCGCGAGGAGCTGGTGCGCAAGACCCGCCTGGCGGTGACCGGCGAGCTCGCGGCGAGCGTCGCCCACGACCTGCGCAACCCCCTGGCCGCGGTGCGCAACGCCCACTACCTGCTGCGCCGGCGGGTCGGGCCCGGGCGACCGGACTGGCGCCGCTACCTGGACGTGATCGGCGACGAGCTGGCCACCGCCGAGCGGCGCCTGGGCAACCTGATGGCGCTGGCACGGGTCGCCGAGCCGCACCTCGAGCGCGTCGACCTGGGACGGAGCTGGCGCGAGTCGCTGCGCCGGGTCGACCCCCGCAGCCGGATCCGGCTCGAGCTCGACCTCGACCCGGACCCGTTCACCGTCTGGGCCGATCCCCCCCAGCTCACCCGGGTCCTCGACAACCTGACCTGCAACGCCGGCGAGGCCGGCGCGCGCTGGCTGCGGATCCGGGCCCGGCGCGAGGCCGACTGGGACGTGATCGAGCTGCGCGACGACGGCGAGGGCATCGCCTCGCGGATCGGCGAGCGGGCCTTCGAGCCGCTGATCAGCGGGCGCAGCGGTGGGACCGGGCTGGGGCTGGCGACCTGCCGGCAGATCGTCGAGCAGCACGGCGGCCGCATCGAGCTGCTCGGCGCGGTCGGCTCCGGGGCCGCCTTCCGGCTCCGCCTGCCGCGCCACGCCCGCTCCCCCGAGCCGGTTGCCGGGGCAAGGGTGGTGAGCCATGCGGGCTAGCCAGGTCTCGCGGCGTTCCGGGAACCCCGAGGACGGTGCGCGGGTGCTGGTGCCGCGCCGTGCGGTGCTGCTGCTCGAGGACGAGCCGGCGCAACGCCGTACCCTGAGCGAGATCCTGGCCGACGAGGGGCTCGAGGTACAGGCCTGCGCCGGTCTCGACAGCGCGCTGCGCCGGGTCGCCGAGCGGCGCTTCGCGGTGGCGATCGCCGACCAGCGCCTGCGCTCCGGCTCCGGGCTCGACTTCCTGCGCCGCGCCCGCGAGCGCGACCCGGGCCTGCGGGTCATCGTCCATACCGCCTACGGCTCGTTCGACTCGGCCCGCGAGGCGCTCAACCTGGGGGCCTTCGCCTACGTCGAGAAGGCCGGCGACCCGGGCGAGCTGCTGCGCCAGGTGCGCCGCGCGCTGCATGCCTGCCTCGAGGACGAGCTGCGCACCAGCCGGGCCTGGCTGGAGGGCTTCTTCGAGCACGTCCCGGCGGTGGTCACGCTCAAGGACCGTAGCGGTCGCTACCTGTACGTCAACCGCCACTTCGAGGAGCTGTTCGGGGTCGCCCGCGAGGAGGTGATCGGGCGTCTTCCCCACGAGCGCAAGTCCGGCGTCGAGCACGCCGAGCGCAGCGAGCGCCACGACCGCGAGGTGCTGCTCGGCGGCCAGTCGATCGAGCGCGAGTACGAGCTGCGGGTGGCGGGGGAGGCGCACACCTTCCTGGTGCTCAAGTTCCCGGTCCGCGACGCGGCCGGGCGCGGCATCGGGGTCGGCAGCATCGCCACCGACATCACCGCGCGCAAGCGCGTCGAGCAGGCCCTGGCGCGCAGCGAGGCGCATCTGCGGGCGCTCTACGAGGATGCCCCCGACATCCACCTGGGCATCGCCGCGGACGGCACCATCCGCTCGATCAACCGCTTCGGCGCCCGCTATCTCGGCTACGACAAGGAGGACCTGCTGGGGCGGGCGCTGCTCGACCTGGTCGAGCGCGAGGACCGCGCGGCGCTCGGCGAGCGGCTCGCCGCGCTGGCCGGAAGCGAAGGAGACGACGGCGCGCTCGAGTTCCGCCTCCTGCGCAGCGGTGGCGAGTCGCTCTGGGTCCACGCCCGGGTGATCGCCGGCGGGCTCGGGGCGGAGCCGGCCGAGATCAGGCTGGTGTGCCGCGACGTCAGCGCCACCCGGGCGCTCGCCGAGGAGCTCTCCTATCGGGCCAGCCACGATCCGCTCACCGGGCTGGTCAACCGCGGCGAGCTCGAGGCGCGCCTCGAGCGGGTCCTCGAGACGGCCCGCAGGGACGGCTCGGAGCACGCCCTGTGCTACCTCGATCTCGACCAGTTCAAGGTGGTCAACGACACCTGCGGCCACCTCGCCGGCGACGAGCTGCTGCGCCAGCTCGGCGAGCTGCTGCCGACCTGCGTGCGCAAGCGCGACACCCTGGCGCGGGTCGGCGGCGACGAGTTCGCGGTGCTCCTCGAGCGCTGCTCCCTGGTCCAGGCGCGGCGGGTCGCCAACGCGATTCGCGCCACCCTGCGCCAGTACCGCTTCGCCTGGGAGGGGCGCCGCTTCCGGGTCGGGGCGAGCATCGGGGTGGTACGGGTGGATGGCGCCTCGGAGAGCGTCGGCGAGGTGCTGGGTGCCGCCGACAGCGCCTGCTACACGGCCAAGGAGCAGGGCCGCGACCGGGTCCACGTCTACCGCCCGGACGAGGCCGGGACGCCGCGCCGCCAGGGCGATCTCGACTGGGTGCTGCGCATCGAGCAGGCGCTCGAGGGTGGCGCTCTGTTCCTCTGCGCGCAGCCGATCCGGGCCCTGCCGCTCGCGGCCAGGGGGAGGCCGCGCTGGATCGAGCTGCTGCTGCGCATGCGCGGCGAGGACGGCGAGGTGGTGCGACCCGGGACCTTCCTTCCGGTCGCCGAGCGCTTCCGGCTGCTCGGTCGGATCGACCGCTGGGTGGTGGCCGCGGCGGTGCGCTGGCTGGCCGAGGAGCCCCAGGTGGCCGACGTCGAGCTGTGCTCGGTCAACGTCTCGAGCGCCTCGCTGGCCGACGGGCAGTTCCTGCGCGACGTGATCGAGATCCTCGACCGCAGCGAGCTGGCCGCCGAGCGGCTGTGCTTCGAGATCACCGAGACCGCGGCGGCCTCGAACATGAGCAGCACGGCGCGCTTCATCCGCGCGCTGCGCGCCTGGGGCTGCCAGTTCGCCCTGGACGACTTCGGGGCCGGGGTCTCCTCGCTCGGCTACCTCAAGCAGCTCCCGGTCGACTATGTCAAGATCGATGGTAGCTTCGTGCGCAACCTGACCGGCGATCCGATCGACCGGGCGATGGTCCGGGCGATCCAGGACGTGGCCAGGGTGCTGGGCAAGCGCACCGTGGCCGAGCACACGGCCAGCGCCGAGGTGATCGAGGAGCTGGCCGCGATCGGGGTCGATTTCGTGCAGGGATACGCCGTCGGTCGGCCGCGCGAGATCGACTCCGGCGAGCCGGTCGAGGGGGAGGGGGGCGAGCCCGCCAGGCGGGATCCGAGGGCTGGAGGGGAAGATGGCTGAGCTCGTGCTGCTGCGCCACGGCGAGAGTGTCTGGAACCGCGAGAACCGCTTCACCGGCTGGACCGACGTCGACCTGAGCGAGCGTGGCATCGAGGAGGCACGGCGCGCCGCCGACCTGCTCGCCGAGGCCGGGGCGCTGTGCGACGTGGCCTTCACCTCGGTGCTCAAGCGGGCCATCCGCACGCTGTGGATCGTGCTCGACGGGCTCGACCGGATGTGGGTCCCGGTGCACCGCTCGTGGCGCCTCAACGAGCGCCACTACGGGGCGCTGCAGGGGCTCAACAAGGCCCAGACCGCGGCCCGCTACGGCGAGCAGCAGGTGCTCGCCTGGCGGCGCAGCTACGCCACCCGGCCGCCCCTGCTGGGCGCCGATGACGAGCGCCACCCGGGCCGGGATCCGCGCTACGCCGGGATCGCCGCCGAGGAGCTGCCGCTCGGCGAGTGCCTCAAGGACACCGTGGAGCGCTTCCTGCCCTACTGGCACGAGCGCATCTGCCCCGAGCTGCGCGCCGGCCGGCGGGTCCTGATCGCGGCCCACGGCAACTCGCTGCGGGCGCTGGTCAAGCACCTCGACGGGATCTCCGAGGAGGCGATCGTCGGGCTCAACATCCCGACCGGGATGCCCCTGCTCTACACCCTCGACGAGGCGCTGCGCCCGCGCGAGCGGCGCTATCTCGGCGACCCCGAGGAGGTGGAGCGGGCGATGGCGGCGGTCGCCGCCCAGGGCCGGGCAGCGCCGCGCTGAGCGCCCCGTCGCCGCGGCCGGGACAAGGCGCGGCGGCTCAGCCGGCCTCGTCGTAGGCGCGGCGGACCTCGGCGGCGAGGATCCGCAGGCCGCGCTCGACGACCTCGTCGTCCTGGGCGTAGGTCACCCGCAGGCACTCCTCGCGATGGCGCCAGGCACCCTCCAGGCCGGGGAAGAAGTAGTGCCCCGAGCACACCAGCACGCCGCGGGCCTTGGCCCGGGCGTAGAGCTCGGCGCTGCGGATCGGCAGCTCCGGGAACCACAGCCACAGGAAGATCGCTCCCTCGGGGCGGTGCACCCGCAGCGGGTAGCCGTCCAGCTCGCGGCGCAGGCACTCGACGGCCCGCTCGGCCTTGGCCTGGTAGAAGGGCCGCACCCGGTCGCGCCCGAGGGCGATGATCTCGCCGCTCTCGATCAGCTCCAGGGCCAGCGCCTGGCCGAAGCCCCCGGTGGTCAGGTTGAGCACCGCGTTGACCGCGGCCACGGCGCGCACCAGCTCGGGACGGGCGACGACGATCCCGGTGCGCACCCCCGGCAGCCCGAGCTTGGACAGGCTCATCAGCACCACCACATGCTCGTCGAAGTAGGGCGTCGCCGGCGCGAAGCAGATCCCGGGGAAGGGCACCCCGTAGGCGTTGTCGACGATCAGCGGGATCCCGCGCTCGCGGGTCAGGGCCCCGAGGCGCGCCATCTCCGGGTCGGTGAGCAGGTTGCCGGTCGGATTGGTCGGGCGCGAGACGCACAGCGCCGCGGTGTGCTCGTCGATGGTGAGGGCCTCGAAGTCGACGTGGTACTTGAAGGTCAGCTCGTCGAGCTCGACGATCCGCGGGCGTGGCGCCCGGAACAGGCCGGCCGCCAGCCCCTGATCGGCGTAGCCGATGTACTCGGGGGTCAGCGGCAGCAGGACGTGGCGATCGCTGCCGTCGTCGAAGCGCCCGGCGAGCAGGTTGAAGAGCATGAACGAGGCGCTCTGGCTGCCGTTGGTCACCGCGATGTGCTCGGGCCCCACGTCCCAGCCGAGCTCGCCGCGCAGCAGCCGGGCAAGCGCCGCGGCGAAGCGCGGCTGGCCGGCCGGCGGATCGTAGTTGCCGATCAGGTCCTCGAACGCCCCCGGGCGCTCGAGCATGCGCCGCATCCGCTCGCGGAACACCGCGCTCACCGCCGGGATGTGGCCCGGGTTGCCGCCCCCGAGCATGCACATCCCCGCCCCGTTCTCGCCACGAGTCTCGCGGAAGTCTTCCATCAGGCGGCTGATCCCGGCATCCCGGGTCAGCCGCCGCCCGAAGGAGGAAAGCTCCACTGTCGCGCTCCGTTGTGCCCCGGGGGCGCAGTATAGCGGGGGGCGGGAGGTGCGCCCCTCAGCGGGTTGCCGCGCGCACGAAGGCGCCGATCTCGGCGATGGCGGCGCGCGCCTCGGGCAGCAGCGCGGCGAAGAGGTGGAAGACGTGGGCCATGCCGGCCCACAGGTGCAGCTCGGCCGGCACCCCGGCGGCGCGGGCCCGCGCCACGAGCCGCTCGGAGTCGCTGCGCAGGATCTCGGCGTCGCTGGCGTGGACGAGCAGCCGCGGCAGGCCGCGCAGATCGGCGAACAGCGGCGAGATCAGCGCCTCGCCGGGATCGTGCGCGCCGTGGTAGAGGGCGGCGACCGGGCGCAGCAGGTCGGCCACCAGGTAGGGGTCGCGCCCGGCGTTGCTGCGCAGCGACTCGCCGCTGGCGGTGAGATCGGTCCATGGCGCGAGCAGCGCCGCACAGGCCGGCAGCGGCTCGCCGGCCGCGCGCAGGGCCACCATCAGCGCCAGCGCCAGCCCGCCCCCGGCGGAGTCACCGGCAAGCGCGGCGCGCTGCGGCGCGATGCCGCCGGCGAGCAGCGCACTCCAGGCGGCGCGGGCGTCCTCCAGGGCCGCCGGGAAGGGGTGCTCCGGGGCGAGCCGGTAGTCGGGGACCAGCACCGGCATCGCGCAGGCCGCCGAGAGCCGCGCGGCGAGGTCGCGGTACAGCGCCGGCGAGCCGAGCACGTAGGCCCCTCCGTGGAGGTAGAGCAGCGCGCGGGACCGCTCGGCCCGGCGCGCGCAGACCCGCTCGGCCGGGACCCCACCGAGCGCGATGTGCTCCACCCGGGTGCCCCGCGGCGGCGGCGGGATCCAGCGCTCGAGCGCCGCGAGGCGCGCCCGCGAGGCCCGCGCGGCGGCCGCGTCGGTGCTCCGCATCGCGCTCAGGCGCCGCTTCACGGTGAGGCGCAGGGCGAGGTTGAGCAGCCGGGCGCGCCGGCTCGGCGTCGCGCCCATGGCGGCCCCCGGTCTCAGAGCCCTGACGACCGCGGGCCGCGCGCTCGGCGGTAGCCCGGGCTCTGCCCGGGATCGAACGCGGGACGGCACCGGGCAG
>CAZRGU010000179.1:0-7780 GCA_964599705.1 uncultured Ectothiorhodospiraceae bacterium | reverse complement strand
GTCGGGCGCCAGCCCGACGCGCGGGAGGGCCGAGAGGCGCAGGTCGGGCGCCAGCCCGACGCGTGCGGGGCGGGGGGCGAGAGACCCCACGGATGGTCGGTTGACGTTGACGTTAACGTCAATCATATAATCGCCGCCGAGGAGGAACAGGACATGGAAGAGCTTGCCGCAGGTCTCAGCCGCACCGAGCGGTTCACCGTCGATCGCCCCCGCACCATCGACTTCATGGGCGAGGAGTGCCGGGTCTACGCCACCCCCGAGCTGGTGCGCGACGTCGAGATGTGCGCCCGGGCGCTGATCCTCGAGCACATCGCCGAGGGCCAGGACTCGGTCGGCACCCGGGTCGCCATCGAGCACCTGGCCGCGACCCCGCTCGGCATGGACGTCGAGATCACGGTGCGCATCGGCGAGGTCGAGGGTCGCCGGGTGCGCCTCGAGGTCGAGGGGCGCGACGCGCTCGACGCCATCGTGCGTGGCAGCCACGAGCGCTTCGTGGTCGACGTCGAGCGCACCGCCGAGCGCCTGCGCGCCAAGCGGGACCGGGCCGGGAGCGGCTGATGGCGGCGGGCCCGGGCAGCACGCCGCGCCGGGTACCGACCTACTGCTACCAGTGCGTGGCCGGGCCGGATCTCCTCACCGTGCGGGTCGAGGACGGGATCGCCACCCAGGTCGAGCCCAACTTCGCCGTCGCCGAGCGCACCCCCTCGGCCGGCAAGGTCTGCGTCAAGGCCTTCGGGCTGATCCAGAAGCTCTACAACCCCAACCGCATCCTCACCCCGATGCGGCGCACCAACCCGCGCAAGGGACGCGACGAGGACCCCGGCTTCGTGCCGATCTCCTGGGACGAGGCCCTCGATCTGATCGCCGAGCGGGTCCGCGCGGTACGCGCCAGGGGGCCGACCGACGAGTCCGGCTACCCTAGGATCGCGGCGAGCTTCGGCGGCGGCGGCACCCCGACCTACTACATGGGCACGCTGCCGGCCTTCATGGCCGCCATCGGCCCGATCGACTTCGGCTTCGGCAGCGGCCAGGGGGTGAAGTGCTACCACTCCGAGCACCTCTACGGCGAGCTCTGGCACCGCGCCTTCACGGTCGCCCCGGACACCCCGCTGACCGAGCTGATCCTCTCGTTCGGCTACAACGTCGAGGCCTCCGGGGGGGTCTGTGGGGTGCGCCGCCACGCCGAGGCCCGCGACCGCGGGATCAAGCGGGTCCAGATCGAGCCGCACCTGTCGGTCACCGGGGCCTGCTCGGCGCAGTGGATCCCGATCCGCCCGAAGACCGACGCGGCCTTCCTGTTCGGGATGATCCACGTGCTGCTCCACGAGCAGCGCGAGCGCCTCGATCTCCCCTTCCTCAGGCACCGCACCACCTCGCCCTACCTGGTCGCCCCGCGCGGCTTCTACCTGCGCGACCCGGCCACCCTCAAGCCGCTGGTCTGGGACCCGGCCGGCGAGCGCGCGGTGCCCTTCGATACCCCCGGAATCGAGCCGGCCCTCGAGGGCGAGTATCTGGCCGACGGGGTCGAGCTGGGCGCCGACGAGGACCGCTGGGAGCACCGCGGCGCGCGGGTGGTGCCGGCCTTCCAGCGCCTCATCGATCACATGGAGCCGTTCACGCCGCTGTGGGCCGGAAGGATCTGCGACGTCCACCAGAAGGTCATCCGGCATCTCGCCATCGAGTTCCTGGATCACGCCCGGGTCGGCGAGACCATCGAGATCGACGGGCGCACCCTGCCGCTGCGCCCGGTCGCGATCGCCCTCGGCAAGACCGTCAACAACGGCTGGGGCGGCTACCAGTGCTGCTGGGCGCGCACCCTGATGGCCTGCCTGGTCGGCGCCCTCGAGGTGCCGGGCGGAACCCTCGGGACCACGGTGCGGCTCAACCGCCCGGCCAGCGACCGCTTCCTGAGCGTCAAGCCCTCGCGCGACGGGGTCATGGACTACCCGATGAACCCCACCGACCGCGAGCACTGGATGGCCCGGCCCGACGTGCGCAACGCCAACCGCACCCTGGTGCCGCTGGTCTCCAACTCGCCCTGGAGCCAGGCCCTGGGGCCCACCCATCTCGCCTGGATGCAGCAGAAGGCCGGGCCCGAGAACTGGCCCAAGGCGACCCGCCCCGAGATCTGGTTCGTCTACCGCACCAACCCGGCGATCTCGTTCTGGGACACCCGCGAGGTCTCGGACCTGATGGCCAAGTTCCCGTTCACGGTCTGCTTCGCCTACACCCGCGACGAGACCAACCACATGGCCGACGTGCTGCTGCCCGAGTGCATGGACCTCGAGAGCCTGCAGCTCATCCGGGTCGGCGGCACCAAGTTCATCGAGCAGTTCTGGGACCACCAGGGCTTCGCCCTGCGCCAGCCGGTGGTCGAGCCGCGCGGCGAGGCCCGCGACATGACCTGGATCGCCACCGAGCTGGCGCGCCGCTGCGGGGTGCTCGAGCCCTACAACCAGGCCATCAACCGCGGCGCGGCCGGGGTGGCGCTGGCCGGCGAGGGCTACGACTTCCGCCTCGACCCGGGCGAGGTCCACGACGTCGAGACCATCTGGGAGGCGACCTGCCGGGCGGCCAGCGCCGAGCTGACCGGCGGGGCCGACAGCGAGGGGCTCGACTACTACCGCGAGCGGGGCCTGCGGGTGCGCCCTTTCTCGCGGCTGCGCTGGTACCTGTACTGCAAGATCGAGGACGAGGGGCTGCGCTTCGAGATGCCCTACCAGGAGCGCCTCGCGCGGATCGGCAAGGAGCTCGGCCGGCGCCTCCACGAGCAGGATCTCAGCTTCTGGGACCAGCAGCTCGAGGAGTACCGCGCGCTGCCCGAGTGGCACGACTTCCCGGCGATGTGGGAGGAGGCCCTGGAGCGCAACTTCGACTGCCAGATCAGCGACTACCCGTTCTGGCTGGTGACCGCGCGCTCGATGCAGTACGCCTGGGGCGGCAACGCCGGCATCCAGGTGATGAAGGAGGTCGCCGACAACATCGCCGGGCACGGCGGGGTGGTGATGAACGCGCGGCGCGCCGCCGAGCTCGGGCTCGCCGAGGGCGACCTGGTCGAGGTGCGCTCGCCGCTCGCCGCGACCCGCGGGCGCCTGGTGCTGCGCCAGGGGATCCGCCCCGACACGCTGCTCATGATCGGCCAGTTCGACCACTGGGCGACCCCGCACGCCAGGGACTTCAAGCTCCCGAGCATGAACGCGCTGGTGCCGATGCTCCTCGACCTGACCGACGCGACCGGCTCCGGGGCCGACCTGGTGCGGGTGCGCATCGAGCGCCTGGAGGGGCGCGCATGAGCCGCTGGGTGATGGTCGCCGATCTGAACCGCTGCGTCGGCTGCCAGACCTGCACGGCGGCCTGCAAGCACGCCAACGACACCGCCCCCGGGGTGCAGTGGCGCCGGGTGCTCGACTTCGAGGTCGGCGAGTATCCGGAGGTGCGGCGGGTCTTCGTGCCGGTCGGCTGCCAGCACTGCGCCGAGCCGCCGTGCATGCACGTGTGCCCCTCGACGGCGACCCGCCAGCGCCCCGACGGGGTGGTGACCATCGACTACGACCTGTGCATCGGCTGCGGCTACTGCATGGTCGCCTGCCCCTACCAGGCCCGCTTCAAGGTCATGCATCGCTCGCAGGCCTATCGCGAGGGGCGCATGGAGATCGAGCGCGAGCGCGAGCACGAGGAGCGCCGCGCGGTGGCCCAGAAGTGCACCTTCTGCGTCGATCGGATCGACGCCGGGCTGGCCGCCGGGCTGACCCCCGGCGAGGACCCCGAGGCGAGCCCGGCCTGCGCCAACGCCTGCATCGCCGATGCGTTGATCTTCGGCGATCTCGACGACCCCGAGAGCCGGGTCAGCCGTCTGCTCGCCAGGCACAAGCACTTCCGGATGCACGAGGAGCTCGGCACGGCGCCGGGCTTCTACTACCTGTGGGACGAGCAGCGATGAGCCTCGAGCCGCGACTCCAGGGCGTCTGGGACTGGCGCGCCGCGGGCAACTTCATCGGCGGCGGCACCGGCACCGGGCTGATCCTGGCGGCGGCGGCCGCGGCGCTCGCCGGCGCACCCTGGCAGCGCCCGCTGCTCGTCGGGGCCGCCGCGGTGGCCGCCGGCCTGGCCCTGGTGTGGGCCGAGATCGGGCGCCCGCTGCGCGCGATCAACGTCTGGTTCAACCCGCACACCTCGTGGATGACCCGCGAGTCGCTGCTCGCCGGGCCGCTGCTCGGCGCGGCGCTGGCCGGCGCCTGGCTTGGCTGGCCGCTGCTGCTCGCGCTGGCCGCCGTGCTCGCCGCCGCCTTCCTCTACTGCCAGGCCCGGCTGGTGCACGCCGCCCGCGGCATCCCGGCGTGGCGCGCCGATGCCGTGGTCGGGCTGCTGGTCGCCACCGGGCTCGCCGAGGGCACCGGCCTGGCGCTGGCGCTCGCCGCGCTCCCGCCGCTGCCCGGGCGCGGCGCCCGGCTGCTGCTCGCGCTCGCCCTGCTGGTGCTGCTCGCCGCGCGCGCCTGGGCGTGGCGGCGCTACCTGGCCGGGCTCGCCGCGCCGCGCGCGGCACGGGCGGTGCTCGAGCGCCTCGATGCCCCGTTGCTGCTCGCCGGCACCGTGGCGCCGGTGGCGCTGGTGCTGGCCGGGCTCGTCTGGCCGGTGACCGCCCGCGGCATGGAGGCGGCGGCCGGGCTCGCCGCGCTCGGCGCTGGCTGGGCCTTGAAGCGGGTGCTGATCACGCGGGCCGGCCACGAGCAGGGCTTCGCCATCCCCCACTCCCCGGCCCGCGGGGCCGGCAGCCCGGGACCGGGCGTGCGTCCCGGCTGGGACGAGGGGCGGTGAGCGGGGCGGCGCGCCCGACCTTCCAGCACGGCGCCGAGCGCTCGTTCGCCGGCGAGGTCGACAAGCTGCTGCTCGGCGCCGGCGAGACTTTCCACGGCGAGGGCATCCTGGCGCTCGCCAAGGCGCTGCTCGAGGCCGGCGTGGCCTACGTCGGCGGCTACCCGGGGGCGCCCGTCTCGCACCTCATGGACGTGCTCGCCGACGCCCGCGAGCGGGTCCTCGAGCCGCTCGGGGTGCAGCTCGAGGCCGCGGCGAGCGAGGCCGGCGCGGCGGCCCTGCTCGGCGCCTCGATCCACTACCCGCTGCGCGGGGCCGCGATCTGGAAGTCGATCGTCGGCACCAACGTGGCCTCCGACGCGCTCTCCAACCTGGCCTCGGCGGGGGTGCTCGGCGGGGCCCTGATCGTCCTCGGCGAGGACTACGGCGAGGGGGCGAGCATCATCCAGGAGCGCACCCACGCGATGGCGCTGAAGTCCTCGCTGCCGCTGCTCGACCCGCGCTACCACCTGCCGCGCCTGGTCGAGCTGACCGGCCAGGCCTTCGAGCTCTCCGAGGCGAGCAATCTGCCGGTGCTCCTCGGGCTGCGGATCCGCGCCTGCCACATGACCGGGACCTTCACCTGCCGGGCCAACCGGGCTCCGGCCTACGGCAAGCGCCGTGCGCTCGCCGGGGCGCGCTTCGACTTCGGGCGCATCGTGCTGCCGCCCTCGACCTACGAGCAGGAGCGGATCAAGGCCGCCGAGCGGCTGCCGGCGGCGCGGCGCTTCATCCTCGAGCGCGGCATCAACGAGCACTTCCCGGGCGACGGCGGACCGCACGGGATCATCCTCCAGGGCGGGCTCTTCGGCGGGCTGGTACGGGCGCTCGCCCGCCTCGGGCTGGCCGACGCCTTCGGCCGCACCCCGCTCGCGCTGCTGGTGCTCAACGCCGTCCACCCCCTGGTGCCCGAGCAGATCGAGGCGTTCCTGGCCGGCAAGGAGGCGGTGCTGGTCGTCGAGGAGGGCCAGCCGCCGTTCATCGAGAACGAGGTCCGCGCGCTCGCCCAGCGTGCCGGGCTCACCTGCCGCATCGACGGCAAGGGACCGCTGCCCGAGACCGGCGAGTACGT
Organism: uncultured Ectothiorhodospiraceae bacterium; assembly: GCA_964599705.1. Lineage (GTDB taxonomy): Bacteria > Pseudomonadota > Gammaproteobacteria > HK1 > HK1 > CAZRGU01. Next base: position 1,857 of record CAZRGU010000179.1, on the reverse strand, counting down.
CACCGACGTGCTCCGCGCCGCTCTGGCGCGCTGGCTCGGCGAGGTCCTCGAGGGCGAGCGGGCCGCGGCGGTGGCGCGGCGCGAGGCGGCCGTCGGCAAGGCGCTCCGGCGGGCCCGTGCCGCGCTCGCCACCCCGGTGCCGCCGCGCCCGCCGACCTTCTGCACCGGCTGCCCGGAGCGCCCGATCTTCACCGCGCTCAAGCTCATCGAGCGTGAGCGCGGCCCGCTGCATGTGGCCGCCGACATCGGCTGCAGCACCTTCGCCACCCTGGCGCCGTTCCACGTCGGCAGCACGGTGCTCGGCTACGGCATGAGCCTGGCGAGCAGCGGCGCGGTCGGCCCGGCGCTCGACGCGCCGAGCGTGGCGGTGATGGGCGACGGGGGCTTCTGGCACAACGGTCTGCTCAGCGGGGCGGCCAACGCGCTCTGGAACGGCCACGACGCGGTGCTGGTGATCCTCGAGAACGGCTATGCCGCGGCCACCGGCCAGCAGCACCTGCCCTCGACCGGCTCGACCCCCTGGGGCACCCCGCGCAGGATCTCCATCGAGGAGACCCTGCGCGGGCTCGGGGTGCGCTGGATTCGCCGCGTCGACGCCTACCGGGTCGCCGAGACCGCCGCGGTGCTGCGCGAGGCGCTCGACCGGCGCGGCCCGGAGCTGCGGGTGGTCATCTCGGATGCGGAGTGCATGCTCGCTCGCCAGCGTCGCGAGCGCGCCCGCCTGCCGGTGGCGCTCGCTGCCGGGCGGCGCGTCGAGCAGGTCCGCTTCGGGGTCGACGAGGAGGTCTGCACCGGCGATCACTCCTGCATGCGCCTGAGCGGCTGCCCGTCGCTGACCCTGCGCGCACCCACCGATCCGTTGCAGGACGGGCCGACCGCGACCGTGGATGCGGGCTGCCTGGGCTGCGGGCTGTGCGGCGAGGTGGCCCACGCCGCCCGGCTCTGTCCGTCCTTCTACCAGGCCCGGTGGGTGCGCAACGCCGGGCGCTGGCGGCGGCTGCGCCACCGGCTCGCCGCGCGCCTCCTCGGGTGGCTGGGGGCGTGAGCGAGGCGCCGCCGCGGCCGCTGTGCGCGCTGATCGGCGCGCTCGGCGGGCAGGGCGGCGGGCTGCTCGCCGAGTGGCTCGACGCGGCCGCCTACCACGCCGGCTACCCGGCCCAGGTGACCTCGATCCCGGGGGTTGCCCAGCGCACCGGGGCGACCACCTACTACCTCGAGCTCTACCCGGAGCGCGACCCGCCCGGCGAGCCGGTCTTCAGCCTCTTCCCGGCCGCCGACGAGTGCGACCTGGTGATCGCCCTCGAGCCCACCGAGGCCGCCCGCGCCCTCGAGCGCGGGCTGGTGACCGCGCGCAGCACGGTGATCACGGCCACCGCGCGGGTCTACAGCACCGCCGAGAAGGTGCCGGTCGGTGACGGGCGGATCGAGACCGAGGGGCTGCTCGCCGCCCTCGAGGCGAGCGCCGCGGCGCTCTACCGGGTCGCTGGGAGCGGGCGCCAGCTCAACGCCCGGGTCCTCGGCGCGATCGCGGCCACGGCGGTGCTGCCGCTCGGCCCCGAGCACTGCCGGGCCGCGATCCGCGCCCGCGGCGTGGCCGTCGAGGCCAACCTGGCCGCCTTCGAGGAGGGGCTGGCAGGAGGCACGGCGACGGCCGCCGAGGAGGGCGCCCCCGCTTCGCGCATCTCTCCCCGATCCACGGCTGCGACCGCCGATCCATCTGTCCTGGCAGGACGTACGCCCTCCGGGCGGCTCGAGGCAGGGTCGGCTACGCCTTCGCCGCCCTCCAGCCCGTGCGCCCCGCCAGGACAGCGGCGCGGCGCCCTCGCTTCGCGCACCGGTGAGAGATCCGGGCTAGCC
>CAZRGU010000178.1:4087-7837 GCA_964599705.1 uncultured Ectothiorhodospiraceae bacterium | reverse complement strand
CCTCGCGCTTGCGCTCGTCGATGGCGAGCGCTCCGTAGCCAACCGCGGTCTTGGCGCCGAACCCGAGCCACTCGAAGGCGTGCTTGAACGCGCTCTCGAGCAGCCCCCGCCAACGATCGCCGGCGACCAGCGCCGGGGCGAAGCGCCGCAGGAGCGCGCGGTCGCACTCGACGTGGAAGGTGAAGCCCGATCCCGGAGGCACGGTGAGAAACGGAATCGGATTGGGCTGGCCGGACTCGTGCGGTGACTCGCCCTTTTGGTAGTAGTGGGTCTGGTGAGGGGTCATCACCTCGACGAGCAGGGCGCGGCCGCGGATGGCCGGGAAGACGTCCCAGAAGCGCAGCGCCCCGCGCCGATCGGCGCCATCCCCGACCTCCTTGCCGAACAGGGCCTCGATGGCCTCGGCGCTCCACTCGGTCCCGCCCTCCCAGCGTGCCCCCTCGACGAGCCCGGCGAGCTCGCGGGCGGCCTGGCGCACCACGCCCTTGACGCCGCTTCCCGGTAGGTAGGGCAGGCCGTAGGGGTTGAGGAAGGCGAAGCCGTTCTCGAGCGGGTGCTCGTTGCCGAGCCCGGTGGTGAACGGGGCAGTGGAGAGGGCTTCGACGGTGAGGACCTGGTCGCTCTTCGCCGTTGCCGCGGCGGCCGCGAGCTGGCGCCTGCGCAGCGCCTGCGTGCACTTGAGGTCGTGGTCGGAGAGCGCCGAGAGGGCCTTCCAGGCACGGTTGGCGCCGCTCTTGTTCTTCTCCCACAGGCCCGGGATCGGGTTTCGCTCCCTGCACGTCCACGCGGCGATGGTGGCGTCCATGCCGTGTTGCTTGAGGTGTTGAGCGATCTCCTGGGCCTCTGGACTTTTCCCCTTGGCGCGGCGATTGACCTCGCGCTCCTGGTCGGCGTGACTGGTCCACACCGCAAGGTAGAGCCCGAAGCGCAGCCCCGGAGATGCGCTGCGGAAGTCGCTACCGAGGTAGCGCGGTACGGCGGCGACGGGCATCTCAGTGGCCCTCCTTCTCGCGGGCCGGGGCCATCTGGCGCAGCCAGGCGAGCCAGGCGAAGGCCTCGGCGGTGATCGCCTGGAACTCGCGCGGGCCGGCCGCCAGCAGGTGCTCCATGAAGCCCTCGAAGTCGCGCGGCGTCGCCATCTGCTCGTGGAGCCAGTCGCGCAGGTGCCCGGCGAGCGTCTCGTGGCGTCCGCCCTTGCCGTGCAGGAAGGCCATCACCTGCATCAGCCCGCTGTTCATGATCAGCGCCGGCAGGCCCTTGGCGTCGTTGACGTAGTCCTTGCCGTGCCTCTCCACGCCCTCCCGGGCCTTCCCCCAGGCGTGCTCGGCGCGCCGCTGCTCGGTGGTCATCGCCATCGCCCTATCCTCCGATCACCTGGACCGTGACCAGGCCGCGGCCGGTGGTCGCGTCGCCTCCGATCTGCAGCAGCCGCCCGTCGATCGCGTTGCGCAGCTTGCACATCACCTCCTCGGCGCCGAGCCGCTCCTCGTCGGGGCTGCGGGTCACGCTCGCCAGCACCGGGGCGACCAGCAGCGCCTCGGGCGGCAGGTTCTCGGTGTAGAAGAGGCCACCGTCGGCGGCGGTCCCGGTCTCGGCGTCGATCCGCACGTGCGGCTCGACCAGGGTGGCGTTCTCGCAGAAGTAGCCGAAGTCGGTGTCGGCGAGCACCACCAGGTCGCTGGCCAGCTTGTCGCGGAAGAAGCGGTAGCCGCTGGCGTCCGGGATCGCCTTGGCGGCCAGGTCGGCCCCGATGGTGCGCGCTTCCTCGGACTCGCTGGCCTGGTACTCGAAGGCCTCGAGGTGCAGCTTGCCGTCCCCGGAGAGCAGGCCTCGGTTGGCCAGCACGCACTCGCCCTCGCCGGGGGCGGGGATCGGCCAGTCGGTGGCCACCCCGATCAGGGCGAGCAGCCGGGCGGTGCGGGCCAGCGCCTGGGGGCAGGTGGTGTACACGTAGCCGTTCTTCAGGGAGCGCACCGGGAAGGCGACGAGCTGCCCGTCGCCGAAGCTCACCGCGCCGGCGTGCAGCGCGCTCGCCCCGGCCTCGGGGCCGAACAGGCGCCGGACGAGCACCGGGTCGCCGCCGAGCTGCTCGAAGGCATGGCGCACCGCCCCCTTGATCCCGGAGCCGGCGAAGCTCGGGTGGCGGGTGTGGCGCTCGCGCTGGATGGGGTTGTCGATGACCCCGGTGGCGGTGCCCGCGCCCATGTGCACGGGGCTCACGGCGTAGAGGAAGACGGCGGCTTGCTTCTCGAACATGATCGGCTCCTCGATCATCGGTAGGCGGCGAAGGTGAAGCGGTTGAAGCCCTCGGTGCGGCGCGCCGGGTCGGGGCCCTGCTCGGGCCACAGCCCGGCTCGGGCGAGCTCGCGCAGCGCCTCGGGGCTGGCCTCGAGCGCCTCGAGCCAGTAGACGCTGCCGGCCGGGGCGACCCGCAGCGCCGGCTTGGGGGCGGCGCGGGCGAGATCCCAGCCGCTGACCACCTCGGCGCGGGGCACCGCGGCGCAGGTCAGCCGGGCGCGCACCGCGCCGAGCGCGAAGCGCCCCTCGGCGTCGCAGCCGCTCGGGCGCCAGCCCGCGGCGAAGATCCCGGGGCTGGTGAGGACGATGCGACAGCGCCCGCTCCCGGCGATGGCCTCGTAGTCGGGCTCGGGCGGGCGGTACTCGACGGCCCGCAGCGCCGCGCCGCGCCCGTCGCCGCCGAGCCGCACCGTGCCCTCGGCGGGCGGCTCGGCGCCGCTGACTCCGACCAGGAAGCCGCACCCCGGCTCGAGGCCGACGGCCTGGGCGGTGAACAGCTTGCCGTCCTCGGCGCGGCGCTGCTCCGGGTCGAGCCCGACCCCGACCCGTGCCTCGATCTTCCACAGCGCCTGCGAGTCGACCAGGTGGTGGGGCTCGGGGAGCTCGCCGGCGAGGTAGCGCTGCCACCCGGCCTCGTCGAGCCACATCCCCGGGCGCGGCTTGGCGCGCTGATCGCTGCCCAGCGCCGCGACCCTGGCCAGCGGCGCCGAGCTGGCGATGCCCTCGGCCAGGGCGCGCGGCTCGAGGCGCTCGAGGGCGAGCCTCCCCGAGCCCTCGCCGGTCACGACCAGGTCGGCAGGCAGGCGGTGCAGCGCCTCGACGCCCTCGCCGCCGGCGCGCCGCGCCAGGGTGAAGGTGGTCACCGCGAACGCTCCGGGCTGCTGCGGGGTGCCGAGGGTGGGATGGCCGGTCTCGCCGCGGGCGAAGGCGCCCAGCTCGACCCCGTCTCGGACCAGCATCAGCGAGCGGATCGCCCCGGCGGCCAGCGACGGCCAGGGCGGGACCAGCGACTCGCCGTGGCTGCCCGGGTCGCCGAACAGCTTGTTGCCGCGCAGGAACAGCACATCGAGCGGCTCGAGGAATCGGTAGGCGGTCATTGGCGGGCCTCCTGCTGCGCGGGCGCGGCGCCCGGCAGCGCCGGGCTGCGGGTCTCGCGGGCCAGGAACTCGGCGACCGAGAGGAAGTTCTCCAGCCAGGCGAGGCGCCCCTCGGGCTCGCAGTGCTCGATGGCCAGCCGGGTCAGCGTCGCCGCGAGCTCGGGAGGGTTGTAGTGGTCTAGGGTGGTCTTCCTCGCGGTCTGGCGCGCGAGCTGGAAGGCGAGCATCGAGGCGACCATCTCGCCGTCGCCCTCGGGCGCCGGGAGGTCGCGTAGCCAGCGCGTGGCGTGGTAGACGGCGCGGCGCGAGACGCCGGGCTCGGCGAGGAAGTCGCGCAGCCGGATCAGCGCCCGCA